>JAWODG010000156.1:0-31730 GCA_046483385.1 Candidatus Brocadiia bacterium | reverse complement strand
CGGATCGGGAAAATTACACGATAAAAGCACTGCTGGAAAGATCCATAAGTTTTTCTACGGCAGCATAACTGAAGAAGTTATTCACAGAACTCCCTGCTCAATCATAGTTACCAGACCCGAAATGAAACTCAGAAAACTCTTAGTTCCAATAGACTCACTGGAACGGAAATGAGCATCTCTTTCGTGCGTTCGACGGCGTCGTGGAAAGCCTCCTCCCGCTGCTCGGCCAGGGATCGCAGCGCCTGCTCGTGCTCCTGCTGAATGCGCTCGTACTGCTCAAGCTGCTCCGCGGTGAGCAGTTCCCTCACGGCCTCTTCCCGCTTCTCAGCGAGGGCCCGTCGGCTGCCGCCGTGCTCGGCGCCCGGCCCGCGCATGGTTTCCGACCATATCTCTCTCATTTGCTCCCGCTGTTCGGCCGTCAGATTCAGCTCGTCCGAGAGCCACGAGCGGTGCCGACCGGGCGGCCGGCGCCAGGCGACCCGGCCCACTACCACTCCGGCGGCAAAGACGAGTGCAAAGGACAACAGCAGGGCTATCTTCGTCCTGGTCACTGTCCGTTCTCCCGTGAGAGGTCGGTTACGGCCCAGAGGGCAAACGTCTCGCCCGTCCCGGCCCCTGCCGCATCGGCATCCAGGGCCACCGCCGCCACTTCCCAGGCCGCCGGTGCGGTGGAGGCGTCCGCCTGACTGGCCGCGTCGTACCACAGCAGGCCGCCGCAGATGACAAGCAGAGCGGCGGCGGCGAGGGCTACGGACCGGCAGAGCCGCACGATGCCCCGCTCGCGGGCCGCCGGCACGGCCCGGTGGAACCGCGCCAGCGCGTCTTCGGACAACGCGGGGGCTTGTGCCTCACCGAGTAGGCCGGACAGCGCCCGTAACTGCTCCAGTTCGGCGGCGCACGAGGCGCAGTCCTCCAGGTGCCGCTCCAGTTCCCGGCGCCGTTTCGAAGTCAGCTCCCCGTCGTGGTAAGCCGTCAACCATTTACCATACTTGCACTCGGCCATCTTCAGCTTCCTCCACGGTCCGCCTGAGGCGGCAGGTAGTCCCGCAGCAAGGTCTTCAGTTCCTGTCTCGCCCGGTAGAGGCGCGACTCCACCGTGCCCTGCGGCACGTCCAGCGCCTCGGCCATCTCGGAGTACGACATTCCTTCGAACTCCCGCAGGACGACCACCTCCCGGTGGTCGGGCGAGAGCCTGTCCAGCGCCCCGCGCACGTCCATGCGACGCCGGGCGGACTCGTCGGGGGGCGCGTCGTCGGCCCACGCGTCGGGCGTGCCGATGGGTTCTTCGTGCTTGCGGCCCCGGCGGCGGTGGCAGCGAGCGGCCTGTCGCATCAGGATGCGGGTGAGCCATGTCTTGACGCTGGAACGTTCCTCGAAGCCGTGCATGTATTCGAAGGCGCCCATCAACGTCTCCTGCGCAACATCCTCGGCGTCGGCCCTGTTGCCCACCAGCGAGTATGCCAGCCGGAAGAGATTTTCCCCGTGCCGGTCGATCAGCTCATGGAAGGCCGCAGTGTCTCCCTGACGGGCCTGGCGCAGAAGCTGCTCGTCCGTCGGGCGCAAACGCGCACTCTCCCTGGCTGGTCCACTCGATCGGTGAACTTTCATTACGATAGTTCCCACGGGACCGGGTTTTCTTCCATCTATCTTCCCCGCGCCGCCCGTTGCAGGGCTCTTTCGCTCTTCCCGGCCTTTGAACAGGACGGCCGTTTTCGGCGGCCCCGGGGCCGTCGGCACACCGGGGAATCACCGTGCCTGCCGGCTCCCACGGCGCTCAAACCGGATAATACCACAAAACGCGGGTGGACAGCGGGCCGAATAGGTCGTAGGATAACAAAGGTTGCAGGAACGAAACGGGAAAGGAGGTGGGGGCGCGATGAACGCTCAGACACGCATTGCCTGCTTCGACCTCAGCGGGACGCTGCTGGAGCACGAAGAACTCCGGCGACCCGTGCCGCTGATGCCGGCCGTGCTGGACGGACTCGCAGAACGGGGCTGGGGCCTGAAAGTCCTCACGCGCACGACCGTCAGCTACGCCGGCGAGAGACTGGACGCGGCGGACGTGGAGTTGCCGGCCGAACTGATGCAGGTCGAGAGCAAGCGCGAGGCGCTGGAGGAGGTGCTCGAAGACGAGACGGTGCAACAGGTGCTCTTCGTGGATGACAATCCCAGGAGCGTGGACGCCATCTCGCAGATCGACGACGACCGCCTGCGGGTGCTCGGGGTCGTGGGCAGCGGCAAGTACTGCCCCGAGTTGAGCATCCGCAGCGCCCAGTTCTCCGTGCAGGTGGCGCTCTCGGCGCCGGACCTGGCGGCGATTCTCTCCGTACCTCTCGCCGTGCCGGAGGGGGAGGTGGACTTCACCGCCGAGGAGTGGGCCGCGCTGATGCGCGGGCTGGCCGATCCGGTGGCGGGCGGTGAGCTGCAGGACACCGGCTTCCCGGAGGCCTGGCCGCTTGAGGGCCTGCGCGCTCGCCACGAGTGGTGGACCGCCGCCTGGCCGCAGATAGGCTGGGTTGCGAGCGGGGCGGGCGTCTGGAAGCTGCTGGTGGACTCCGTGCTCGAAGCCGCCGACCTGCGCGAGGAAGCGCCGGACGCCGCCGATTGGGAACCCCGGGCCGTCACCGAGTGGCTGGGCGACCTGTCGGGCGGACAGAAGATGCACCTGCAGTCTTTCTTTGCCAAGGCCCTGGAATCGCTCATCCAGGGAATCGCGCGAATAGGCGCGGAGGCGGAGCTGTGCCGGCCCGCGGGACAGCCGCTGCAGCGCGACCGGGTCGAGGCCACTTTCGACCATCTCGAGTCGCTCTACGGCACCAAGGCATGGTTGACCAACGCCCGCGGCCAGCTTCAGGAAACACGAGCCAGAACGCTCTCATCCTGACGCTACCGGGCTACACGCAGGCTCTGGCTCTGCCGGCATAGCCCGGCGGGGCTGTAAAGATTGAAGGGTTGTGGAGCTGCGAGTTGCCGGATGCTGTGTTCTGGCTTTTGCGTCGTGAACGTCGTGGTCGTCGTGGTTCCTTCTGACCCAGGCGGGCTCAACGCTCGGCCAGTTCGCGCTTGATCTCGTCCCGCTCCACGTCGCACTTGCGCATCAGTCGGTGGAAGCTTTCCCGCTCGATGCCCGCGTGCTCGGCCGCCCGCGTCACGTTGCCCTCGTACTTCTTCAGCACCCCCACCAGATACTGGCGCTGGCAGGCGGCTGTCAGCTTGTCCATCGCCTCCCGGTAGGGACGGTCCAACAGGGCCGAGACCTCCGGGGAGTAGTCCTCTTCCGCCGACTCGATGGCGGGAAACAGCTCAGGGGTGACGGTCTTGCGCTCGGAGAGCACGACGGCCCGTTCGATGGCGTTCTGCAACTCCCTGACGTTGCCCGGCCAGCGGTAGTTCATCAACATCTCCATGGCCGCCGGCTTGATCTCGTAATCGTCCGCCTCGTCTCCGGCGAACTGCCGCAGGAAGTGCTCAACCAGCAGCGGTATGTCACCGGCGCGCTCTCGCAGGGGCGGCAGGTGGATGGGGAACACATTCAGCCGGTAGTACAGGTCCTCCCGGAAACGCCCGTGCTTCATCTCCTCCTGCAGGTCCCGGTTGCTGGAGGCCACGATGCGCACGTCCACGGAGATGTCCTCGGTGTCCCCCACGCGGCGTATCTCCCGCTCCTGTATGGCGCGGTTGATCTTGACCTGCAGTTCGGCGTCCAGCTCGCTGATCTCGTCCAGAAACAGCGTCCCTCCGTCGGCCTCCATGAACAGGCCGCGCTTGTTCTTCGAGGCCCCGCTGAAGGCTCCCTTCACGTAGCCGAATAGCTCGCTCTCGATCAGTTCCTTGGGCATGGCGCCGCAGTTGATGGCCACGAAGCGCCGCGTGTGGCGGTCGCTGGCGTAGTGGATGGCGCGGGCGAACAGTTCCTTGCCCGTCCCGCTCTCGCCGGTCAGCAGCACGGTGGTGTCGGATTCGGCCGCCTTGCGCGCCAGCTCGAACGCCTGCTTCATCGCCTCGCTTTCGCCCACGATGTTGGGGAAGCCGTACCTCTGCTCCACCTGCTCTTTGAGTATCTGCGCCTCTTCGCGCAGTTGCTTCCTCTCAAGGGCCTTTTCGATGGCGATCTTCAGCTCGTCCGGCTCGAACGGCTTGGTCAGGTAGTTGTAGGCGCCGGCCTTGACGGCTTCCACCGCCTGCTCCACCGTGGCGAAGGCCGTCATGAGCATGACCTCCGTGTCCGGCGACTCCTCCTTGACGGTGCGCAGCAGGTCCATCCCGTCAGTGCCGGGCATGCGGATGTCGGTCAGGAGCAAATCGGCCGGCTCATCGCGCAGTTCCTTCAACGCATCGCGCGCGCTGGAGAACGTCTGCACGTCGTATTCCTCCTTCAGCAAATGGGAGAGCATCTTGAGCATGCTCTCCTTGTCGTCCACGATCAATATGCTGGGTTTGCGGCTCATAGCGACCTCCAGCCGTCCGCCTGCCTTCCGCAGGCCGACCGTCGGCCTTGAATCGGCTCTGCGGACGTTCATATAATCGGCATCATTGTATTACACGCCGCCGAGGGCGCAAGGATAAGGCCGATGCTGGACCTGAGCCACATCAAGACATACCCCATCGCCGAGCGGGAGAATTTGGTCACTCTTGAGGACTTCCTCCCCCCGGATGAGACCCGGGCCGAATGGGGCGACGAGGACTTCGACCGGCTCTGCCGCCGGGTGGCGGAGGCCGCCTCCTCCGGACGTCCCGTGCTTATGCAGTTCGGAGCGCACGTCATCAAGTGCGGTCTGGGGCTGGTGGTCCGGGACCTGATGGAGCGCGGTTTCGTCCACCATCTCGCCATGAACGGAGCCTGCGTTATCCACGACTTCGAGATCGCCCTCATCGGCGAAACCAGCGAGGACGTGGCCACCAGCATCGAGGACGGCACTTTCGGCATGGCGGAGGAGACCGGCCGCTTCATTAACAAAACGGTGAACTCGACCGACGAAGGCTTCGGCCGGGCGATCGGGCAGCGCATCAGCGAGGAAAAGCTGCCGCATCGCGACCACAGCGTCCTGTGCCGCGCCTACGAGCTGGGCATCCCCGCCACGGTGCACGTGGCCATCGGGACGGACATAGTACACCAGCATCCCACCTTCGACGGATGCAAGACGGGGGCGGCGTCTCACCGAGACTTCAGGCGGTATATCGAGACGGTCTGCGCCTTGAGCGGCGGGGTGCTGCTGAACTTCGGGTCGGCCGTCATCCTGCCGGAGGTCTTTCTGAAAGCACTCAGCATGGCGCGCAACATCGGCCACCCGGTCGCGCCGCTCTACACGGCCTCGTTCGACCTGAGGGAGAACATAACGGACTACTATTTCCGTCCGTGCAAGAACGTGGTGCGGCGGCCCGTCTCGGCCGGAGGCGAGGGCTTCAACTTCCGGGCCGACCACCGGCAGAGCATCCCGGCAATGCACCGGAGGCTGATACAGTTGACCGAGGAGGACACCCCGTGAGAGCCGTCGTGCAGAGAGTCAGCTCCGCCGAGGTCACCGTGGCCGGCCGGCACGTGGGCGCCATCGGGAAGGGCTTGCTGGTGCTGCTGGGCGTTGGCGAGGGGGACGAGGAGGAAGACGCGCACTACATCGCCGGCAAGCTGGCGGGGTTGCGCATCTTCGATGACGAGCAGGGACGACTGAACCTGTCCGTACAGGATGTGGGCGGACGAGTGCTGCTGGTTTCCCAGTTCACGCTCTACGGCGACTGCCGGAAGGGACGGCGCCCTTCCTTCACCCGGGCCGCCGGTCCCGAGAAGGCGGAAAGCCTCTACGAAGAGGTGGCCGCCCGGCTGCGGGACGCCGGGGTGGAGGTGGAGACGGGGCGCTTCCAGGCGGAGATGGCCGTCAGCCTGACCAACGACGGCCCGGTGACTATCCTGTTGGACAGCGAGAAGGAATTCTGACGTTCCGGGGGTGCGGTATGAGACGCTGGACGGTGATGGTGCTTTGCCTGGCGGCGGGGCTGACGTTGAGTTGCGGGACGCCCGGAAGGGCCGGAACCGAAGAGACCACCCTGCCGCAGTCCGAATCGGTCGCTGCGGAACCGGCGGACGATGGGGAGGTTCACGCACCCTCGGAGCCGTCCTCGTGGTCGCCTGATCCCGCGCCTGCGCCCCCCCGGGCCTCGGCCCCCCGGTTCAGCCCCCGGCGCCCCGCGCGGGTTGAGGGTTACCTGGACGCCCCCCTGAAGCGGGAGTGGAAGTACATAGTCCTCCACCACAGCGGCACCGACGAGGGCAGCGAGGCCGCCTTCCATCGCTACCACAAGGAGCAGAACGGCTGGCTGGGGGTGGGCTACGACTTCGTCATAGGCAACGGACGGGGTGCCGCGGACGGTCTGGTCGAGGTCACCTTCCGCTGGGAGAAGCAGATACAGGGCGCCCACGCCAACGAGCGGGAGTACAACCAGCACGGCATCGGCATCTGCCTCGTGGGCAATCTGGAGAAGGATCGCCCCACCTCTCAGCAGATGGACGCTCTGGTCGGGCTGGTCAACTTCCTGCAGGAGAGGTGCGACATCCCGACCGACCACATCGTGGGGCACTGCCACATCCGGCCGGGCGGCACGCGGTGTCCCGGCGGGAACTTCCCGTGGTATGAGTTCTACTCCCGGCTGAACCACTGAGCCGGCGGGGGGCGGTCACGGCGAACCGAACGCCCCGTCGAGGAACAGCTTCAGCGCGTCGGCCAGTTCTGAGGCGCTCTCGAACCGGTCTTCGGGGTCCTTCTCGGCGGCGCGCCGTATGACCTGCCCCAGATAGTCGGGCACCCTGGGCGGGAACTCGCCCGGCTCCAGCAGTTCCTCGTGCAGATGCTTGTACATCAAAGCGAGGCGCGTCTCACGCCCGTAGGGCAGCCGCCCGGTCACGGCGTAGTATAGCACCAGCCCGGCGGCGTAAAGGTCGGTGGCCGGGGTCAGCCTTTCGCCCCGCCACTGCTCGGGGGCCATGAAATGGGGAGAGCCCACGATGCGGTCGGCCGTCGTGATCGTCGTGGTCTCTTCCAGAAACTTGGAGATGCCGAAATCTGTGAGCCGGGCCGTCCCGGATTCGTCAATCAGTATGTTGGCCGGCTTGATGTCGCCGTGGACGATGCCCGCCTCATGCACGGCGCGGAGCCCCGCCAGGGCCTCCATGCACAACCGGCAGGTCTCCCGGGCGGGGGGCGGCCCCTGCCGCTCAACGCGTTCCCGCAGCGAGCGGCCGTGGATGAGTTCCATCTCGATGAACGGCACCCCCTCCGCGACGCCGAGGTCGAGCACGGGCACGATGTTGGGGTGTGCGACCGAGGAGGCTGCGCGCGCCTCCCGCTGAAGGCGCTCGAAGGAATGGGCGGCCGGCTCGAGGGGCTGGAACTCCAGAAGCTTCAGCGCCACCCGGGCCTCCGTGCGCAGGTTGCGGGCCTCATACACGCGCCCCGCGCCGCCCCGACCCAGCAGGTCCATCAGCTCGAAGTGGGCGAACCGCTGGTATTCCGTGGCCAGGTGGAAGACCCTCTCCGCCTCCGCCGCCCTTCTGGCCTTCCCCGGCTCCGTGCCCAGCAGCATCAGGCTGCGCGCCTGCATGATGGGCTCGCCGCAAAGCGGGCACAACGCGGATGCGTCCACCTCGTTCGGCAGGGCGCGGAAACGCGCGCGGCAACCGGGGCAGTCCACCGGCACGTAATAGGAGCGAGCGCCGAGCCATGTGCCGCTCTCCCCCAGCCGGGGGTGACCCTCCACCACGCGCTCCTCCAACGCAACCAGATGGTCCGGCACGTCGCCGCCGGCCACGGCGCGCATGTGGTCCGCGAGTTCGCCGGCCCCGATCTCCCTTCGTTCCAGCAGACTCAGGCCGAACAAAATGGCGTCAGCGGACAGGTTCATCAATGGACCTCCGCCCTTGCGAGAACTCGGGCCGGGTTGAGCGTGCCATCTCTGAGGTCATGAGAGGGCCACCAACCGGCAATGGAATGCCGCGAGGGGACCGGTTCGGCCCATCGTCCGTCCTCGGGAAGTCCGCCGTTGGCCAGAGTGGGAGCCTGATGTGAACAGTGCGGCGGCAGGAAGGGGGCGGGCGAGTGTTCCACGTCTTGGCCGTCCTCAAAGGAGTTGGTCATTCCTCGGGCGCCCGCGGGGGATACTCACCACTCGGCCTGTCGGCCGGCCCTGTCGAAGAAGGCGCGCAAGTCCAGCGTGCAGTTGTCGCAGAGGGCGCCATGGACGAGGCGGTCCTCGGTCAGCCGTTCCCAGTCGTCGGGCGCGTTGTGGGCCGGGCGGAGGATGCAGACGTTCCGGCAACGGGGGCTGTCCCCCTCCATCGTCACGTCGTCGCGTCCCATGTCCGGAACGCCGAACATGAAGCACAACTGGCGCATGACCTCGGTTTTGAGGTAACTGTAGGGCATGCCCCAAATGTGGTCGATACGGTGCGTGCTGATGACGGCAGAACTCAGGCGGTGGGCCTTGCCGACGACGTACTCCCGGTCCGGCTCGCCGTCCTCACTGGATGTGAACATATCCTCGTCCATGATGAACAGGTCGTAATGGTCGCCGAGCATGTCCTCGTTACGCCATGGTTCGGTGTCGAAGGACTCGAGTATGCGCTCGGAGTCGACCTGCATGCGCTTCTCGTTCAGCGCGTCATAGACGTACCAGTCCACGCTGCGGTAAGGGACGAGTTCCTCGTCGCTATTGCGCCACTCCTGATCCCGGTAACGGCCGTAATCCCGCACGGGCAGGGGGGTGCGGCACTTGCCGAGGGTCAGGATCTCCTTGATCCCGTCGACGATGGCCACCTTCTCGGGCCAGAAGCCCTTGTCGTTCATCAGGTTGAGTGGCTTGAAAGCCTTCATCGATACTCCACGATCTCGTCAAGGTCCTTCCGGGGTCTCTCGGCGGGTTCCTCGTCAGGATAGCCCAGAGGGGTCAGCGCGACCGGCTCCAGTTCGTCCGGGATACCCAGCAGCCGGCGCAGCGGTTCCAGCTTGAACGCGCCGATCCAGCACGTCCCCAGCCCTTCGGCGGTTGCCGCCAGGATCAGGTGGTCCATGGCTATGGTCAGGTCCACGTCGGCGTAGCTCTTTCCGTCCGACCGCCGCCATGCCTCATCCGGCCGACTGCAGGCGCAGATGATGACGGGCGCGTTCGCAAACCACTGCTGGGAATAGGCTTCCAGCAAGGCCGAGCGGGTCTCCCCCTCCCTGATCACGTAGAAGCAAACCGGCTGACGGTTGGCGGCGCTCGGAGCGCGCCGGGCGGCCTCGAGGATGCGCTCCAGTTTGTCCTCTTCGACCGGGTCACTTCGATACGCGCGTATACTGCGCCGTGACCGAATAACGTCGTGGAATTCCATCTCTCACCTCCCCCGAGTCTCCGTACATTATTCGTCACCGCCCGCCGTTTTGCAAGCCGAGGGGGTGCGGCGAGCCCCGCCGCGCCGGAGAGGCGGCAGCGCGCACACGCTCCTGAGGAAACCACCGACGGCGACGAGAAGTAATCTGAACATGGCTAACACTTATCGGGGAACTGGCTAATCGGCAGGTGTCATCAGCCGACTGGGGCGCTTCAGGGCGGACACCATCGCCGCAACTATTAGTTGGGCGGCGACGTCCTCCGCTGCGAGAGCCGGCCCGCCGAAGCTTGACAAAGTCCCCCGTGCGCTGGCATACAAGTGGGCGCGGGCGTTGCGCTTACGGAGATCAGGGAATAGGCATGAGAACCATGAGCGCTGACGAAGGCTGGGACTGGCTGGTCCGCAAGACGCGCCGCGGGCCGCTGCTCTCCCTGAGCGGCGCCCGGGTGGAGCGTGAGCCCGAAGGGGTTGTCATACTGCCGAGCGCGTGGTATTCGCGCGGCGGCCCCATCCTGATAGGCTCGTTCGCCGTCCTGTGGGTCGGTATCTCGTTCGCGTCCGGTGTACTTCTGGAGATGGGGTGGTTCGGAGGGCTTTTGCTGCTGCTGGTTCTGTACGTTCTCGCCAACAGGTCGCGCGTCTGGTGGAATCCGCTGGGCAACACGGTTCACATTTTCCGCGGGCTTCTGGGACTGGGCACTCACGTTGAACTGCCGGCCGACAAGCTGACGGTCAGCACCGGGCGCTGGGGCGAAACGGGGTCGCTGAACTGGTGGATAAGGGACAGCGTGACTGTCTCTCTCGAGCACTCGGAGCGGCAGGGGCAGGTTCGCCTGGCGTGCGCGGAGACACAGGCGTCCCTTACAGAGGCCTTCGCCGCCCTGCGCGAGTTCCTGGGTGACCGGGGGAGGGACGAGACCGAGGTGCCGGTGCGTTCTGCCCGGGGTGGCGCCATGGCAGTGCCCACGGCGCCCATCTCCGAGCGCCGCGCCAAGTTCGCCACGGCCCGCCTGGTCGTTAGGTCCGGCGTGGCGCGCTTCCGGCCCGCGGCGGGCCTGGTTGCTTTTTGCGGCGTCTTCGCAGCGTTCGGGGTGATGGGCATCGCGATGGGCTGGTCGCTCTTCAGCGATGGGCGATAGGTGGGCCTGTTTCCAGGGCTCATGGGGGCGCTCTTCGTGGCCGGCGGCGTGGGCGTGGCGGTTTTTTGGGGGCGCACCCGGCTCCGCGCCGAGCGGTTCGGGCGTACCGTGTGGCTCCGCACCGACCGCCAGAGCCCTGTGCCCTGGGAGGAACTGGCCTTCTCGGACGTGGCCGGCGTGCAGATGTGCCGCCACTTCGTGCGGGACAGCGACAGCCCCTACAACTCCTACGAGATTAACCTGGTGCTGCGGGGGCCGCCGGTCCGGCGGGTCAACCTTGTCAGCCACGGCAACCGCGAGGTGGCCGAGGACGACGCCGCCCGTCTGGCGGAGTTCCTGGAAGTGCCCTTCTGGGACCATACGGAGAGATGATGCCCGCGTGCCCGCTGTCTTGCCCTGTCTCGCGGTGCGCGCTATATTGGGCCTGCAGGCCACGACCCTGATGGGCTCTGGGCGAAAGGGGCATGCATGAAACTGATGGCGGACGAAGAGGTCCTTCTCGAACTGGTGCCTTCGGGCGGCCTGCTGGGCTACTGGATGCTGACCCGTTGCCTGCCGCTGGGGATTGCGTTGGGCTGCGTGGCCGGCGGGGCGGCTCTGGTGCTCGGCTCAGTGTGCGGCTCGGAACCGGCTTTCATGCCGGAGGTTCTCCTGCCCGGTGTCGTGGGGGGAGTGGTTGCCTTCGTTCTCGCGACGGTGTACGCCGCCCGCCTGCGGCGCAGCTATCGCTACTACGTGACCGACCGGCGGTGCGCGTTCTCCGGGGGAATCCTGCTGCGCGTCCGCCACTCGGTGCCCTACCACAAGATCACCGACCTGGAGCAGCGCCAGAACATCCTCGAGCGGCTGTTCGGCATCTGGCGACTCGGCATCTACACGCCCGGCACCAGCAGTTGGGCGGGGCAGGGCGTGGGGCCGCGTCCCGAACTGGCGTTCCCCGGCCTGCCGGACCCCGACGAGGCCACCGAGGCCATCGCGGAGGTCCTCAGCCAATACCGCGCCACCGGGGAGTAGTCGGCGCATGGCGGAAGCACAAACCGAGGACGAGGACGATGTGGGGTTCCTGACGTTGCCGGGTCTCCTTGTCGTCCTCTGCGGTAAAAACCATCGTCGTGATCCTCTCCCGCCTTTGCCGTTCCCGCCTGAGGCGGGCAAGCTCCGTGTCCTCCGTGTCTCCGTGTTTTTCCTTGCCGTTCGTGCCGGTTGTGGTCTACGGCAGCCGTCAGCCACCGGCTGTCATCGGCCAGCAAAGACAACTGCCGAGGACGAGATCGAGAACGAGGACGACTGGGGGGTTCCTGGCGGTGCCCATTCTCCTTGCCGTTCTCCGAGTTCTCTGCGTCCTCTGCGGTAAGAGCCATTGTCGTAATCCTCTCCCGCCTTTGCCGTTCCCGCCTGAGGCGGGCAAGCTCCGTGTCCTCCGTGTCTCCGTGTTTCTCCTTGCTGTTCTTCGTGAACTTCGTGGTTTATCCTTTATGCTGGTAAGGCTGATAGGTCCCGGGGTTCTCACGTAACGGAGAGACGCAATGCCCGAGCAACGCCCCAACGTGCTGATGATCCTGACCGACGACCAGGGTTACGGCGATCTGTCGTGTCACGGCCACCCCGTGCTGCACACGCCGAACATCGACCGGCTGCACGACGAATCGGTCCGGCTGACCGACTTCCACGTGGCGCCGATGTGCGCCCCTACGCGCGGCGAGCTGATGAGCGGCGTGCACTGCCTGCGCAACGGCGCCATGGCCACCAGCCTGGGCCGCCACCTGCTCAAGCCCGAGCTGCCCACCATAGCCGACATGTTCCACGCCGACGGCTACGCCACCGGCATTTTCGGCAAGTGGCACCTGGGGGACAGCTATCCCTACCGGCCCCATGACCGGGGCTTCGAAGAGGCCATCTACCATCACGGCTTCGGCCTGACCGGTGCGGACGCCTACTGGGAGAACGACTACCTGAACCCCTACTATCGCCACAACGGGGAGCTGAAGCAGGCGGAGGGCTACTGCACCGACTTCTGGTTCGACACCGCCATGGACTGGATGGCCGAGCAGAACGAACAGGGCCGGCCGTTCCTCTGCTACCTTCCCACCAACGTGCCCCACTTCCCCATGTGGGTGGACGATTGCTACAAGGAGGAGTTCGCCGCCTACGGCGGTCGGCCGTCCGGCTTCTTCGGCATGATCGTGGAGCTGGACGAGAACCTGGCCCGGATGGAGAAATTCCTGCGGGAAAACGGCCTGCGGGAGGACACCATCGTCATCTTCATGACCGACAACGGTCACGCGGGCGGCGCGCTGGACGTGTACAACGCCGGCATGCGCGGCGGCAAGTGCTCGCGCTACGACGGCGGTCACCGGGTGCCATGCTTCATCCGCTGGCCCGGCGGGGACCTGCAACCCCCCGGCGACGTGCCTGTGCCGACCCAGGCCATGGACATTCTGCCCATGCTGCTGGACCTGTGCGGCGTGGAGGCGGCCGACGGCGCCGCCTTCGACGGCAACAGTCTGGCGCCGATGCTCCGCGGCGAGCCCCACGATCTGGACGAGCGGATGACCGTCGTCCAGTACTACCAGAACTCTATCGGCAAGGATGACTGCTCGGTCATCTGGCGGCAGTGGCGGCTGGTCTTCGGCGAAGAACTCTACGACATCCGAGAGGACCGCGGCCAGCAGCACGACCTCGCCGACGAACATCCGGACATCGTCTCCGCGATGCGGGACTTCTACGAGCGGTGGTGGGAGGACGTCGAGCCCGGCATCCACGTCTTCAGCCCTCTGACCATCGGCTCGCGCCACCAGGACCCGGTCATGCTGACCAGTTGCGAATGGGAGGACGTCCGCTGCGACGGCGCCGGCAGCGTGCGCTCCGCCAACAAGGGCGGCGACGGCCGCGGCGGACCGTGGAACATCGAGGTCTCCCGGGCGGGCGAGTACGAGGTCGAGCTGCGGCGCTGGCCGGAGGAGTCCGGGCTGTCCCTCACGGACCCGGCGCCGGCCTTCCACGCCGCCTACGGCACGCTCGACGCCGGCGTGGCGCTGCCCATCGCCTCAGGCGTTCTGGCCCACGACGGCGAGCCCACCGAGAAGGACGCCCAACCGGGGGCCGAATCGGTCACCTATCGCCTCCGCCTGCCGGCGGGCCGCACGAAGCTCCACGGCTGGTTCCGGGACGAGGCCGGGGAGGACGTCTGCGGCGCCTACTACGCGTACTTCCGCCGCCTCTGACGGATTTGTCTCACCACGAAGGACACGAAGTTTACCCGCCTCCGGCGGGAACACGAAGGAAAGACAAAGGCGATAATTCTGGTTCTGTTCTTTCGCCGTTCTTCGTGAACTTCGCGGCTACGCCTTTGTTTTGCAAGCGAAGCAGGGAGTTGACGCATGAATCTGATCGTCATTATCTCCGATACCTTCCGTGCGGACAACCTCACCTGTTACGGGAACGCGCGGGTGAAGACGCCGAACCTGGACCGACTGGCCGAGGAAGGCGTGGTCTTCATGAACTGCTACGCCGACGGGCTGCCCACCATCCCAGCCAGGCGGGTGTTCTTCACCGGCCGGAGCATCATCCCCATGGAGAAGCACGGCGGATGGACCCCCATTGGGGAAGGGATTCCCACGTTGTCCGAAGTGCTCCAGGACGCCGGATACACGACGGCGCTCTACACCGATACCCATCCCTACTTCGAGCCCGGCATGGACTTCCATCGGGGCCACACGCCGCGTTTCCCGGACACCTTCGATAGCTGGCAGTGGATCCGTGGGCAGCAAACGGACGCGTGGAGGTCCGGCCCGCGGGACAAGTTCGACCCGAAACAACACATGCCCGAGCACCTGTGGAACGAGGACTACGGCCAGAAAATGCTGCAGTACCTCATGAACACGCAGGACATCGTGCACGAGGAGGACTACTTCTGTGCCCGCGTGCTGCGCGAGGCGGGCAAGTGGCTGGAGAGGAACCGCGGGAATCAGCCCTTCTGCCTCTGGATCGATACCTTTGACCCCCACGAGCCGTGGGACGCGCCCAAGAGATTCCAGAAGATGTACCGCGATGACTATCCCTACGAACGCTACCTGTTCGGCTACGGGGTCCGCCGGCAGGACATACGAGAGGACGACTATCCGATACTCAGGGCGCTCTACGCGGCGGAGGTCACCTTCCTGGACATGTGGATCGGGGAGTTCCTGAACAGGGTCGCGGACCTGGACCTGATGGACGATACGATCATCGTCTTCAGCGCCGATCACGGTACGCAACTGGGGGAGAAGGGATGGGTTCAGAAAGCGCCCCCCGCACCCCTGGACTCACACGATGCGCAACTGCCCCTGCTGGTGCGCCATCCCGACGGGCCGTCCGGGCGGCAGATGGAGCCGCTGGTGAGCGCCATGGACTTCATGCCCACGTTCCTGGACATGCTGGATGTCGATGAGCAGCCGCCAATGGATGGGAGGAACTTCTGGGACCTGGTCGAGGGGAAGAAAGACCTTCTCCACGAACGCGTCTTCATCGAGTTCCATCATTACGCCGCTGTGCGCGACATGAAGTGGCATTACTACCAGGACGAGAACTCTGAGCCGACCTCAGCCAGGGGCCTGTACGACCTGGAAAAGGATCCCGGTGAAACCCGGGACGTGGCCGACGCCTATCCGGACGTGGTCCGACAGCAGAGAGCGTTACTGGAGGAAAGGCTGGAGACGTCCCTGCCGTCGTGACTTTGACTCCTATGGGCACAGGCGGATGTTTCATGGAGAGACGAGAGTTATGAACGAACGCGAAAACCTGCTGCGCACGGTTCGGTTCGAGGGACCCGAGCGGATACCTGTCGGCGTCAACCTGAGCGCCGCCTGCTGGTATCACTACGACCCGGACGCGCTGCAGGACCTGATGGAAGCCCATCCGCTGTTGTTCCCGAACTTCGAGAGGTCGGAAGAACCGCCGCAGCCGACGCCCGCCCCCTGGCGCCAGGCCGGCGAGCGCTACACCGACTCGTGGAGCTGCGTGTGGGAGACCGAGCAGCACGGCCTGACCGGCACCGTGGTGGAGCATGCCCTCGCGGACTGGTCGGACTTCGAGGACTTCACCCCGCCCGATCCCGCCGAGCAGAACGGTTGGGGGCCCATCGACTGGGCCGCCGTCGAGCGGCGGTTCGAGCGGGCGCGCGAGGCGGGCCGCCTCCGCCGCGGCAGCCTCCGCCACGGGCACACGTTCCTGACCTTGATGTACCTGCGCGGCTACCAGAACCTGCTGTTCGACATGGCGGACGGGGACCCGCGGCTCCTGTGCCTGATCGAGATGGTGGAGGAGTTCAACGCGGGCCTGGTGCAGCGCTTCGTGGCGCTCGGCGCGGAGTGGATAGGCTACCCGGAGGACCTCGGCATGCAGCAGGGGCCCATGCTGAAACCCGACCACTTCCGGCGCTACATAAAGCCCGTTTACCGGCGCCTGATGGCCCCCGCAAGAGAGGCCGGCTGCGTCTTGCACATGCACTCCGACGGGGACATTCGCGTGCTGGCGGAGGACCTGCTCGACTGCGGCATCGACGCGCTGAACCTGCAGGACCTGGTGAACGGCATCGAGTGGATTCGCGACAACCTGAAGGGGCGCGTCTGCATCGACCTGGACGTAGACCGCCAGCGCGTCGTCCCCTTCGGTACGCCCGAAGAGATCGCTGAGATGATAGGGAAGGCCGTTCGCGAACTGGGCAGCCCGGAGGGGGGCCTCATGCTGCACCACGGGGTCTATCCCGGCGTTCCGCTACGCAACATCGAGGCCGTCATGGACGCGATGGAACGCTACTCGACCTACTTCTCGTGATGGTGCTCGTCGCGGAGTCGCCTGTCGTGGCGACCGTATTCCCTCAGATGGAGAACACTTTGTTGCCCGTGGACCGGGTGAGTATGTCGATGAAGGCCCAGAGCCCGCCCGCCGCGAAGCCGCCCAGCACCGCCCCGATGAAAAGCCGGCGCGCCTTGCGATAGGCGCGGTGACCGCCCAGCCGGACGATGGCCACCTTGAGCATCCACGCAAAGAAGATGGAGAACCAGAAGTTGATGACCATGTGCGTGTTGGCGATAAGGAACGCCACCGGATGCAGCGGCCACCAGAAGAAGGCCCGCTGGGCGGCGATGAGGCAGCCCATCGCCACCGCCCCGAAACCCGACCACCCCAGACCGATCAGGTTCAGCCCCTGGTTCTGGGACAGCTTGCTGGTCATCCACCACCACGGGACCCGCGAGGAGTTGATGATAAACCAGGCGCTCAGACTGCTCGCACCCGCCCGATAGCTGGTGGCGATTACGGTGATGGAGGCGGTCACGTAGGCTATGAGGATGCTCAGCAGCATGGCGGCGAAGAGCCCATAGCGGCGGTCGGCCAGCCGCATGCCGTGCATGGTGGACACGGCGGGGGTGTTGCGCAGGTCCGCGTTCCAGAACTGGTGCGCGAGGGCCCCCACCTGTTGCGGGCCCAGGTTGGCGGTGCCGAACAGGCTGCCCACGTAGGAGGCCGGGACGACCGGCGCGCTGGCGGACGGCAATCCCACCTGGGCGATGATGCGCGCCATGGCGTAGTACACGATGATGAAGAACAGCACGAACACCAGCGCGTAGGGCAGGCGGAGACCCGAGTAGCCCAGCCACACCACCATGACGACCAGCGCCACCAGCATGGTCAACAGCGCGGTGCGGTAGGAGGTCGGCTCGTTCCGGTCGTAGCCCTCCTCACCCGTCCCCAACGCGCACCTGAACGCGCGCGCTAGGTGGCGCCGTGCGTAGTAGAGACCGCTGATAGTGAAGACGACGAGCGCCCCGATGACCATGTGCTGAGTTTCGGGCGGCCCGCCGTAGGGCATGTTCTCCTGCATGCCCAGCCCGCGGGCCGCGATGAGGCTGCGCGCAAACCACGAGAGCAACGCCAGCGACCAGACGCTGAACGCAATTCGGTTGGGGATCAGGAAGATCAGGCCCACGACCACGAGATCCAGCCGCACGCGCAGATTGTAGCCCGGCGCCAGGGCTATGTCCTGCGCAATGCGGAACCGCCCCTGGTGACCGACGGCATAGAACGCGATGCCCCACAGGCTGTAGAGGAGGAAGCTGCCGCCCAGCCCCAGCCAGAACATCCTGCTGTCGAAGATGGAGGGCCCGCGCCGCGGCCGGCCGGCCGCCTCGCACAACTCCTCCGGAATCTGCGCGATGGGGAAGCTGAGGTGTTCGTATTCCACCCACTGCTTGCGCAGGAAGGACATGATCGCGGTCAGCATCGCCCAGACGGCCATCAGGTAGACGCCCCACAGAAGAAGCGGCCGCAACCACGGCCCCCACGGCAGGGGCTCGCCGGGGGAGATGCCCTCCCAGAACCCGTCGATGGCCACCTGTCCGCCGCCGGGGTCCAGCGGGGCCAGCCAGGATTGCAGGTGGGGGATGATTTCGTTGTGCCACTGGTTGGCCAGGTTGGCGTGGTAGTAGACCGACGACATCATGGGTATCAGGTGCGTAACGCCGCCGGAAGTCACCACGGAGCCGCTGGCGAACATCATGGCCGCGATGAAGAGCAACTCGTGCTTCGTCAGCGCCAGGCCCTTCCACAGGGCCGCAAGCACAACGTTGAACAGGATGAACAGCACGCCGATGAAGAAGGCCGCGCCGCCCTCATGGTAGTCCGTGAACAGGTAGGAGGAGTTCAGGTATATGGTCAGGTAGGGCTCGGCGACGCCGATAAGGACCGATAGCAGGCACCCGATGAAGAGGGCACGAAGGCTGAAGGAGCGACGGGGTGAACGGTCCGGCTCGACTCCAGGTCCTTCGGCACTGAGCGCACTGTTCATGGCGTACGCCTTCCGGCGGGAGGACTGCGAACGAGGGAACGCTCTTTATACTTGCCGGTTCCCGAGACCGCAACCCGCGGCTCGCCGGTGCCCCCGGTTGCCGAGGGCGTGTGTCCCCTGACTTCTCGCACGGCCTCGCTATGAGCCGAGCGGCAGGGGCTCAAACGGCTCAGCCGTAGGAACCCAGCTCTTTGGCCAGCTCGACGATGCGGCGGAAGTCCTCCAGGCTGATGCTGGAGGGGACCGAGTGGTCGGAGGAGAAGATGTAGCCGCCGCCGCGCTTCAGTTCGGGCAGCAGCCGGCGGATCTCGGCCTCTATCTTGTCCGGCTCCGGCCAGAGCACCGCGTTGATGCCGCCGTGGAGCACCAACTCGTCACCCCACTCCTCCTTCAACTTGAGCGGGTCCATGCCCGCCTTGACCTCCAGTGGATTGAGCGCGTCCAGCCCTATCCCGACAAGCTCCGGGACCAGCGGGCGGACGTCACCGCAGGAGTGGAGGTGCGCGTAGATGCCGTGGTCATGCGCCCAATCGATGGCCCGCTTGTGGACCGGCTTCAGCAGGTCGCGGTACATCTGCAGGCTAAAGAACTGGTGCCCTTTGTAGCCCATGTCGTCCGGCCAGCTCACGCAGTCTATCTCGTAGCCCTCATCGAGGACCATCTCCAGCAGGGCCAGATTGACGTCGAGGAAATGGTTGAACATGTCATTGCACCACTCCGGCTCGGTGGCCAGCGCCATCAGTATGCGCTCCGTGCCGACCGTCCAGGAGTGGGTGACGTCGAAGCCGAACCAGAGGCCCCCCACGACCCAGTCCCCCCGCTCGCGCCATTTGGGGTAGTTCTCCCGCAGGTGATCCCAGTTGACGCGGTCGCGGGTCGGCTTCATCCGCTCCTTCGCGTCGGCCCAGGAGTCGGGGTCGGTAATGGTGAAGTCGAGGAACTCGGGCGTGGAGGCGGCGTGCTTCCAGTTCCGCAGCGTGGCGCCCCAGTTCGTCGTGCGGATGACGTACTCGTCGGTCTCCTCGACGGTGCGGACCGGGTAGCGGGGGCTGTTGTCCACGTTGACGCGCGCCACGTGGTCGAGGCCGAAGTAATCCACGAAACTCACCTCCTTCGGCATGCCCTCGCGCTGCCAGCGCTCGATGGTAGCGCCCCATGGTGTATCAATGATGGGGACGCGGTCGGCCTCCCGGTGCTCGTACATGTGGCGGAAGCGTTCCTGTGAGGTCATCTCAGCCATGGAATCGGTCTCCCCGGTGCGGGTTATCAGGTTGATGTCGGAATGCCGTCCCGGTCAGTCATCGCCGGCGGCCCGGAGGGCCTCTACGACCTCGTCATGGCCCTGATCGCGGGCCTTCTCGGCCGGCGTCAGGCCGTCACTGTCCAGCGCATCCACGTCCGCGCCGGCGGCGATGAGAGCCTTCACGACTTCCAGATGCCCGGCCTGCGCGGCCAGGTGCAGGGGCGTCTTGCGCCGGTTGACGTCGGCGGCGTCGGGGTCGGCACCTCGGGCCAGCAGGTCCTTGACCGCGGCCAGGTTGCCGGCGCCCGCGGCCTGCCGCAGTTCGGCGCCGAACCGGCCGGTCCCGATGGCGGGGTTGCGGGCGGCCCGTTCCTCCGCCTCCGTCTCCTCCGCACCGGCCGCGGCGCCTTCGCCCTCGAGGATGGCGAGGACCTCCTCGAATTCGCGCGTGGCCGCGATGTCGCCGGGCGTCCGCCCCTCGTTGTCGCGGACGCTGACGTCCGCGCCCGCCTCCACCAGCGACTGCACGATGGTGGCGTAGCCCTCGTTGCAGGCGTAGTGCAGCGGCGTGCGACCGACGCTGTCGCGCGGGTCCACCTTCGCGCCGGCCTCCAGCAGGATGTCCACAATCTCGCTGGAGACCCCGGGCCTGTCGGTGAACCCGACCCACGCGGCCCAGTGCAAGGGCGTGCGGCGGTTGATGTCGGCGGCCTCCACGTCGGCGCCGGCCTCGAGCAACACGCGCACCCGTTCGGGCGACCAACTGGGGTCATACTTGTAGCCGGTCCACGCGTTGGCCACGGCGGCGTGCAGCGGCGTCCAGCCGTCGGTCGTGCGGGCGTGGATATCACCGCCCTCGGAGATGAACAGTTTCAGGATGCGGACGGGGTCCCGCACGTAGGTTGCGGCGGCCATGTGGACCGGCGTCCAGCCGTCGTTGGCCGGAGCGTTGACGTCGGCGCCGTTCTCCAGCAGAAGCTGGATCATGGGCCACTGGTTGTCCCGTCCCCAGAGCGTCGCGCGGTGCAGGGGCGTCCAGCCGTTGGGGTTGCGGGCGTTGACGCTGGTGCCGCTGCGCAGGTCGTTGCGCACCCAGTCGAGGATTCCCAGCTCGGCGCCGCGGCAGATGTGGGCCCACTCGTGGCGCGGCGGCGCCTCGATGCCGGCCGGCTTCTTCGGGTTCGCTATCGCGTGCGGCGCCAGCTTCTCGCGCAGGTTGTCCTCCGGGCCGGTCTGAACCGTCACAAGGCTGTTGGCCGGCATTGTGAAGCTCACCCCCCGGCCGCCCTCTTCGTCCTTGCGCATCCACTTGCGCGTCCGGTCGGAGAGGTAGAGCCGGTAACGGGTCGGCGAGAGGCGGTCCCTCGCCCGCAGGTCAACGTCCGCGCCGTCATCCGCCTTGTTGACCAGGACGACCGTCACCTTGCCGGACTCGGGGTGCTTGTAGGCGCTCACAAGCAGGTTCTCATCTGAGCTGCCGGCGCCGACGCGCACGGCCTCCGGCCGGATGAAGCGATAGTAGTGCTTGGCCGGCCAGTAACCGGGCTTGGGCTGGTTGCCGTCGATGATGTGGTTGAAGTCCCAGAACAGCCACGCGCTCACGTTGCCCCCCACGAGGGCGTCGTAGATGGCCTCGGCCTTGGCCACGGCGGCGTCCCAGTCGCGCGCCGTGCCGCCGGTCTCCGTCATCCAGACCTGCCGATCGAAGGGTTCGACGAAGTTCCAGAACTTCCGCCAGTCGTCGAAATCCCCCTTGCGGTGGGTGCAGAACCAGCCGGGGAAGTTCCGCGTCTCCGGGTCCTCCATGGTCGGCTTCACGTACCAGATCATGCGGTCGGGGAACATCATGTCCTCCGGCATCATGATCTTTGTCCGGATGCCCTCCCGCTCGAACTTGCGCATCGTCGCCCGCACGGTTTCCCGGATCTGGGCGGGGTTGTAGATGCAGGACATGTAGTATTCCAGGAACAGGAGTTCGTTCTGCAGGCTGACGCTGATGAAGTCCACACCCCACAGGTCTTTGGCCGCCCGCAGATAGGCGGTCATGTACTCGGCGTACTCCTGCCGCATGTCGGGGCGCAGCTTGCCGCCCTGTATGATGGCGCGGTGGGTCTTCATGAACTCGGGCGGCGACCAGAGCGAGGCGGTGAAGCGGGTGACGCCGCGTTTCTGAAACTCGTGCAGCGTCTCCATGCTCTCGACCATGTCGCGCAGGTCAAAGCGGTCCCAGTTGATGTGGTTGGGGTCGTCATCGTCGTTGACCGGCTCCATGTTGTATTCGACGCCGGCGCGCACCATGCTGGCGCCGAGGTCGAAAACGAGCATGTCGTAGTAATCCGGATGCGCCTGGCCGGGCGCGGTGTGGCAGAAGGCGCCCAGGCCCTCGATGGTCTGGTGTGTGTCCGAGGTGTCCACGGAGACATCAACCGAGCGGGCCCGGGCCGGTCCAGCCGCCAGAAACAGCACGCTCAATATCGCTGCTGCCAGAAGACTTTGTGTTTTCACGCGCACTCCCTCTTTGATGCGTCGCACCAGCCCTGCCGATACGCTTCCGGTTTTTTAGGGCATGCCATCGAGCGTGTCAACGCGCGGGGGTTGCGCGGAGCCGCTCTGATGTGTGTCGACGGGCGGACGGCAATCGGGTAGCCTGTAGCTTTCACGACCGGACTTACCGCCCCTTGCTGACAGGTGCCGGAAGGAGACCGTTCCGTGAATGCCGGAGAGCGGATGCGTGCCACGTACCACTTCCAACCCGTGGACCACCTGGTGCGCCGCGAGTTCTACATCTGGGATGAGGCCATCGAGCGGTGGAAGCGCGAGGGCCTCCCGGAGGACTACGAGGAACGCAACCTGTTCTGCTTCGACCCGCCCGGCCAGGTCAACCTGGGGATAGACCTCGGCTGGTGCGAGCCGCCGTTCGTCCCCGCCTACGAGGCGAAGGTGGTGCGGGATGAGGGGCGGACGGAGATCATCCAGGACTTCGCGGGCCGCTGGCTGCGGGTCTTCAAGGGGCGCCGGCACGGGTTCATGCCGGACTACGTCCGCCATCCGGTCACCTGCCGGCGCGATTGGGAAGAGGAGGTGGCGCCCCGTCTTGACCCGGCCGACGCTCGGCGCTACGCGGACCTCGAGGAGAAGTGCCGGCGGGCCGCGCTACGGGCCATCGCCGAGTCGGTCATGGTCCGCCAGGGCATGGTGGGGGGCTACATGTACCTGCGGGCTCTGATGGGGCCGGAGGACCTGCTTTACGCTTTCCACGATACCCCGGACCTGATCCACGACATGATGGCCCGCTGGTCGGAGATCATGGACGCCGGGCTCGGGCGCATCCAGCGCCACACACCGCTGGACGAACTGGCCATCGGCGAGGACATCTGCTACAACCACGGCCTGCTCATCTCCCCCGAGATGGTCCGTGAGTTCCTGCTCCCGCATTACCAGGACGTGGTTGGAAAGGCCAGGTCACGGCAGGAGCGGCGGCTATTCTTCCACGTGGACACGGACGGCCGGGCCGAACCCGCGGTTCCACTCTATCTGGAAGCGGGCATGGACGTCATGAGCCCCTGGGAGGTGGCCTCCGGCTGCGACGTTGTCGAGGTCGGGCGCAAGTGGCCGGAACTGGTGCTGGCCGGTGGCATTGACAAACGCGTGCTGGCGGACGGGCCGAAGGCCATAGACCGCCACGTCGAGCGCATCATACCCGCCATGGTCGAGCGCGGAGGATACATCCCGACCTGTGACCACGGGGTCCCCGACAACGTCAGCCTGGCGAACTATCTGCATTATCGCCGCCGCGTCTGCGAACTGGACGGCGTAAAGGCGGAGTGAGCCCAAGGTCCTCGGGGCGCATGCCGATGGCCTCCTCGCGCGGCATGTGGCTCCCCTGCCGGGCCATCCGTTTGAAGAAGGCCGGATGCCCTCCCGCTGCCAGGTAATCCTCCTCGCCGCCGCCCCGGGCCAGTATCCTGCGCGCCAGGTCTTCGTTGCGCTTCACCTCTTCGCAGCGCGCCGCGTGGAGGTCCTCGAACGTGCCGACGGCGTAACGTCCCTCGCGGATGACCGCCAGCAGGTCCTCCTCGGTTTCGACTCGTTCGTCCAGCACTATGTGGAACAGCCCCACTTCCTCCGGCCCGTGCGCGTCCGTGCCGGCCACGGGCAACATCGAGCGGGCGCGGGTTATCCGAACGATGCGGTCGAAACGGCCGGTGTCGATATTCATCGAGGCGACGTCCATACCCTCGGGGCAGAAGGTGTCGAGGTCGAAGGCAAATTCCGACTCCCGCCAGAACGGGTGGGCCAGCGCCGTGAAGGCGCCCGTGTCGCGGGCGTACTCCCCGAGTTCCGCCACGGTGCCCGGCTCCACCGCGGGCACCTCCTCGGCTGAGCCCCCTATCACCAGGACGTGCTCGACACCGACACTCACCTCCGCGCCGCGGAAAATGGGAAACCCAGGGAACTGCGCCTGCAGTGCCGCCTGCTCGTCCCGCGTCAGCATGTAGTGATGATCGGTGATCACCACGCCGTCCAGGCCATGCTGGATGCCGGCCCGGATCATATCCGCGGCGGGGGCCCTGCCGTCCGAGTTCTCCTGGGTGTGCAGGTGCAGGTCAACGCGCATCGTACCCTCCCGGGCAATCTGAAAACATGGCGCGGGCTCGCAGCCTTGCTGAGTCACATCTGCAGGATGATCTCGAAGGCTTCATACACGCCCGCGACCAGCAGGATGGCAAAGACGACCAGGTTCCCTTTCAGGTTGAGCATCACCGCCCGGCCGTAGCGGCGCAGCGGCCCCCCTTCCAGCTCGCCGCTGAACACGTACACCGGCACCAGCAGGGCGAAAAAGGAGGCCAGCACGTAGGCCTCCAGCTCCAGCAGCACCGTCAGGCTGTGCGGCAGCATGGCCCGGCCCAGGCCGGCGCTTGTCGGCGCCAGCAGCACCCCCAGCACGGCGAACCGCACCACCAGCAGCGCCGACCCGCTGCCGGGCACGATGAGCGAAGGCAGCGTGATGACGACCACCGAGCCGACCAGGAAATTGATCGCGACCGTCCTGGCGGCCGCCATCGTGATGTCGCGCGCGGCGTAGGCCCGAGCCGCGGCCGCGACGTGTCCGGCCTGGCCGCTGCGCAGCATCTGCCCCAGCGTCCGGGTGAACAGGGCCTGCGCTTCCGGCACGGCGAACGCCAGGCCGACAAAGAACAGGTAGGTGCCGAAGTACAGTACGTGCAGGCCGATGAACAACCCGCGCCGTCGCCGGACCTCTTCGAGGGGTGGTCGCGTCAGCCGGGCGCCTCCTGTCACGTTCGCGAGCCGGTAGAAGCCGTAGACGAGCGCACAACCGCCGGAAAGCAGCAGTATCTGCCCGGCCAGGTGCATCGAGAAGCTGCGTCCCTCTGCCGGCCAGCGACCCAGGACGGGCAGCATGATGGCGCCGAGACCCATCAGAACCAGCCCGCCCCAGCGCGCAAGCCGCCGCCACCAGGGATGCTCGATCCGCCCGCCGAGGGTCACGCCGCCGGCACCCACGAGCAGCACCGCGATGCCGGGCAGCGTACCGACGGCGCTGCCGACGGCCAGCAGCGGGACCATCCGACCGGCGGAAGCGAGCAAACTCATAGCGCCGGGCCCTCCGAACAAGGACGGCAAAGTCGTTCCGTGCAATCGAGAACAGGCTAACCTCCACCGGAGGCCGCGGTCAACACTTTTCGCTTCTTTCAGCGCGGGGCTCACGAAGAGCGCGATTGCGGCATAGATGAATAGGAAGGTAAACGGAGGCGGGACTTCTGTCCGCCTCGCCTTCCTTTGTGTCCCCGCCTGAGGCGGGCAAGCTCCGCGCACTTCGTGGCTAAACTGGCCTTCCGGACAGCCGAGCGCCGTTCTTCGACGCTTTTTTCTGTATTGTGTGGGCCGGGCGGGCCGTGTATAATGCGCCTCCACTCGCCAGCGGAGGCCGGCCATGCAGTGCCCTGTGTGCGACGTGCCGATGTTCGTGCTCGAGTTCGAGATGGTGGAGATCGACTACTGCCCGGACTGCGGGGGCGTCTGGCTCGATTCGGGCGAACTGGAACTCATAGGCGAACGCGCAGGAGCCTTGCGCGATGAGTTCCTGAAAGCACTCGAACGGGGCGAAGGCAAGACCGGAGTCGGACCGCCGCGGCGCTGCCCCATCTGCGCCAAGAAGATGGCCCGCCTGGAGACCTCCGGCGAGGCCGGCGTCACACTCGACGTCTGCGGCCACCGACACGGAATCTGGTTCGACAGGGGCGAGCTGCGCGGTGTCGTGGAGGCCGCCGGGGCCGAGGAGGACAACCTGCTGGCCCGCTTCTTCTCCGAACTGGACCGCCCCACCGAGGAAGCCGAAACAACGGCAGAGGAAACGAACGAATGAAGGGAGGCAACCGAACATGAGCGGCGGCATAATCGCACTGCTGGTCGTCGGCGGCCTGATAGTCATAGTCGGGCTCTGGCTGATGACCACGTACAACGGCCTGGTGCGCCTGCGTAACCAGGTGGAGAACGCCTGGGCGCAGATCGACGTGCAACTGAAGCGAAGGCACGACCTGATTCCGAACCTCGTGGAGACCGCCAAGGGCTACATGGAGCATGAGCGCGAAACGCTGGAGGAGGTCACAAAGGCGCGCAATCTGGCGCAGCAAGCCAGCGGCGCCGGGGAGGCCTCCCAGGCGGAGCAGCAGCTCTCCAGCGCCCTCGGCCAGTTCTTCGTAGTCGTGGAGAGCTATCCCGACCTGAAGGCGAACCAGAACTTCCTGGCCCTGCAGGAGGAGCTGACCTCCACCGAGAACAAGATCGGGTTCGCCCGCCAGTTCTACAACGACCAGACCATGCAGTACAACATCCGGATCCAGAGTTTCCCCGTAAACATAGTGGCCGGCATGTTCAACTTCCGGGAAAGGGACCTGTTCGAGGTGGAGTTGGAAGAGGAACGGGAGGTGCCGGAGGTGAGCTTCGAGTAACCCCCAGCGGAGCCCCCGCCGATGTGGGAAGCGATCCGTGCCAACAAGTTTCGCTCACGCGTGCTTATAGTCGCCCTCGCCGCTGTGCTCATGGGGCTGGGCTACGGCGTCGGTTACGCCATTCACCCCAGCGGCGGCCTCATCGGTCTCGGCGTAGCGCTGGTCATATGGTTCGTGCTGGTGCTGACGGCGGCCACCCGCGGGAGCAGCCTGCTGCTGGGCAGCGCCGGGGCGCAGCAAATCGACCACGACGACTACCCCATGCTCTTCAACATCGTGGAGGAGATGAGCATCGCCGCCGGGCTGCCCGAGGTGCCCAAGGTCTATATCATCGACTCGGAGGCGCCCAACGCCTTTGCCGTCGGCAAAGAGGACGACGCCGCCGTGGCGGTCACCACCGGACTGCTGATGCGGCTGAACCGGGACGAGCTGCAGGGCGTCATCGCCCACGAGATCGGCCACGTCACAAACAACGACACCCGCTTCATGACGACGGCCGGTATCACGGTGGCGGCCGTGGTGCTGCTGTCGGACGTCTTCCTGCGCTCGATGCTCTACTCCGGCGGGCGGCGCCGGCGGGGCCGGGGCCGCGGCGCGGGCATCGGCATCCTGGTGGCCATCGTCTTAGCGGTGCTCGCCCCCATCGTGGCCCGCGTGCTCTACTTCGCGTGCTCGCGGCGGCGGGAGTATCTGGCCGACGCCTGCTCGGCGCGTTTCACCCGCTATCCCGACGGGCTGGCCTCGGCGCTGGAGAAGATATCGGCCTCCGCCAGCAAGATGCGCAAGGTCAACCGCGCGCTGGCCCCCATGATGACGGTCAACCCGCTGAAGGGCTCGGCCGTGCAGAGCATCTTCAGCACCCACCCGCCGACCGAGAAGCGCGTGCAGGTGCTCCGCGGCATGGGAGGCGCCTCCTACAGAGAGTACGAGCAGGCCTACGGCCGTGCGGTGGGCGAGCGTCTGATCGGCTCTCGCACGCTGACCGGCGCCGAGCCGATCGGCGCCCGGGAACCGTCCGCCGAACCGGAGAAGACCGCCATGGAAAGGACGCGGGAAGTGGTGGACATCCTCCACCGGCTGGAGGGCATGGTGTTCGTGGCGTGCGCCTGCGGCCTGAAGACCAAGGTGCCCCGGGAGTACAGGCAGGACGAGATACACTGCCCGCGTTGCGGACGCCTCATCCCGCTTGGCCCCGCTGTGATGGCGGCCGCCGCCGCGGAAGGCGTGGCGCAGGGGGTTCCCGAATCCGCCGAGCAGCGGGCCGGGGCAGAAGCCCCCACCGTCGAGGAGCAGACCGTCCAGTACGAGCCCGGCAAGTGGCAGAGCTTCGACTGCGTCTGCGGGCAGGTCATCCAGCTCGGCCCCAACTTCGCCGCCCCGCTGGTGCGATGCCGGGACTGCGGCCGCAGATACCGCGTGGTACGGCAGTAGTCTCCCCGGTCAGTCAGTTGACTCGGCGCGCCTATCCTCCGTTCCTTCCACAAGGCACTCCACACCGGCGCAGACGGCCAGGCAGTATCCGGAAGCCTCAAGCAACTCCTCCACCACCCGTTTGACGTCCCGCATGTAGGCGTCCCCCATGATGCCCTCCCACAGAACAGACTGACCGATCAGCTGGGCCAGCACAATTACGGTTACGAAGGAACCGAAAAAAAGCACAAAGGCCCGGCTGCGGACAAAGACAAGCATCTGGGCGAGAAGGTCCTGGCGCTTTCGCCACCCGACATAGACGTACACGACCGCTATGCCCCAGGCGAGCACTTCCCATGCCGAGTCGAAGAGCATGCGTTCCAGGAACCCGTCCAGCTCCCGAATCAACGCCCACAGGGGGAAAACCGTGAGCCACAGGAAGAGCGTGCGCATGGAAGGACGGCGGCGAGCGGCGGCCACCAGCAACGCTATCGTGACAGCAAGCAGGCCCACCTGCCCCCATTCCAGAGGCGCGTTCTCCGCCGCCAAGTGGTATGCGCGTCGGGAACTCGCCGCCAGCACGAACCATTCGATGACCAGCGCAGGAAGCATCGCGTACAGCAGAAACCGCAGACCTGTGGGCAAGAGGGCGCGCCAGTCGTCAAGCGGTCCAAGGCGGTGCATCTTCGGGGGGCCGTTCATCGGCAACTACCTTCCGCAAAGATATGGGATCAGCCCCTCAGCGGGGCATGGCGATTATCTCGTGTACGCTGGTCTGGAAGAAACTCGTCGAATAGGCGGGCGAGAGCACGACGGCCGTGTCCAGGCCCCGGTTCGTCCCGCCCATGGCGACCACCTCGGCGTCCGTGGGAATGAGCCCGGCGTCGGCGGCGCCGACGGCCACCTCCACCGCCACCTTCATCCCCTGCGAGAAGGTGTAGTAGGTGTGCGCTATCAGCTCGACCGGCGGCAAGCCGCCGAACTTCTCCCGGATGGCCGCCTCCACGTTGCCCATCAGGGTGTGCGTGGCGGTCAGGAACTGCACGCCCCGGTCCATCGCTTCCCGGACGGCGTCAGGTTCCGGCCGGTCGTAGATGTCCCACAGCCCCGCGTGCAGCGTGACGCCGATGAGCTGGACGCCGGACCCGTCGAAGACATCCGCGGCCTTCAGCGCCGAATCGCCGGTCGAGGTGGCAAAGACGGCGTGCTGCAACTGCAGTTGCTCGGCTCTCCGGCGAGCCGCTCGGAGCGTCTCCTCGGTGTTGGCCGGTCCCGGTTCCTCGAACAGGGTTATCTCTCGTTGCATCGGCATGCCTCCTTCCATGCGGGAAAGTACTGGTAGGGGTCAGGCGGGTTCCTTGACCGATTCGGCGTGCTGCGCGACGAAGTCCCGGGCAGCCGCGTGGGCCTCGTCGCCCGTGCGCGCACGGAGCGCCCTGCGGGCCAATTTCTCGCAGCCATCGACGGAAAGCTCGCGCACGATGCCCTTCACCCGGGGGATGGCGCCGACGTTGACGCTCACCGTCCGGTAGCCCAGGCCAATCAGCAGGGCCAGAAACGGCGGGTCGCTGGCCGCCTCGCCGCAGACGCTCAACTCCCTGTCGGCGGCCCGCCCCGATTCGTAGATCGTGGCCAGAGTGCGCAGGACGGCCGGATGGAACGGATCGTAGGCGTCCACCATCCGCTCGGAGTTCCGGTCGGCCGCCAGCAGATACTGCACCAGGTCGTTGGTGCCCACGCTGCCGAAGCTGCACTCCGCGAGCAGTTCCGGGAGCATCGGCACGCAGGAGGGCACCTCAATCATGATGCCCTGACTCAGCTCTTCGGCGACGGCATGCGCCTCCTTTCTTACCTCGTCCACGGCGCGCTGGAACAGCTCGAGCGCCGCCTCCATGTCCGCCACGCTGGCTATCATGGGATACATTATCGACGCCCGGCCGGCGGCGGAGGCCCGCGCGATCGCCCGAAGCTGCGGCACCATCAGGTCCTCCACGTGCTCCAGCAGCAGCCGCAGCCCCCGCATGCCGATGAAGGGGTTCTCCTCGTGCGCCAGCGGGACCGAGGGCGGGAACTTGTCCCCCCCGATGTCCAGCGCCCGGAACGTCACCCCCTCCTCGGCGAACAGCTCCACCGCCCGGCTATACTCCTCCGCCAGCCGGTCCTCCGGCGGCAGCGAGGAGTGACTCAGGTACTCCACCTCCGTGCGATAGAGGCCCACGCCGTCCGCGTCGTACTCCCGGGCCAGCGTCAGGTCCTCCGGTCCGGCCACGTTGGCCTGCACGTGAATGCGCGTCCCGTCACTGGTGACGGCCGGACGGGCCGACTGCGCTATGACCGCCCGCCGTCTGTCGCGGAACCGCTCTTCCCGCGCCCGATACGACTCGAGCTGCTCCTCGTCGGGCTGGACGATGACGAGACCCTTGAAGCCGTCCACGATCACCGTCTCGCCGTCCACGATCTCATCGGTGACGTCCTTCAGGCCCGTCACGGCCGGCACGCCCAGCGACCGGGCCAGTATGGCTGCGTGCGAAGTGTAACCGCCGTGCTCGCTGACGAACCCCAGCACCACGTCACGGTCCAGGTGAACCGTCAGCGACGGCACCAGATGACCGGCCACGATAACCGCCGGCTCCGAGAGCGCCTCCGGCATGCCGCCGTTCACGAAAAGCAGCTTGCCCAGCACCCTGCGGCCGGCGTCGCGCACGTCGGCGCTGCGTTCCCGCAGGTAGGGGTCGTCCACGTTGGCCACCATCTCCTCGAACCGCCCGATCACGTCCGCGACGGCGGCTTCCACGTTCAGCCTCTCTTCGAGGATGAGTTCCTCGACCTCGGCCATGAAGGCGGGGTCTTCGATCATCAGCACCTGCGCGCTTATCAGCTCCGCCTCGCGCTCGCCCAACTGCTGGCGCACCTTCTCGGCGAGCGCCTCCAGCTCCTCCCGGGCCTCGCGGCAGGCCTTCTTCAGGCGCTGGATCTCTCGCTCGACGCTGTCGTCGCCTATCCGGTAGCGCGGCGCGTGCGGCGGGAAGTGCGCCGCGTCCACCACCCGCGCCGGACCCGAGGCGACGCCCTCCGCGACGGAGAGGCCGTCGTAGGTCCTCGCCTGCCCGCTCTCGCTCGTCTCAGTCACGCAACTCCTCCAGTTTCGCGCGGAGGGCAGCGGCGTGCCAGCTCTCGTTCATCGCGAACTGCTCGAACATCTCCTTCAGCCGCTCGTCCTCCGAGTCCCGCTCGAACTCGCGGTACAGCTTGACCGCGTGCTCCTCGTGCTTCAGGGCCTCCTGCAGCCTTTCCCTGTCCGTCCTCTCGCTCATTATCTGCGCCCCCGATGTCTCCGGATTAAGGACCTCTCCGTACACACCATTCTTGCATTTGGGGCGAGGAATGCAACCGCCGGGGGGCGGGGGGACGGCCTGTCGGGCGATCGGGAGTCGATGTCGTCGCCCGCTATCCGTGGCCGACGGCGTTCGCGCCCTCCGTATCGGCCATCATCAACACGAAGTGCGCTCGGGACGTGAACCCTCCCGCCCGTTGAGCCGCCGGGTTGCCGCGCCTATCATAGGTCTCCTGTCAGCGGCCATCACAGCGCGTAAGTGTTTACCGTCCAGCGGCGGGGGGCTGAAGAGCGGAGTCGAAGCAGGTCTGAGCAGACATTCCCTGCAGTTGGCCGGGTAGAACGGGCCTGCGGCGCCGGTCATGCCGCGGCCGGCAGGGGCGGGGGTCGTTCGCGGGAAGCCACGATGCTCCGGAGGTAGGACAGACCCTGGACTCCGCGCTG
>JAWODG010000136.1:0-8276 GCA_046483385.1 Candidatus Brocadiia bacterium | reverse complement strand
TGTAGATTAACAATATCGGGATTAATTTCTTCAATTTTTTTTGTTACATTAGTCGGAAACCAATTAACACTCCACGGTCCGGATTGATTGTGATTAAATATTTTTAATGGGAGCTTATCTATTTCTGGTTTTACTAATGACCAGCCTTTACCTAATTTTGTTTCAGGTCCAATAACTGTAGTATCGTCACTATCTTTTTTTTGAACCAACATTTTAGAGTTAATATTTTTATTTAAGAGACCTGTATGAAGTCTGTAAGCGGCTCTAGCAGCGCCCCCTTTTATATCATTGTAGTTTATGTGTAAAACCTTCATAAAAACTCTTTCAAAAACTTTTTAATCACCTGTTTAATTTTGTTTTGTCTATAAACATCTCTGAATTCTCGCATTATCTGTTTATCTAACTCTACATTCGGAGGATAATTAATTTCTTCTTTCGTATTCAACTGATCATGAAAATATTTATTAGTATAACCACTATGAGTACCACTATTATCTAGTCCTATATTAGTTATATAGGATTTAGTTGGGTATGCACAAAAAGTTTTTTCTTTAAACAAAGCATAACACCACCTTATTGAGCCGTTTGCGCGGATGGGGCTGTGCTGGTATGCTCAGTTTCGTCTCGGCCTCGGCCACAGCGGCCCGGCTGTCGGGTGCCTTGCCTGCCGCGCGGGCGGACGGCCCTGGAGTGCGGTGGCTTGCCACCGCCCTGTCGCCTGCCGGGCCACCGGCAGGCCGGGGCTTGCCCCGCCGCCGTAACGTCTTATCTGGGAAACGGATAACGCACTGGAGGGCAGAGATGAGCGACGCCAAAGAGGGCAGCATTCCCGTGCTCCACGTCGCGGGCGCCAACATCCCGGAGGCCTGGGAGAAGGCCGTCCTCGCCGTATGGGACAACGGCGTGGAGGTGAAGACCGAATACGATAAGCCGGAAGAGACGCCGAGTCTCGACGCCACAGTGAGCGTCGAGGTGGCCGACCCGCTGGGCGAGCCGCGCATCCACAAGAACTTCCCCGGCGGCCCGACCGAGCTGGAGGCCTACCGCCAGGAGGTCGTCGAGGGCATCCACGACCACTGGATCGACCCCGCCGCGGGCAAGTGGACCTACACCTACCACCAGCGGCTCTTCAGCTACCGCCCGCTGATAGACCTCGTGAACCCCGAAGCGGGGCCGCAGTTCCCCCCGGTCAACCAGGTCCAGTACATCATCGAAAAGCTCGCCGACGTGCCCTATAGCCGGCGCGCGCAGGGCATCACGTGGATACCCCACTGCGACCCCGGCACGGACGACCCGCCCTGCCTCCAGCGCATATGGGCGCGCCTGCTGCGCGGCGAGGAGGGGTTCGTGCTCAACATGAACTCCCACTGGCGCTCGCGGGACCTGCTGCTGGCGTGGTTCATGAACGTGTACGCCCTGACCGATCTGCAGCGCATCATCGCTGAGCGGCTGGCGGACATGCTGGGCGAACCGGTGCGGTGCGGCCGCTACGTGGACGTCTCCGACTCCCTCCACGTCTACGGCCAGTACCGCGACGAGCACTGGGAGGGCGAGGTTCAGAAGATGCGCGCCTCCCCCTACACCGAACGCGCCTGGGAGACGTCCATGCTGGAGCCGATGTTCGAGGAAGCCCGCGCCAACCTCGAAGAGGACCCGGACTACTACGCCCGCGGCGACAGCCCCACCTGAGCGGCCCGGACGAATCGGTCCGGGCTTTTCTACCACGAAGTTCACGAAGCTTGCCCGCCTCAGGCGGCGGCACGAAGGCAACAACAAAGAAAAGCCAAGCAGGTTGCTGAGGCCACGGCCGCGGCAAATGTGCACTGAATTGCTGTAAGCACCGCGGGGAACTCACGCGAAGATTTCCGTTTCCCGCGGTGTCGGCTCGGGCACCGGCGCCCCACACCCCGGGCAGGCGGCGTCGTTGGCTTTGGCTGCAGGTCGGCGATAGTGTCTTCGCAGCCGGTCACGTCCGGTGCGGAAGTACAAGGCCGCAGGTGGCCAATAGGTCCATGACGTGGGTCTTGTTCTCCCTTTGAAAGTGACGGTAGCCGTGTTGCCGGTTGGTGCCACGTTATCCGTTTTCGCTCTGCTCGACGCACGCTATAATGTCGGCGGCAGGTGTTGGCATCGCCTTTTGGTCAATCGACTGTGCCACTGCCGGCGAAACAGGTGGAGAGAGGTCACCAGGGAACTCACTTCGCGCGGCAAAGGGGAGGACAGCGAGATGACAGGCAAGCAAGGCGTTCTTTTGGGTTTGGCGTTTGCCCTGTGCACCCTGTGGGCAGGCTGCGGGCAGGGTCCCGGTCAGCCAATCGCCGTTCTTCACAGGGCCCCCGTTGATGGTGACGACGTCGCCAGGGCCTTGGGCCTCGAAGTTTACAGGTTCGAGGCCGAAGCGCCTCGGGAGGTCGACGCCGAGGTGGTCTTCTGGGTCGAGTATCACAGGCGGACGGAGCAGGGAGCAGTCAAGGAAACCCACGAACTGGGAAGGTGGATCGGACAGCAGCGTTTAGACGATGTTCTGCTGATGCTGCCCGGCGAGGCGAACGGGCAGAAGTACTTCTGCGCCATGGGCGGATCCAGCGTTCGCGGTGAAGCGACTTCCACGGGGATGACAGACAGTCGCAGTCAATTCCCGCGAGCCCCGGATCAGATCAAACTCGGCTTTGGCGACCCCGTGATTCTGGCGGTCAAGATTCACGGCAGGGAGACGACCGGGGCAAGCGCGCCGAGCATAGATGACTATCTGGAGGCTAACCTCCAGCACGAGAAGTATGAGAGAATCGAGGTTTACAGGCTAAGAGTGCAACCGGGGGACGAGCAGCGAATCGGCGACTAACGCTACTCTGCCACGTTCCTTACAGTTCCTTCATGCCCGACCATCCTTCCGTCACCGGCCGTGGTAGGGCTCACCCCGCACCATGGTGCACCAGAGCGTCATGCCCGGGCCCTTCATCATCTCCACCAATAGCCTTCTGCTTGCAGCGGGTGTTGCCCACCCGTCGCCAGAAGGTCCCTTTCGCGGGGCACGTAAGGACGCCAGCGCCCGCAGGGCTGTCATCCTGAACTCGCTCCGACAGGGCGGGTGAACGATCTGCGACCCTGTGCGTGGTGCACGGGATGCTTGCTGCACGGTCCTTCTCCTCAACGGCATCCGGGTAGTCGTGGGCGAACGTCGACAGGGCCGCGTGGGGCCATCCCTGCCCGTCGACACTTCCAGGTCGGGGATTCCTCGGCCGCTGGCCGGAGCGGCCTCGGAATGACAATCCGCAATCGTATGACTGAGGCATGGGTAGAGGGAAAAGCGGGGCGGAGTCGAGTCGGCAAAGCAGGGGGTAGTACCGGAGCGGTCTGAAGATATCCGAACGAACGGATGCATGCCGCCACGCGCTCTCATTTACGCTGAAGTAAAGCCTGCACTGCTCCGAACCAACCGAAGACGAGCAGGTCGCGCCTCCGAGGTCGTGACCGGTCTTCTGACTGTTGTTACATCTGTGCAGATCGGCTTTATCAGTGTCTCACAGCCGTTCACCGGGCAGGGAGGTGCCCGGCGGAGCCAGAGGGGGCTTACTCAGCCCGGCAAAACTAATGATGCCACTCAGGGGCCGGGGGAAGTCTACCTGCCCCGGGTGGAAATCTCGCCTTTCGGTCAACAATCATGGGCGGCAGAGGTGAGAGAAGCCCGCCGCACGGCGGACGGAAGTGTGCCTTGCTGAGAGGAATCGCGCCCCTTGGGGCGCCCCCCGGGGCGCGATATACCAGCCCGGGGCGTAGCCCCGGGAACCAGGGGTCGCGCCAAAGGGGTGCGCCCTGGAAGGGCGCAACAGAGGAAACCGGGTCCCCGATGCGCGGCCCTTTCAGGGCCGACTTAGGTCCCGCCATTCCTGTCCCGGGGCTTCGCCCACGGGCTGGTATGTGGCGAGCCTGCGGCGTGGCGAGCCTGCGGCTCGGCGAGCCTCCGGCCCGGCGGGCCATCGGCTGTGATCCGGCGGCCCTTGAGCCCTATGGTCCGAGGCGCACATGGCTCATCGCCCTGCGGTTGTGCCGCCCGTCCTGCGGCGGGCTCTCTTTGCCCGTATCGTCTGTTTCCCCCAGGCTTACGCCATGGGGCTAATGCGTGCCGCCCCCTTGTGGGGGCTGTTCATATTAAGCCCGGCAAAGACAATGATGCCACTCAGGGGGGAAATCTGGTCGTGCGAGCGCCCGATGGCCTGCGACACCGAAATCCCCGCCACACGACCGGCGGATAGACTTCGTCGGAGCCCCGCCCCCCCGCAGAATGACAACGTTTTTTGCAGGCCGTACGTTACTTTTGCACGTCTCAGTAATCGCGGGGTTTGCGGCAGAGGAGGTGGAGGAAGTAGGGCATGACCTGCGTGTCCTGCACGTCGGGGCACTCCCGGACGGCCTCGTCGCCGGCGGACGGCTCCTCGACCCGTTCCAGCCGGAAGCCGGCGGCGATGACGGCGTTGAGCCAGTCGCCCACCGTGTAGTGGAAGACGGGCGTCCGAAACGGCTCCAGGCCCTCGCGCGCCTCGGGCGGCGCCGCGCCGAACAGCCATTCCGCCACCCGGACCTGACCCCGCTGGTAGTAGCCGCCCACCTCCAGCGCGTACGTCGCCCCGCTCTCGTCCCGCAGGTTCCGCCGGTGGGGCGTGTCCGTGCAGGGGTGGCAGATGGAGAACTGGAAGAACCCGCCGGGCCTGAGCACGCGGAAGACCTCGGCCAGCGCCTCTCTGTACTCAGGGACGTCCATCATGCTCATGAACGCCGTGGCGAACTCGAAGGTCTGGTCGCGGAACGGCATCTCGACGGCGCTGGCGACGCAGTAGTGGATGCCGCGCGGCTCGGCCCGCTCGGACGCCGCCGCGTGCCGAACGAAGGTCGGGGAGATGTCGAAGGCGGTCATCCGCGCCCCGCGGTCCGCCAGCAGGCGGGTGTTGTGCCCTTCCCCGCAGCCGACGTCCAGCCCGCGCAGGCCGCCCACGTCCGGCAGCATGCGCATGAAAGCCGGCGTGTTCAGATAGTCCCGGTACACGTCATAGCCCGCGCGTGACAGCTCCGTCCACGCATCGGCGTTGGAGTCCCAAAACCGGCCGGTTTCCCTGTGGTCCAATTGTCCCTCCGTCCTACAGGCCCGGGTTTTGCCTCTGCAAGTACCATCCAACCCCCCTCGGGGGATGGATATCCGATTGGCGCATCCAGGATCCCATGAGTCGCGAGGGCAGAGATGCCCCCGCGTGGCCGTCCTGCTTCGGTAAAAGCAGGCGGGATGCCGGCGCTACAAGGGAAGCCCGGATGCGAGCCCGGCCGGGGCGTTGCCAAAGTTTCGCCACCCGGTCAGGACCCCGCCGCATCTTCCTCGGCGGGTCCCGGTTCGGGCGCTTCACGTGGGGTCTTCTCTTCGAGCACCGGCGCGTCCGTCTCCACCACGGCCGACTGCCATCCTTTGGTTTTGAACAGGCCGAAGGTGATGGCCGCGCAGACGACGTTGCCGCCCACCATGCCGAGGTAGATGCCCAGGCTGTTCCATCCCAGAACGAAGGCCAGGAAGTAGGCGAGCGGCAGGCGGATGACCCAGAGCCGCACGAAGCCCACCACCATGGCGGGCACCGTGTGGCCCGAGCCGTAGAAGGCGGCCAGCAGCACCATCAGCACTCCGAACAGGTACGACGACGCGGGGACGACCATGAAAAACCGCCCGGCTTCCTGTATGACACCGGGGTCGTCGACGAACAGCCGGGCCACCAGCTTGCCGTAGGTCAGAAGGAGGATGAGCGGCAGGAACATCACACCCGCCACGATGCCGGCGCTCCAGCGCACCGAGCGCCGCGCCAGGTCCGGCTTGCCGGCCCCCAGCGCCTGCCCCACGATGGGGGCGGCCGCCATGGCCATCGCGTGCGCCGGCAGGTTGAAGAAGTGGATGATGCGGAAGCCCACCGTGAAGGCGCCGATGACGGTGGTGCCGAGCGTGTTGATCATGGTCTGGAAGACGGCGAACCCGACCGAGTCGCTGCTGCGGTTCACCGCCAGAGGGACGCCCACGCGCACCATTCGGCTGAGGACCGGCCAGTGGGGTTTCAGGTCGCGCAGCCGCAAGTGGACTCCCAGGTGCCCGCGGCGCAGCAGCGCGTAGAACAGCAACCCCTCCACCACCCGCGCGCCCAGGCTGGCCGCCGCCGCGCCCCCGGCGCCCAGCGTCGGAAAGAAGCCGATGCCGTATATCAGCAGCGGGTCCATCACTATGTTCAGCACGTTGGCGATCAGACCGATGACGAGAGCGGTGACGGTGTCCCCGAGCGCGCGCAGTATGGAGGTGTAGGCCACGCTGAACCCGATGAGCGGCACCGCCATGAGGAAGATCTTCAGGTAAACGTCCGCCGTGCCGATAGCCGTCGGCGGCACCTGCACCAGACGGAGCAGCGAACGAGAGAAAATGGCCATGGGGATGCCGAGGGCGGTGGACATGACCACCAGCAGCAGCATGGTCTGCGCGGCGGCGCGGTCGGCCTCCCGGTGCCTGTCGGCGCCGGCGTACTGGGCCACCAGCGCGGTGCCGGCTCCGCCGAAGCTGAAAGCGAGGGCGAAGATGATGAAGAAAAAGGGCCAGCAGACGGCCTGTGCGGCCAGCGCGTTTTTGCTCCAGTGACCCAGCCAGAAAGCGTCCGCCAGGTTGTACAGGGCGTGCAGAAACTGCGTGGCGGCCAGGGGGGCGGCCAGCCGGAACAGGTTCCAGCCCAGCGAACCCGAGGTCAGGTCCCTCCTGGCGGCGCGGCCTGTGCGCAGATTGCTCATGGCATCCCATCACTATCTCAGGGGAGAGGCGCCGTATCCAGCGAAACGGGCGGAATATCCCCGCGGACGGCGCGCGAACGTGTCGTCGGCCTGCGGCACGGAGCCGAGTGCAGCGAGATCAGGCTGCCTGGATACGGTCTGGCAGAAAAAGAAGGCTGCGGCACGCTTCGCCGCAGCCTTTTTGCGTCGCCGTTGTGGCGGCCTTCCGGCCGCCGGCTGTGCTCAGTACTTCAGATTACCTTCCCAATCATAGGCGGCGTCGTCGTAGAGGTCAAGCCCCACGATCGAGAGGACCAGATCGAAGACCTGAGACGGGTCCACGCCCGCACGGAAGTAGATGCCCGAGTGCAGGATGAACGGCTCCGGGATGGCCACCTCGACCGAGAACATCTCCCAGTCCTGCCAGCCCCGGGACATCCACGGGAGGGACATCCAACTGTAGCCCTCTTCCCCGAACTCGTTGGGGATCGTCGTCTCCTGCGCCTCGTAGATGAGCGTTTTCGCGGGCGCCCCGAACAGCGGATCGCTCAGGTCCCGCATGTGGGCGCGCCAGCCGTCCATCTCGTTGTTCGGCATCTTGTAGGCGTTGACCAGCACCGGATGCTGCTCGATGAAGACGTCGTGGAAGGGCCCGATGCCCAGTTTCCGCCGGATGTCAACGGTCAGGCCGGCGCCCCGCCGGTCCCACTCCGCATCGCCGGTGGCTTTGTAGAGGGCGCCCAGATGGAAGAACTCGGTAGCCTCCAGGTAGATGCCGGCGGCCGGCGGTATCGGCCCGACGGCCCTGGTGGGCTCTCCGGGCACGACGGGCGGAACGACGCCCACCGCCAGGGTCCCCACGTCCATCGCGTCGTCTCGTATGTTCTTCATGTGCCCACAGCCCGCGGACGCGAGCAGCAAGCCCCCTGCAGCGACAAGCAGCGCCAACGTGCGCACGGCTCTTCGGTTCAGCATCTTTCCCCTCCGAATGGAGTTCGAGTTCGCTTCTCCGGATACGCCCCAAATGCAGAACTCATCCAGTGCCAACAGTTCCAATACTAAGCGGCCCGGCGGGGCACAGTCAAGGGTTTTCCGGGTGCTCAATCTGCCCCGGCCCCGTGCAGGCGGTCAGTGATGGCGGCGTGGCCTTGCTGTTCGGCAAGGTCGACGGGCTTGAAGCCGTCGCTGTCGGTGGCGTTCACGTCCGCGCCGGCTTCCAGCAGCGCCTCCACAACGCCCGCGTGGCCCGCCCGTGCGGCGTTGTGCAGGGCCGTGCCCCCGGCGTGGCCGCGGGCGTTGGGCTCGGCGCCCTCCTGAAGGAGCGCCCGTACGCGTTCGAGGTCGCCGTCGCGGGCCGCCTCGCGCAATTCCCGGCCGGCCCGGCCGGTGCCTCCGGCTCCGCTCTCTTCCGCACGGGCTTCAAGGCCATGCGGCGGTTCGCCGGTCCGCAGGACTTCGGCAACGTCCGTGAACCCGCGGACAACCGCGATGTTCCGAGG
>JAWODG010000086.1:0-4284 GCA_046483385.1 Candidatus Brocadiia bacterium | reverse complement strand
TGGAGGCCTGGCTACGTGATGCGGCGGACTTCACCGAGCCCGAGCTGTACGTCTGTGAGCGGTTCAACGACGCGGTCGTCGCCGCCTCACCGGTTTTCGACGAAGTGACGGAGCTGGTCGAGCGTGTGGCGCGCGAGCACGACGCCGACTGCACCGCCGTGAAGACACGCGAACTGGAGAAGTGGGCCACTGGCAAGGGCAACTGCAAGGTGTCCGCCATGGTGAGCGAGGCCAACCGCAGGCTGGGGCTCAATCTGCGCGACCCCGGACGGGCGCATGCCGTGCTGATGGTCTGCTGGGCGCGGGAGCGGGTGACGGTCTAAGAGCCCCCCTGACTTGACTTTGACATAGCCCTCCGGATTCTACGATCATACTGCACTGTTTCCGGTCCTCCACTTCAATCGTCCCCCTCTCAGGGAGCCTGTGTGAGCGAACCTCAGGGAGCACAGAACGGCCCCGAGGCGTCCCGCGATGGCCCCCAAAGTCACGTGGAGCGGTTGGAAGGCCAGATTAGGCGCCTGAGGAAAGTCGAGCGGGAGTTGCGCGCCAGCCGGCGGATGTACCGCGAGATACTATCCGCCGAATGGGACGCCATCATTGTGCTGGAGGCCGACAGCTTCCGCGTGCTGGACGCGAACTCCGCGGCGCTCGAGCTGTACGGTTACGAACGGGACGAATTTGAGGGGCTGGACTTCGCTGAACTGGCCCCCGAACTGCGGGAAGCCGTCTCGGCCGAGCACTTCTCCCAAAGGGTTCGTCACACCTTCCATAGCCGCAACGACGGCAGCAACTTTCCGGCCGAGGTCGCAGTCCGAGGTTTCAGCGTCAACGGTCAGGAGCGTCTCTGCATTGTCGTGCGAGACGTGACCGAACACCGCTGGGCGCAGGAGGAGCTTTCCCGTATCCAGGCCGCCGTGGACGACGCCTCCGACGCGGTGGTCATCCTGGACCTGAACGGCAAGGCCGTATATGCCAATCGGGCCTTCAGCCACATGTTCGGTCACACTCTGGACAGCTTGAACGAGAACGGCGTGCAGTTGCTGTTCAGAGACGACCGCAAGGGGCAGCAGGCGCTTCAGGCGGCCCTGACCGGGCAACGCTGGGTGGACGAAGTGGCGATGGTCAGCGGCCAGGGACGCGAGCTGATGGTCCTGTTGCGTGCCACGCCGGTTCGGGACCCGGAGGGGCGGATCATCGACGTTCTCCTGCTCGGCTCCGACATCACGGAGTGGAAGAAGTTCGAGGACCACCTTCTCCACCAGGCTACCCATGACGACCTGACCGGTCTCTATAACCGGCGTCACCTGATGGCGCGCCTCGACGAGGCCATCTACTCGGCACGCCGCTATCGCTTCCCCCTCACCATCTCCCTGTGCGATATCGACGGATTCAAGGACATAAATGACACGCACGGCCACGGCGTGGGCGACTCCGTTCTGGCCGCCTTCGGCGAGATCATAGCCGACAATTCCCGCGCGGGGGACATCTGCGGCCGTTACGGCGGAGACGAGTTCTGCATAATCCTGCCGCATACCCCGGCCGTGGCCGCGGCCAACTGCATCGAGCGCATCCGTGCGACGCTGGCGGAGCGCGGATTCGGCGAGGAGGGGGGCCGGCCGTTCACTGTCACAGCTACCTTCGGCGTCGCCGAACTGGCACCCGCCCACGAGGGCCAGGAGGACCTGCTGGTCGCCGCCGACCGTGCCCTCTACCGCGCAAAAGACGAGGGCCGTAACCGCATCGTCATCCGCCCGCAGGAGGGCGATTAGCGGCCGAGCGCAGGCCACCGGCGCCGGTGTTCCTTTCCCTGTTTTCCTTCCGGCGGGGCTCTGCTCCGCGATGCGCCTTGACGTCGGGCCGCCGCGCCCTTAGAACCGCTTCCCCGTTCACAGAAGGTACCCAGGAGGCCCGCCTCATGCGCAATGTGTCCGTGGCGATTGATCCAGGTGTCGGTCATCAGGTGATGGAGGGGTTCGGGGGTTGTTTGACCACGTGGGTGGCGCAGACGCCCTATCTGGACCCGGAGTTCTACGATTTGCTGGTCTATGACCTGGGCGTCAGCGTCGTGCGCTGCCCGCTGGCCGCCAGCTTCGAGCCGCTCAACGATGACGACGATCCCGACCGCTTCGACTGGGACAAGTTCAACCCGGACGCCATGGCCCCCCGCATGGCGTTCGTCCGGGACTTCCACAAGCGAGGCGTGGAGACCTTCACCGCCAGCCTGTGGTCGCCGCCGCGCTGGCAGAAGACCAACCGCGCCACCTTCCACGGCGGCCATCTGCGGCCCGACATGCGGGAGGAGTTCGCCGAGTTCATCGCCGCTTCCGTTCTTACCGCGCGGCATAACTGGGGCATCGAGTTCTACAGCGTCAGCCTGCAGAACGAGCTTCACTTCATCGAGCCCTACCACTCCTGCGTCTATTCCCCCCACCAGATTCGCGAGGCCGTGCGGGCGGTGGCCCGCAAGTTTCGCCGGGACCACATCACCACCCGCATCATGATGCCGGAGGAGATGGGCTTCGCCGACCGGCTGCTGTGGTACATCCGCCCGCTGATGGAGGACCCGGAGACGCGCATGTTCCCGGGCTTCTTCTGCTCCCACGGCGGCCGGGGCGGCATCGAGAACTGGCGTACCATCCGCGAGGGGCTCGCCCCTTACGGCCGGCAGCTCTGGATGACCGAGACGGGCGGCAACCGGCAGGATTGGAAGGGCTGCATGGCGCTCGCCCGCAGCATGCACGACGCGCTGGTGGGCGGCAACGTGAGCGCGTGGATATTCTGGCAGGTCACGCACCTGGCCGACGAGAACGGCCCCAAACCCGGCTACTGGCCGGCGAAGCACTTCTTCCGCTACATCCGCCCGGGCATGGTGCGGGTGGACGCGTCGCCGGAGGAGGGCGACCTGCTGGCCAGCGCCTACCGCACGCCCGACGGTCGCGCGCTCACCTGCGTTCTGATCAACGCCGGCGACGAACCGGTGAACGTGCGCGGCGAGGCCGCGGCCGGAGCGCCGGACGCGTTCCGCGTTTTCCGCTCCTCGGAGGAGGAGAAGTTCGAGGCTTGCGGGGACGTGAGCGGAGCGGACGGGTTCGAGCTGGAGATGCCGCCCCGGAGCATTGTGACCCTGCAAGGCGGGGAGCTGGGCGGGCTGGAGCCGGCTGTCGAGCAACGGGGTACCCACGGCCCGGCGGAACTGACGCGGTTCGTGCCCCGCGGCGAGGAGGTTCTCTTCCACAAAGCGCCCCGGCTTGACGCGGCCGGAATCGAGGCACTCGTTGAGGAGGGCCACGGCGTCAACGCGCCGCACCTCTGCCTGGCGCGGCCAATCCATAACGCGGCTTACGGCCGTAACCCGGAGGCCATCCGGGCTCTCGTGGAGGCCGGGGCGGACGTGAACGCGCGCGACGACAACCAGATGTCCCCCCTCATGACCGCCGTCCAGCGTGCACAGCCCGAGCAGGCCCGGGCGCTGCTCGAATGCGGCGCGGACATCAACGCCCGCGACTACACCGGCTGGACACCGCTGCACTACGCCGCCAACGCGGGCATCCTCGATCAGGTGAGCGACCTGCTGGAAGCCGGCGCCGACGCCGCCACTGCGGCAACGGACGGCTGGACTCCGCTCCACGCCGCCGCGGCCAGCCCCTACGCCGACGCCGTCCCCATCATGCGGTTGCTGCTGGAGTCCGGCGCGGACGCCGCTGCCGCGACTCGGGACGGCTGGACGCCGCTGCACGCCGCCGCGGCCAATTGCCTCACCGGCTACCGGGTGGGCCACACCGTGGCCGCCCGGGAGGTGAAGCTACTGCTGGAGGCCGGGGCCGACCCGAACGCCGCCGCCGACCGCGGGCGCACCCCGCTGCACTGGGCCGCTTGGATGGGCCACTGGCGGCACGGCGGGGAGGGACTGCGCCTGCTGGTTTACCCGGAGGCCGCCGAAGCGCTCATCGAGGCCGGCGCCGAAGTGAACGCGCAGGACGATGACGGCATGACGCCGCTGCACTGCGCCGCTGACGAGGGCTACGCCGCCATTGCCTATGCGCTCCTCGCGGCCGGAGCGGGCGCGGATGTGCGCGACGACTGGGGCCGGACGCCTCGGAACATCGCGGTTGTCCGCGGGTTCACGGACGTTGCCGAAGTCCTGCGGACCGGCGAACCGCCGCATGGCCTTGAAGCCCGTGCGGAAGAGAGCGGAGCCGGAGGCACCGGCCGGGCCGGCCGGGAATTGCGCGAGGCGGCCCGCGACGGCGACCTCGAACGCGTACGGGCGCTCCTTCAGGAGGG
>JAWODG010000048.1:0-17713 GCA_046483385.1 Candidatus Brocadiia bacterium | reverse complement strand
AGGGCAGACAGATAATCAAGCAACAGGCCATTCTGGGGGGAATGGCCATCTTGCTGTAGTATCAGTTTGGGGGGTCCACTGGTAGAGATACCGAAGACGTGTTTTGTCCGGGGGCCACGTTAGTTGGGCTTACTGTAGTAGTCTCGCACTGGGGGAACGTAAGAGACACACTAGACTATCAGAATAGGTGAGGATGTCACCCAATAGAATTATTTCTCTTTGATCATTCTTCTGGCTCGCTAATATCCCCTACGGGGAGGCCGAGGGGAAGGTCGAAGGCGAGATCATCGTCAACGCCGAGCTGGCCGTCCGTCAGGCCGAGGACCGCCCCCACGGGGCGAAGGAAGAACTCTTGTTGTACATCGCCCACGGAGTGCTGCACCTTCTGGGTTACGACGATCACGAGCCGGAAGAGACCCGCCGGATGCGCCGGCGCGAGCAGGATGTGCTGACCGCCGCCGGCTTCCGGGCGGAGTATTGATCACTTTGCAGGAGGACACCGTTTTGTTACTTGCCGGGGCAGAACTGCCCGCCCTCTGGGCCGTCGTTTTCCTGGCGGCCCTCGCCGAGTCCGCCCTTCACTATCTCTCCTGGTCACGCCTGGAAGACAAGCTGGGGGACCAGAGCACGCGCGAACGCTACGCCGGCTACCTGGAACATACCCGCGCCATGTCCGCGCTCTGCGTGGCGGTCAGGATAGTGGCCGTGGTGGCCATGGTTGCCTTCATCGCCGTCTCGGCCGGGGATCAGCCGGGCCGCCTGCTGCCCTCCATGCTGATGGCCGGGGCGATGGTGCTGCTGGCGGAACTGACGGCCCGGCTCATCGGGCGGCGATGGTCCGCCGCCGTGCTGGGCGCGTTCCTTCCGGTTCTCTACTGGGCCGTGCTGCCGCTGCGTCTGCTGGTGCCCGGCTCCGAACGCCCTGACCAGCAGGAGGCGCCCGAGCCGGGCGTCGTCGAAGCCGCCAAGGAGGAAATCCGCGTCGCCATCGAGGACGGAGCCGTCGAAGGCGCACTCGAGGCGGAGGAGAAGGAGATGATCGAGGGCATCCTGAAGTTCCGCCAGGTGGACGTCGCTCAGGTCATGACCCCCAGAACGGAGATCGAGAGCCTGGAGGCGGACACGCCCCTGCCGGAGGCGCTCGAGAAGCTGGAGGCGTTCCACCACAGCCGCGTCCCCGTCTATGACGAGACGCTGGATAAAGTGATGGGGATCGTTTACGTCAAGGACCTGCTGTCCGCCGCGCGGGAGGCGAACGGGGAGGGAAAGACGCTGCGGGACGTGATGCGCGAGCCGTTCTTCACCCCCGAAACCCGTACGCTGGGCCCCCTGCTCCAGCATTTCCAGGACGAGCACGTGCAGATCGCCATCGTGCTGGACGAATACGGCGGGGTCAGCGGCGTGATCAGCGTCGAGGACATCATGGAGGAGATCGTCGGCGAGATAGAGGACGAATACGACGAGGAGGACCAGCAGAACCGGGTGCGCCTCCGCTCCTCCGGCGGCATCGTGGCCGACGCCCGCGTGCGCATCGACGAGCTGAACGAGGAGTTCGGCCTGGATATCCCCGAAGACGAGGGCTACGACACCATCGGCGGCTACGTGACCTCCTGCTTCGCGCGCGTGCCCGAGCCGGGTGAGGAGTTCCGCACCGACGGACTGCTCATCCGCGTGCTCCAGAGCGACCCCCGCCGGGTGCGACGAATCTTCCTGAAGCGCTTCGAAGACGACGAAACCGACTGACGCGCTCCCGCAGCGAGAGACGAACCCCGTGGCTAACTACCTGCGCACAGAGGGCATCTGCCTGCGCCGGCTGGCCTACAGCAACACCAGTCAGGTGGCCTCCTTCCTGACGCCCGACTCCGGGCGGCTCTCCTTCATGGCCAAGGGCGTCACGCGCGCCCCCAAGAAGGGCATCCGCACCGGGTTCGACCTGCTCGGGCGCTACGAGATACTCTACACCCCCCGCCGTCCGGGAGCGCTGCAGAACCTGACCTACCGCTGGTTGCGCGAGGACTTCCACGGCATCCGCCGCTCGCTGCGGGGCATCCTGTGCGGCTACTATGCGGCCGAGCTGGCCCTGAACTTCACCATCGAGGGCGACCCCTGCCCGAGGCTCTACGCTGTGATGCTGGAGGCCCTGCGCCGGTTCGCCGCGGGGCAGTTCCTCGGCATGAACGTGCTGGTGCTGGAGCTGGCCGTCCTGCGGGAGCACGGCACCTGCCCCGCCTTCGACCGCTGCGCCGAGTGCGGACGCCCGCTGCCCGAGCGCGGGCCGGTCACCTTCAGCCCCGCCGACGGCGGCCCGCTCTGCCCCCGCTGCGAGCAACCCGAGCGGGGAAAGACAATACCCGTGCGGGCGGACTTCCTGCGCGACCTGCACCGTCTGGCCTCCGGCGCCGACCCACAGCCCCTGCCGCCCGAGCGCGTTGTCGCCCTCAGCACCGTCGTCCGCTTTCACATGCGCTGGCTGCTGGACAAGGAGCTCAGGATGTGGAAGTATCTGCAGCGACGGCAGCTCAGCAAGTCACTGCGCCGCGTCCGCCGCCACGCGAGGAACCAGCTATGAGTTGACGCCACGGAAGCGCCGCCTCCCCGCGCCCTGCCTGTGGCCGGCCCTGTCGCTGCAGGCAGGATCTGCCGTTCTTCCTCCTGCCGTCCCTGGTGGCTTCGTGCCTCTGTGTGAGAATCCCGCCGTTCCCGTCCGTCGTGTGCCCCGCCGCAGGCGGGGTCGTGGTGCTCGTCGTGGTTGGCTCCCCTGTTTCGCCTCCCTCAGTCCTCTTCGGTCAGTATTTCGGGCAGGCTCTCGACGAACTCCCTTATCTCGTCCCGCACGCGGCGATAGTGGGCCAGCGCTTCCTCCTCCGTCTCGGCCTCGCGGGCCAGGCGGGGCGGGTCCTCGAAGCCGACGTGCACCACCTCCGTCGGGCCCGGGAAGAATGGACAATGCTCATGGGCGTGGTCGCACACCGTTACCACGTAGTCGAACTCCCGGTCGGCCAGCTCGTCCACGTGCTTTGAGGCCTGGTCGCTGATGTCCACGCCGGCCTCCCGCATGACCTGCACGGCTCGCGGGTCGAGCCCGTGCGGCGCTATGCCCGCAGAGAACGCCTCGATGGTGTCCGGTTTGAGGTGTCGGGCCCAGCCCTCGGCCATCTGGCTGCGGCACGAGTTACCCGTGCACAGGAACAGCACCCGGATTCTGTCATGGTCTTCCGGCATCTTCAGTCCTTCCCTTCTCGCCCCGACGGCGCTTCTCGTGGCGCCATCCGGTCTTCTCGAATAGAATCGATATTGGAGCCGGCAACCTTCATCCTGACCGGGGGCGCAGAGCATGACGATGGAAAGATGGATCCGCCTGATCGCCGGCACGTTCGTGATGGCCAGTCTGGCCCTCGGCTATTTTGTCAGTCCCTGGTTCTACCTGTTCACGGCGTTCGTGGGGGCCAACCTCTTCCAGTCGGCGCTCACTCGCTGGTGCCTGATGGAGAACATCCTGTCCGCGCTCGGCGTCCAGCGGTGCGGGGAGCGCACACATCCAGAACAACGGGGTGCCTGACCGCCGGGAACCGCATCATGCTTCCACGGGCTCCGCGCGGAACCAGCCGCGCGTCCGCAGGCATATCTTGACCAGCATCAGCATGACCGGCACCTCGATCAGTACGCCCACCACCGTGGCCAGCGCCGCGCCGGAGGACAGGCCGAACAGCATCACGGCCGTCGCGATGGCCACCTCGAAGTGATTGCTCGCCCCGATCATGGCCGACGGCGCCGCGTTCTCATACTCCAGGTCCAACCCTTTCGCCGCGCCGTAGGTCAACCAGAAGATGACGTTGGTCTGGATGAACAGCGGAATGGCAATCCAGAGTATCGTGAGGGGATTCGATACTATCACGTCCCCCTTGAAGCTGAACAGCAACACCAGCGTCACCAGAAGGGCGACGATGGTTATCGGCGTGAGCACATGGAGGAACTTCTCCTCGAACCACTCCCGGCCCTTGGTGCGGATGATCCATCGGCGGGACACATACCCCGCGACCAGCGGAAGGGCCACGTAGATGCCGATGGACAGCGCCAGCGCCTGCCATGGCACCGGGAGCTTGCCCACCCCCAGCAGGAACCCGCCCAGCGGGCCGTAGAGGAACAGCATGGTCAGCGAGTTGATGGCCACCATCACCAGTGTGTGCCCGTCGTTGCCGCGTGCCAGATAGCCCCAGACCAGCACCATGGCCGTGCACGGCGCAATGCCCAGCAGTATGCAGCCGGCCAGGTAGCTGCGCCAGAGCGGCACGCGCAGCATCTTGGCCCCCTCCCGCATGACAATCGTGCCCACGCCGTACTCCGCGCCGACGGGCAGGTCCAGCCCGAAGGGCATCTTCACGTAGTCCATCGCCTCCGGCCCGATGAAACCCCGGAACAGCACGCCAAGAAAGAGCAGCGAAATGGCATACATGGTGAAGGGCTTGATAGCCCAGTTGACGAACAGCGTCAGGCTGACCGGCTTCACGTTCTTCCCCGCCTGCAGTACCTCGGCGAAGTCGATCTTCACCATGATGGGATACATCATGAAAAACAGGCACACCGCGATGGGTATGCTGACCACCGGGGCATTGCCGACGTAGATGGCCAGCCCGTCCAGCCATTGCGCCACGCCGGGGGCCGTCTTGCCCAGTACGATGCCCGCCAGAATACAGAGGACAACCCATGCGTAGAGGTACTTTTCGAAGAAACTGAGTCCGCGCGTCTCCGAGAACGGAGGCTCCGATGCCATGTTTCCAACTCCCCTTCGCCGTTGGCTCGTTTCAACCTATCCAGTCGTCCGGCTGGGACGGGCGCTCCGCGTCCGCAGGGAGGACGCCGTCAGCTCGCCCGTTGCCTCCGACACAACTCCGCTCTGTCGCACTGCTTTATCTTCCGTAAGGCACGTCCGTCCTCTTTGGCCTGCTCGGTGCGTTCGACCGCCCGGAGGGCCCATTCCAGCGCCGGACCGATCAGCACCTCGTCCGGCTCCTCGGGCAGGCTGTAGTAGACCCAGCGCCCGTCTTTGCGGGCCTTCACCAAACCCGCGTCGCTGAGCACAGACATGTGGCGCGAGACGGTGGACGGCGCCAGCCCGGCCAGCTCGGTGATCTGGCATACGCACAGCTCGCCGCCACGGAGGGCGTTGAGAACGCGCAGCCGGGTAGGGTCGGCCAGAGCCCCTGCGAGGCGCTGGACCTGATCGAGCGCTATGTATGCATGTTTCGCCATACATCGAAATATACTCGCCCCGGCACGCCCTGTCAAGGTTCGGTTCGCTTGCAGGGGGGCGCCGGCGACGGCCGGCGGGAATACAGCAGTCTGACGTGGCGCCGGCCGGCCGTTTTCGTGGTGCTTCTCGTTTCCGGCGCGTCCCCGCGACCCCTGAAGGGGTCGACTACGGGCCCGAGCATGGCGGAATCTCAACCCACGCCGGCGTCCCGGATGATCGAACGGCGGTCAAGGGCACATGGGCCAGAGGAGACGACGCGCCCTATTGAAAACGTCCCACCGCGACGGCCCAGTCGGAGGCGTAGGGGGCCTCCCACGTCTGCCTTTCCGGGGGCAGGTCACCCAGGTCGAGTTCCTCGTAGGGCTTGCACGCGTCCACGGCGATTGCCGGCAGCGGCCCGTCCATGCCCGAGAGGTCGAGGCTTATCTCCGTCGCGTCTTCCCTGTAGAAGACCAAACCCGGGCCGTCCGGCCAGTGCAGGCAGACGCCGTCGGTAAGGTCGTTGCGGCGCTCCATTCCCAGCAGGAATCGGCCCTCGAGGAAGCGCGACCACGTCTTAATCCACTCCGGCCGCGGGTAGGGTCGTGAGCCGCCGCCGGGCCGCATCCCGTTTTCCAGATTGCCCCAGATGTTGGCCACGCCGCCGGCCATGGTCGAGTGCCACAGCCCGCGCCGCGTCTCTTCCATGGTGTAGTCCTTCGGTCGACCGCGGATGCGGAACCGGTCCTCCGAGAAGGCGGGCTTCTCCGGGCGCCGTTCGATGGTCTCAACGTACTTCGCGTAGTCCGGCCGGTGCTGCTCGTAGCTCGCGTAGTCCATCGCCTCCGACATCTGGTCGAGGCTGTGCTTGAACGAACGGGCGCCGAGCATGTGGGGCCAGCCGAGATGCTCCGACATGTATTCGTGCCACGCGGTCAGTTGCTCTCCGTCCGTCCACTCCCAAAGGTCGTAGCCGTAGCCCATGGTCCAGCCGGGCAGAGGGCCGAGCCGGGCGGCGATGTAGCGCTGGAGCCGTCGGTTGGCGGGCCCGTTGATGCCCCACTTGACGGGCGTTTGATGCCGGGATTCGTCCCCCCAGACCCAGATGTGTACCACGCCGCCGGTCGCGTGTGTCTTCCGGATGAGTAGCTCCAACGCCTCGAAGGTACGCGGGTCCGGGTTGGGGTCATCGGGGTCGACGCCGGAGGAGCGTTCCTCATTGATGTCGAACCAGCGGCAGAAGACATAGGTGTGGAAGCCGCTGAAGCCGTGTTCGACCAGAAAGGTGTGGATATCGCCGTCTATCCTGTCCGCCCTGCCGTGATAGGCGGCCGGCTGGTCGTACATGACGAACTGGGGCACGAAGGCTTCCAGCCGGCGGTCGACGCCCACCTGCCGGCACCAGGTGTTGCCCTGAGCCGTAACGAAGCCGACGCCGTCGGGATTGGGCTCCACGGTGACGACACCCGTCAGGCCGTCGAGGTCCGCGTCTCCGCTCTCCGTGGTGAACGACCACCGGCCGGGCCGGGTGCCGGTGAAGCGGAACCTCCACGTCCCTTCACCGTCGTAGAACATCCCGGTCACGTGCCGCTCGCCGGTTTCGTCATGCGAAAAGCGCACGGACGCTTCCACGTCGAACGGATTGCCCTCCCAATCGGGATTGGGTATCTCCCATTTCACCGGCGTCCACTGTCGCGCCGTCCGACTCCAATCATCCGGTCTGGCAGCATCGGTCATCGCCGTGAGCATTCCTATAAAGATGAAGTAAGTTACCAGGCGCAGCACCTCGACAGGTCTCCCCGAAACCGCTCCATGAGGAACCGACGGTCCGTCCACCGGGATAAAGAGCTATAGGCCGGGTTGCGCGACGTTGTGTTCCACGAGGTATTCCATGGACAGGCGGCAGGCCTCGTCCGGGCCGATGCCGGGGCTTTCCTCGTCGGCCACCAGCCAGCCGCTGTAGCCTTCGGCCCGCAGCAGCTCGAGCAGCGGCACGAGGTCGAGGGTGCCGGTGCCCAGGGGGCAGAACTCGCCGTGCGCCGAGAGGTCCTTAAGGTGGACGTTGTCCAGGAAGGTCCAGAACTCGGCGGCCAGCGCGGCGATGTCCGGCTCACCGGCCTTGCCGGCGTGCGCCGTGTCGAGCGTCAGGCCGCAGACGTCCGGGGACAGGTGGTCGAACAGGCGGCGCAGGTCGTCGGCCGTGGCGAAGGCGGTGCCCGCGTGGTTGTGGAGCGAGATGCGAAGACCGTGCTCGCGCGCAAGACGTCCGATCTGAGCCAGTCGGTCCGCCACCTCCGGGTAGCCGCCGGCCGGCATTTCGCGGGGTCTGACCCCGGCGGAGATGCAGATGAGTTCGGCGCCCAGCTCCGCGCCGAATGATATGAGGGGCTCCAGCGCGGCGCGCCAGCCGCCCGGCTCGTGGCCGGGATAGGCGACGAGTCCGGCCCGGGCGAGTCCGCTCAACTCGCCGAAGGCTTCCCGGAATGCGCCCGCGTCGGGGGCGAAGTCGCGGTACTGGTGGGGTTTGAGCTGAACGCCGTCGAAGCCGTTGGCGCGGGCGGCGGCCAGCAGCTCGCGCGCCTCCTCCACGCTGTCCGACCCGCGCGAAATGGCGGTTCTCATGGTCATATGCCTCAGTGTAAGTCTCTCGAAAGGGATTGTATGGGCGGCGCGGACCGCCTGCAATCGTTCCTCGGTGCCGCCTCACCACGCGGAGGCTATGGGCCAGACCTGCAACGACTTTACGCGCACCGGCCCGCTCTCTGCCCTTAGCGCCACTCCCCGGTCGGCCGGGTCCGGATACACGGTGGAGGTCATGACCGCGCGACCGTCGTCAACGAACACCTCCACCGACGAGCGGTCCAGGAAGACGTGCAGCCGTTCCACAGGGCCGGGCAGCGGCGCGCTGGAATGCCGGGACTGCGCATCGTCACTCGCAATGGTCAGCATGCCCTTCGCCGAGTCCAAAATGATCGCGACGGCCCGCGCGCCGTCGCCCGAGCGGCGAAGCTCCACGACAAACCGCGCATCCTCCCCCGGCCGTTCGAACTCCAGCGCCAATTCGAGGCATTGTCCCGCAGCTTCATCAAATACCTCCACGGCACCGGGTCTCAGGAGCAGGTCCCGCCGCGATACCTCCTGCCCCCGCAACGCCCGCAGCTCCGGCGCGGGAGTGAAGCGGGGCAGCCCGTCCGGCCCGAGCGATACCACGCGCGGCAGCGTCAGGGCGCCCGCCCAGCCGTACTCGGTCGTCGGCGCTTCTTCCCCCCAGCTTGACATCCAGCCGAACATGATGCGGCGGCCGTCGTCGTCCATGAAGGTCTGCGGCGCGTAGAAGCTCGGGCCGAGGTCGGCGTCCGCCGCCTGCTCGGGCGTGAAGCGGCCCGCTTCGTAGTCCATATCGCCGACGAGGCAGATGGCTTTGGGTCGGTCCGCCCCGACCGGCGAGCAGACCAGCGCGTGGCGGTCGCCCAGGGGGAAGAGGTCAGGACACTCCCACATGTGCCCCTGCGTCCCGTCGCTTTCGGCGGCGACGCCCAGGCACTCCCACTGCCGCAGGTCGTCCGACCGGTAGAGCACAACGCGGCCGCGACCGTCCTTGCCGGTGCCGACGACCATGTACCACAGGCCGTCCTGCCGCCAGACCTTCGGGTCGCGGAAGTCGTTCCGTGCGGCCTGCGGCGGTGGCTCGGCGATGACCGGGTTGCCCTCGTACTTGCTGAAGGTCACGCCGTCCGTGCCGGTGGCAATGCACTGCACCTGGTTCGGTTCGCGGTCGTGTCGGTGGCCGGTGTAGACGAGGGTTAACGTGCCGTCGTCATCCACCGCGCTGCCGGAAAAGCAGCCGCAGGCCCCGTCGTCGGCCGCTCTGTCGTAGGGCTCGCTGGGGGCCAGCGCCACGGGCAGGTGTCGCCAGTGTAGGAGGTCGTCGCTGACGGCGTGGCCCCAGTGCATCGGGCCCCAGCGCGGCGCGAACGGGTAGTGCTGGTAGAAGGCGTGATACCGGCCGCGCCAACGGATAAGCCCGTTAGGGTCGTTCATCCAGCCCGAGGGCGGAGCGAAGTGGTAGGCCGGCCGGTGAGGGGACTGGCCCGCGCGCTCCGCGCCCTCCTCGGCGGCGGCCGTGGCCCGCGCCACCATCTGCTCGTGCGTCAGAGTTCCGTCGTATTCCGTCATGGTGCTCTCTTGCCTTCGTCTAATCTGGATCGGGCGCGAACTATAGCCCGCCGGGGCGGGCCTCCGCAGTTCGCCGTGCGGCGAACGGTTGTGCCACACCAGTCGCCGGGGACCTGCGCCGTGTTAGCATTCGGTCAGCCTACGTCCTGGCGGCCGGTCGTGAGGGGAGTCGTGCCCTCCGGGCCGACGAATGCGCCCTCTACGCCGTCGGGCAGCGTCACTTCGCCGGCGATGCGTCCGTCATCCGCCTCGAATTCGACCTCAACGAACCCCTTCGGGTGGGGCAGCCGCCCGCGGACGTGGCGCAGCGGACCGAGTTGCGGGGCTATCCGCACGCGCTCGAAGCCCGGCGCGTCCGGCCGGATACCGAGTATCGTGGCGAAATAGTGCCACAGCGGATGGGCGCCCCACGCGTGGCAGTCGCTGCGGGTGGCGTCCGCCGCCACCTCGTAAGTCGTCTTGAAACCCCATTCGGGCAGCGCGAACCACTCCTCCAGCCGATAGAAAAGCGGGCCCATCCGGCCCATCCGACCCAGCGCCTCCAGCAGGTAGTGGCTGAAGTAGATGGTCGTGGGCGAGAGGCCCGGCTCGGCCATCAGCGCGTCGGCCACGGCCTCGGTGCGCTCGGGCGGCAGCAAGCCGGAGAGAATCGCCAGGCACTGCGTGTGCTCTGACACACAGCGGCCGTCCAGCGTGTCGGTGTACAGCCCGCGCCGCTCGTCCCAGAAGGCCTCGTGACAGCTTTCCGCTTGTTCGCGGGCCAGCCGCCGGGCGCGGACGGCCAGCTCGTGTTCGCCGACCGCCTCCTCCAGTGCGGCCAGGTGGGTGAGCACGAGCGCGAACTGCCAGTTGATCATGCCGCTGACGCCCCACTGGCCGTCGGGCGGCGCGCCGGTGCGCCATTCCTCCTCCCGGACCCAGTCCATGAAGTTCCACCCGCGCGGGGCTTCCACCAGCCCGTCGGCGTTGCGACAGCCCAGAAAGTAGTCGGTCACCGCCCGCGCCCCCGGCATCATGTTCCGCACGAACTCCGGGGCGTCCCGCCAGAAGGCAAGATCGTGCAGCATGGCCACCCACCAGAGGCTGAACGGCGCGATGAGGGCCTTTCCCCGCGAAGGGTAGCTGCAGGCGGTGAGGCCTTCCGGGATGCGGCTGGCGTTGAACATGCGGACGGCCTTGCGGGGCAGGCGGTCGTCGCGGGTCAGCGCGTAGGTTACCAGCACCTCCAATCGCGTGTCGCCCACGTACATGAGCTGTTCGTAGAACGGGCAGTCCATGTAGGTCTCGTGGCTGCACATCTGCAGCCCGCGGACCATGATGGGGACGATGCGGGTGAGTCGCTCGTCGTCAGCGTCGAACTCGCCCTCCATCTCCAGCGAATAGCGGGTCTCGCGGATAGCGAAGCGCTCGAGCTCCAGCGGTTCATCGTCCGTCTCGACGTATATCTCGACGAAGCGCCCGGCGCGCCACCAGAGGGTTTCGAAGAGGCGCTCGGAGCCGCCGTCGGGCAGGAAGGTGTCGCCCACGCCGTGGTAGAAGCGTCCCAGAAACTCGTCGCGGTTGCCCTTGGCGCCGCCGCGGGGTTCGGGTGCGTCGTAACAGGCCTCTTCCCACAGGACCCGCACGCGCCCGCCCGCCCCGCCGCTGACCAAGAGTTCGGGATAGGCGCAGTAGTAATCGTCCAGGTCGATGAGCACGCGGCGGCGGGTGTGGGGCGGCAGCGTGACGGTGCCTTCACCCCGGCAGAGGTCGGTCCAGGGGGCGTGCTCGTCGGGGCGGTCGGCGTCGGCGGCCATGCGAAGCTTGCCGGTCTCCGCCGAGGGCGGCTCGTCCACGTAAACGGCCCGTCCGACCTGTCGGCGTTCCTCCAGCATACCGGGCAGCGGCGCGGGCTTCAGGCCGTGCCCCCGGGACGCGAAGCGGCTCCGCTGGCCGTCCACCCCGTCGGGGCCGGGCTCTGCGGGCACCCAGCCGTCGCCGTCGCCGCGTTTGAGACCCCAGTCGAAGGTCTCCGCGTCGATCTCCACCCGCGGTCCGGTCATGCCTCCGCGGTCGGGTGCCTTGAAGGCATAGCCGCCCAGAAGCTTGCACTCCCATGGCCCCGCCCCGGTGCCGAGAGTCTCGACCAGGTCCTCATCCTGCGGGCTGACCAGCAGGCCGTGGTTCACGGTGGTCTGGGCGGTGGGTGCCAGTTCCGGGCCCAGGCTCCAGACGCGCGCGACGAGCGTGTGGTCGCCCGCACCCGGTTCAAGCTCGTATGTTTCGAAGAACCAGTTCGCGGCGTCGCCGCGCTCCGGGCCCCGTCCGAGCCGCCGGCCGTCCAGGAACAGCTCGTAGCGTTCGTCGGCCGTCACGTGGAGCCGCACCTTCCGTGGCTCGTCGAGGTTGAACCGGCAGCGATAGGCAACGACGAACGGGGGTTCCGGCCCGTCCGGCGGATGTATCCACCGGCAGGGCCAGGCGTAGACCTCCTCCCACAGCGGACGGGAAGTGTCAACGCGGCCGGCATAAGGGTCGTCGTCGATCTGAACGCGCATGGATTCTCCTTCTCAAGTGGGCACTGTGCCGCCGTGGTAAGGGCAGCAGTAGGAGAAGTCAATCGGCGCAGCCATCGGAACCGGGTTCCGCAAGTGGACCACGAGGGGCGGCGGGGCATCACCTGAAGATGAACCACGCCCGGTCGGGCTCGTCCTCGTACATGCCCCGCACTTCCTCAAGTAGTGACTGCTGCTCGGCGTCGGTCAGCGGGCGGTTCTCGCGGGCCACGCGGACGTTCTGCTCAAGTTGCTCCACGTCGTCCACGCCCACGAGGGCGGTGGCGACGCCGTCGCGCCCCATCACGAACCGGAGGGCGTCCTCGGCCAGCCCGGCCTCCCCGAACCAGCCGTGCGCCATTACCTTCATGCCCACCACGCCGACGCCGCGCTCCCGGGCCACGGGCATGACCGTGTCGTAGAAGGGGCGCACGGCCGCCTGCATGGCGCCCAGAGAGACCAGGATAGTATCGAACGGGTACTCCCGGAGCGCCTTCGCCAGCAGCCCCGGATAGCGGTGACCGGTCACGCCGATAAACCGCACGGACCCGGCCTCCCGGTATTCCTCGATGGTCCTCAGGGCGCCGTCCGGGCCGGTCACCTGCGCCAGTTGTTCCTCGGTGTGGAGGTCGTGTATCTGGACGAGGTCGAGCCGGTCGGTCTGCAACCGCTCGAAGCTCTGCTCTATCTCGCGCCGCATGCCGTCCCGGTCTCGCCGGGTGCTCTTGGTGGCCAGAAAGACCTCATCCCTACGGTCTTTCAAGACGAGTCCTATCTTCCGCTCGCTGTCGCTGTAGCCGTGGGCGGTGTCAATGTAGTTGATGCCCAGGTCGATGGCGCGGTTGACCACCTCGACCGCGTGGGCTTCGCTGCGCTGGTTGTACTTCACTCCGCCCAGCGAAACGATCGTCGCGTCGTATCCGGTCCGCCCCAACGGGCGTTTGGGCAGTTCGCTCATGGTATGGCTCCTCGGGAAGGTCCCCCACTCGTGACATCGATTATACAGGGGGAAGTACGGGCTGACCACGACGACACGACGAACGGCAAACGTAGTTCACCACGCAGACGCGGAAGACACGAAGCTTCCCCGCCTTCGGCGGGAACGGCAACGAAAGGAGGACTCACACAAAGGCGCGAAGGCACCAGGGACGGCGACAGATAAGGAGCACGGCTGGGACGCCGGATCGTCCTCGTCGTCGTCCTCGGCCGTTGCTGAATTGCGGAAACAGGAAAGTGCGCACGTGCTCTCGTGGCCGCCGTCACATAGCCACCAGCAGCCTCAGCTAAGGTCCATATCCTCCATCGCCGCCATGTTGCGCTCGATGAGGTCGCGGCGCTGCTCGACGCACGCGTAGGACCTGAGCGGGTCCTCGGGGGTGTTCATCACGTAGTCGAGCAGCTTCTCCTCTGTGGTTGTGGCCACGTGAATGCGGGTGTCGGAGGAGGCGTAGTAGATGAACACTTTCCCGTCATCTCGCAGCACCGCGCCGTTGCAGAAGGCCACGTTGGAGACGTCGCCGACGCGCTCCCCGTGGCGGGGGGCGATGAAGTAGCCGCCCGGTCGGTGGGTCACCTTCCACGGCTCGTCGGGGTCGCAGAGGAAGACGTAGAGGGTGTAGCGCATGCCGGCCGCCGTGCCGCGGACGCCGTGGGCGATGTGGAGCCAGCCCTCGGAGGTCTTCAGGGGTGTGGGCCCGGCCCCGTTCTTCAGCTCTTTTATGGTGTGGTAGACCTTCGGGTCGATGATCTCCTCGTCGTCCACCACCGGGTTCTCGATGTCCTCGCAGAGCGCCCACCCGATGCCGCCGCCGCTGCCGGTCTGCACAAAACCTTCCTGCGGGCGGGTGTAGAAGGCGTACTTCCCGTCCACGAACTCCGGATGCAGAACGACGTTGCGCTGCTGCGGGGAGGGCGACTCAAGGTCGGGCAGACGCTCCCACTTCTCCAGGTCCTTCGTGCGAGCGATGCCGCACTGGGCGATCGCGCTGGATGTGTCGCCCGGCGGCGCGGCGGGGTCCTTGCGCTCGGTGCAGAAGGTGCCGTAGATCCAGCCGTCCTCGTGCCGGGTCAGCCGCATGTCGTAAACGTTGGTGTCCGGGTCCTCGGTCTCGGGCATGACCACCGGGTAGTCCCGGAACTGGAACCCGTCCACGCCGCTGCGGCTCTCGGCCACGGCGAAGAAGGACTTGCGGTCGTATCCCTCGACGCGGCACATGAGGCATATCTTGTCGTCGAACTCGATGGCGCCGGGGTTGAAGACAGCGTTGATGCCCATCCGCTCCATCAGGTGGGGGTTGGTCTCCCGGTTCAGGTCGTAGCGCCAGAAGACGGGCGTGTGCGCGGCGGTGACAACCGGGTTCACGTAGCGCTCGAATACCCCGTTGGACCACCGTGGGCCGACTTCGTTGGGGCGGTTCAGCAGATGCTCCTGCTCCCAGAACAGCCTGTGCACGGCCTCCTCGAATTCATTCTCGTCCATGACGCGCCTCTCTGGCAGGTTGCGGTTAGGTTCCTCCACGGGTCGGCGCCCTCAAGGTAGGGGGACAGGGGCCGCCGGGCAAGTGTAAGGGTGTGACGGCCTAATCCCACGACTTGCGCAGGGGGCCCTTGCTGTGCCCGGGCAGGTAGCGGCCGGCACCGTAGCGGTGGCCCGCGTAAGGGTCGTCGTACTTCGCCATCAGTTCCCACAGGGCGTCGCGCGTCTCCTGCACGGCGGCCGCGTAATCCCGGTCATCGATTGCGTTGTGGACCTCGTGGGGGTCTGCCTCGAGGTCATAGAATTCGTCGCGGTCGAAGCCGTTGAATACGTACTTGCAGCGCTCCCCGATGGCGATTCGCTGCGTATAGAGGAACTCGCCGCCGTAGTAGACGTTCAGGATGTGGTCCGGCCAGTCGGCGGGCGGCTCGCTCGGCTCTTCCAGGAGGGGCGCCAGGTTCTCCCCGTCGGGATGGGGCAGGGGCCTTGCGCCGGCCAGATCGCAGAAGGTGTGCGCCCAGTCGTGCAGGTGGACAAGCGCGTCCGTGGTCGTGCCGGCGGGGATGCGCCCCGGCCAACGCGCGACCATCGGCACCCGGTGGGTCTCCTCGAAGGGCATCCAGCCCTTAATGAACATCTGGTGCGCGCCCACCATGTCGCCGTGGTCGGCGCTGAAAACCACGAGCGTATCCTCAGCCTGATCAGATGCCTCCAGCGCGTCCAGCACCATGCCGACGTAATGGTCCAACTGCTCGCAGTAGGCGAAGTAGTGCCGGCGCCCCTGCCGGAAGTCCTCCTCGCTCAACTCGTCCCACAGGCGGGCCTCCCGCGCCAGCAGTCCGGGCTTGTCGTCGAAGGACTCCTCATAGAAGCTGACGGGCAGCTCGACGTCCTCCAGCGGGTAGCGCTCCAAAAACTGCAACAGCGGCGTGTAGGCGTCGTGCGGCTGGGGGAAGTGCAGTTCGATGAGCCACGGCTCCTCCCCCTGGCGGAATTCCCGGATGGTGCGTGCGGTGCTTGTGGCCAGCCGGTATTCGTGCACCTCCTCGAGGCCGGCGTCCATGCCGGCCCACATCAGGAAGCGGTCGCCGCCGGGCCACGTGACGTGACGCGGCTCCACCAGCGTGGCGTCCTTCTCGGCCTCACGGCGCGGGGAGTATTCGAGCTGGTCTTTCAGCCGCTCGCGGCACTCGGGGCCGAAGCCGCCCACCTCGCGCATGACCTGATAACCGAAGTCGCTCGGGCCGCGCGTCCAACTCGCGTGCCACTTGCCGATGTAAGCCGTCCGGTAGCCGGCGTCGCGCAGGCGCTGCGAGTAGGTGACGACGTCCTCGAACATGTCCGGATGCACGGACTCTGGCACGTGCACCTGATTGTAGACGCCGTTGTGCCACGGGTAGGCGCCGGACAGCAGCATGGCGCGGGACGGGCAGCAGAGACTGACGGCCGTGTAGCTCCGCTCGAAGCTGACGCCCTCCTCCGCCACGCGGTTGATGTTGGGTGTGCGGCAGACCGTGCGGTCGCAGACGGTCTCCCAGTTCATGTGGTCGCCGGTGATCAGCAGTATGTTCGGTGTCTCGGGCATGTCGGCATCCTGTAGTTACGTTCTCGGTCAGTGCTCGCGGACTCAGGAAAACTGCGGCAGGATGTCCGCGTGGGCCTCCAGCATACGGTCGAGGGCGCGCAGGGCGGCGTCCCGGTCCGTGACGGCCGGGTCGCGGTCGATGGCGGCCTCCAGCAGTCCGCGATCGCCCCGAACGGCGGCCCGTGCCACCATCTGGTGGACGTCGGACACGGTGCGGCACAGTTCTCCGACGCGTCCGGGAAGCTCGCCGACTTCGACGCCGCGCAGTTCGCCGCCCCGGGTGCGGGCGGGCACCTCTACGATGCGCCCGTCGGGCAGGTCCGCCAGGTAGCCGTCGTTCGGCATGTTGATCATGTCGAAACGGCGGTCTTCACCTCTGCTCAGCGCTGCCGCGACGTCCACGGGGTGTTCCCAAGAACTGTGAAGCAGCGCCTCACGCCAGTCCACGGCGCCTCTGGCTATCTTGGTCAGCTTCTCGTACTGCCCGCGTCTCTCGTCTTCATCGCCGTGGAATGGAGGGTGCGGACGGCGTGCGTCGTCGGGCTCAAGCGGCAGGAAATCGCCCATATGGTGCGGGCCCGAAGCTCCCACGGCGCCATATTCGTCCAGCCACCGGCGCAGCGTTTCGAACTGTCGGCCCTCGCCTTTCCGCACGGCCTCCTCCAGCCGCGGCAACAGGTTCTCGCCCGTGCAGGCATCGCTGAGTTCGACGACCCAGGCGAAGTGATTCAGTCCGCCTGTGGTCACCTCGACCTCGGACGGATCCCTGTCCACCAGGTCGGCGAGCCACCGGTAGCCGTGCGGGCTGTGCCACGCGGCGTTGCAGAAGCCGAGTGCGCGGATGGCCGAATAGCCGTTGACGGCGCTGAGGACGCGCGGAAGCGGATTAGCCACCACCAGCATCGGGGCGCCAGGGCAGAGGTCCTCCATGTCGCGGGCAATCTCCATCGCCAGAGTGACCGACCGCAGGGCGTAGCTCAGTCCTCCCATCCCGCCGCACTCCCGGGCCTGCTCGGGGATGCCTTCCTCCTTGAGTATCTCGTAGTCCATCCACCAGCGGCGCCTCCCCTGAACCGCGGCCGAGTGGATGACAAAGTCAGCCCCCGGCAGGGCCTCCTTCCGGTCGGTGGTGGCGCGCAAAGAGGTCGAGACACCCACGTCGTGCGCCATCCGGCGCCCTACGCCGGCCATGGCCGCGGCCAGGTCGGCGTCGAGGTCCACCAGCACCATCACGCAGTCGTCCAGCCGGTGGCCCACGATGGCATCCCGCAACACGGTGGGAGCGAAGACGAAGCTTCCCGCGCCGATCAGCACGATCTTCATCGACCGGTCACCTCCCGCAGATACTCCATCGAACGCTTCAGCGCGGCCTCCATGCCCTCGCCTTCCGGCAGTTCGAGGGTCCAATAGCCGTCGTAGGCGTCCGCCAGCAGTCCGTTCACCACGGGCGTCCAGTCGATGATGCCCTCGCCGAGCGCGCAGGCGGTCAACTCGTCCCCGTTGGCGCAGACGCCCTTCCAATGCGTGTAGCCGATGTCCCCCCGCAGGAGCAGATAGGCGCTGACGGGGTCCTCACCGTGGAGTGCGAAGTTGCCGCCATCGTAGTTGGCGAAGACGTTTGGGTGGTCGGCCAGGTCGAGCAGGCGCAACATCTCGGCCCCCGTGCTGGACAGGCCGCCGTGGTTCTCCAGCGCGACCCGGACACCCTTCGG
>JAWODG010000045.1:0-44090 GCA_046483385.1 Candidatus Brocadiia bacterium | reverse complement strand
GAGCGGGCCGTGGTCTGGTCCACGCACGTGATGAGCGAAGCCGAGGAGCTGTGCGACCGCGTGGGCGTCATCGACTCCGGCAAGATATTCTCCGAGATACCGGGCCGGCTGGCCAAGATAGAGAAAAGCCTGTTGAAGAAGAACGGAGAGTCGAATGGGGTTTGACCTGAGCGAGTACACGGCCCGGATCTCCGAGTTGGACTGCATGGACTACGAGGGGGAGATCACCCGTGTCACAGGCGCCATCATAGAAGCCAAAGGCCCGGCGGTCGGGGTGGGGCAGCTCTGCGACATCCACACCCGTGCCGGCAACGCGACGCGCACCATCCGCGCCGAGGTCATAGGCTTCCGACAGAACACCACCATCCTGATGCCGCTGGAGAAGCTGAACGGTGTGCAGCCGGGTGACAAGGTCGTCTCGGCCCATCAGGACCTCGAGGTCGGCCTGGGCGAGGGCCTGCTGGGGCGCGTGGTCAACGGGTTGGGTGACCCCATTGACCAGGGCGGGCAGATATCCTGCCCTCGGAGCGCCCGCATTGACCAGCCCGCCCCCAACCCCTTGAAGCGCAGTGAGATAACTGAGCCTTTCCTCACCGGGATCCGGGTCATAGACCTCGCGCTCACGCTGGGGAAGGGTCAGCGGGTGGGCATCTTCTCCGGGGCGGGCGTGGGGAAGAGCACCTTGCTCGGCGAGATCGCGCGGCACAGCGAGGCGGACGCCAATGTCATTGCGCTGGTCGGTGAACGCGGCCGGGAGGTGGGGGAGTTCATCAAGGAGAAGTTAGGTCCGAGCGGGCTCGAAAAGTCGGTGGTTGTCGTCGCCACGGCGGATGCCCCGCCCCTGCTGAAGATCAAGGCCGCCTTCACCTCCACTACCATCGCCGAATACCTGCGCGACTGCGGAATGGACGTGCTGTACATGATGGACTCCCTGACCCGCGTGGCGAACGCGCAGCGGGAGGTGGGGCTGGCGGCCGGCGAACCGCCCACCACCCGCGGCTATCCGCCGTCCACCTTCTCGATGGTGCCCACGCTGACCGAGCGGCTGGGCAACTCCCCCGAGGGCAGCATCACCGGCATCTACTCGGTGCTGGTCGAGCGGGACGACTTCACCGAACCAGTGGCGGATACCGTGCGCGCCACCCTGGACGGCCACATCGCCCTGGCCCGCCACCTGGCCGACCGCGGCCACTACCCCGCCGTGGACGTGCTGGGCAGCGTCAGCCGCGTCATGCGTTCCGTGGTCGGGGAGGCCCACCAGCAGAAGGCCCGCAAGCTGAAGGGCATCCTCAGCACCTATCGGGAGGCGGAGGACCTCATAAAGATAGGCGCTTACAACAGCGGCAGCAGCCCGGCCATCGACAAAGCCATCGACCTGATGCCCGAGGTGAACGGCCTGCTGCAACAGCGCATCGGTGAGCACGAGCCGTTGGAGGGCGCCCTGAACAGACTGGCGGAAATCGTGGACGAGTGGGACTTCTGAACCCGCGCCGCTGAACGAACTCACAGGATGGAAACGGACGCATGGCCGAAGACGGATTTCAGTTCAAATACCAGAAGATCCTGGAAGTCCGAGAGCACCAGGAGAAACAGCTCGAGATTGAGCTGGCGCGCATCGACGAGTCGATACGCATGCAGCGGCAGGAGCGTCGACGCTGGGAAGGCGTGCGCGATGAACTGCTGGAGGCCCTGGGCCGCGCGCGCCGCCGGGGCGACATGGTCGAGGCGGCGCAGTGCTCGGACTACCTGCGGCACGTCCGCGAACGCATCGAGCACTTCGAGAACGTGGAGGCCGAGATGAAGAAGGAACGCGAGCAGGTGCGCAGCAGCCTGGAGGATGTCCTGCGCTCGCGCAAGGTGCTGGAGAACTATCGCGACCGGCTGCGAACCGAGTTCCGGTCCGAACGCGAGAAGGCGGAGGAGAAGGTCCTCGACCTTCACTCGGCCCACAAGTTCACTCAGGCCGAGGGTGACCGGTGAAGAAGGCACTGGCCATAGTAGTGGCGCTTATGGCGGCTCTGGTAGCGTTCGCCGGCAGCATGGTCGTCGTTGTTAACTCGCGCGGCGGGGTGCCGGCCGAATCCCCCCTCGCGGGAGTGCCCGTGCTCAGCGCGCTGCTGAAGGTGCAGGCGTCCCCCGAGGCGGACGGGGGAGAGGAGCCGGACAGCGAACTGGCCGACCTTCCGGCCTCGCGGGAGGCGCCCTTCCTTCGTTTCGGCCCCGAGGCACGACTGCAGAAACTGGCCCGGGAACTGACCGTGAAGAAGGCCGAATACGACCAGATGCTGGGCGGGTTGGAGCGGAGGGAGCGGGAACTGGCCGCCTGGGAAAGACAGCTCAAGAAGGAGCGCGACGACCTGCGCGAAACCCTTCGTCGGCAGAAGGAGGACCTGGCGCTTCTGCAGGAGCAACTCCAGCAGAAGGAGGCGCAGCTCGAGGCGCTCCAGATAGCGATCCGCGGGGCCGAGCAGGAGAACCTGGAGCGGACCGCCGAGATATACGGGAAGATGGATTCGGAGCGGGCCGCCGAGATATTTGCGCAGATGTACGAGGACGGCCAGCAGGAAACGGTGGTGAAGATAATCTTCCTGATGCAGGACCGGAGCGCCGCCAAGGCGCTGGCCGCGTTCAGCGATCCCAAGATAAGCGCTCAGATCACCGAACAGCTCAAACGCATCAAAGAGTCGGAGCAGCAGGAGGGAGGCCAGGGATAGCATGGACATAGCCACACTACTGGGCGCCGTCGCGGGCTTCGTTTTGATCGCCGCCGCCATATTGGTGGGCGGCGGGGCGGGCGCGTTCCTGAACGTCCCGGCCGTCCTCATCACCGTCGGTGGCACCGTCTGTGCCACGCTGGTCCACTTCCCGCTGGCCGAGGTCATGCGCATCTTCAGCGTGGTCAAGCGCACCTTCGCCGTCAATATCCCTCCGGCCGAGCAGGTGATCGAGCAGATGTCGGAGTTCGCCCGCACCGCCCGCCGCGACGGAGTGCTGGCGCTGGAGGAGACGATGCGGGACCTGGACGACGACTTCCTGTCCAAGGGCCTGCAACTGCTGATCGACGGCACCGAGAGCGACCAGATCCGCGAGGTTATGCTGATCGAACTGAACACCCTCCAGCGCCGCAACCGGGTCGGCAGCACCATCCTTTCCTTCATGGGCGACGCCTCCCCGGCCTTCGGCATGGTGGGGACGCTGATCGGGCTGGTGCAGATGTTGCGCCAGTTGGACGACCCGTCGAAGATCGGTGGTGGCATGGCGACGGCCCTGCTGACGACCTTCTACGGCGCCCTGCTGGCCAACCTGCTGTTCATACCGCTGGCCGGCAAGCTGCGCATGCGCGGCAAAGAGGAAGAGACAATACGACAGATGATGATCGAGGGACTGACCGGCATTCAGGCCGGAGTCAACCCCAGCGTGCTGGAGGACCGGCTCACCTCCTTCCTATCCCCCGCTGAACGACACCCGAGCGAGTAGCCATGCACGACCAGATCCCACAGCAGGAACCGGACGAGGGCGGAGGCGGCGCGCCGTCGTGGATGCTTACCTACGGGGACTCCGTCACGCTCCTGTTGACGTTCTTCGTGCTGCTGCTGACCTTCTCCACGCCCAACAAGGAGGACTTCGCGGTACTGGCGCAGGGACTGATGCCCGGCAGCCGGCAGATGCCGGCATTCCCCGGCCAGCCGGCCCATGAGGGGGTCACCCCCGAAGAGCGGCGTCTTGAGCAGTCCCGTCTCGATACCGAGGGGGCCGAGAAGCCCCCGATGGAGGAGGAAGATCCCATCGAGGAGCTGAAGAAGTATCCGGAGGATATCCAGATCGCCGACCTGAAGCACCTGAAGGGTGCGCTGCTCATCCGCATACCCCTGGTGGACCTGTTCGGTACGGACGACGAACTCGATGCGCACGGGCAGACCATTCTGGGCAACGTGGTCAAGATGACCCGCGCCCACCCCTACACCATCATCGTTCGAGCCGAAGCCGGTCGGTCCGTGCCGGAAGAAGCCCGTGAGGTCCGCTCCATAGTTTTCGCCCTCCGTGTGGTGGGCTACCTGCGCCAGTATGCGGCCGACCTCTGCGACGACATCGGCCTGAGCGACAATATCGAACTGGTCAGCGAACCGCTGCCCGAAGGCATGTGCGAGATAGTCCTGCTGGAGGTGTGAGCCACGTCACCTTTGCCCCAACAAACGGACGAAGAAGAGCAGGGGTCCAAAGGCGCTCCGCGTTACATGACCGCCTACTGCTCCATCATGACCCTCCTGCTGGCTTTCTTCATCATCCTGCAGGCGTTCGCCAGCGTGCGGCAGGAGGGCCTGTTCTACGCCGGGCGCGGCTCCTTCGTGCGGGCCCTGGAGACGTTCGGGCTCGGCGGCATCTGGGAAGGCGAGGGCGGCCCGCCGGTGCCGGGCGAGCTTCAGCCCCGCTACCGAACCCCGGAAGGGCAGGACGAACCGAACGAACTGCGGCGCATAGACGCGGAGCGGGAGGAGGCGCAGCGGGCCCTCAACAGCCTGGCCGACCAGTTCGACGTCATGGAACCGCCCGACGGCGAAGGCTGGCGCGTGACCTTGCCCACGCCCTTCTCGTATATGGCCGTGGACGAGGAATTCAGCGAGCGGCAACGGGAGTTCTGCGAGCAGCTTGCTCGGCGGCTCGAACCGCTGGTGGCGGCCCGGGGTTTCGTCATTCGCATCGGGGCGGTGCTGAAGGGCGACGATGCGATGGACGCCGAGCGGGCGCTCGGGGCTCTACGCGCCGCCCGGCGGGTGCAGAGCAGACTTGTTGCCGACATGAGCCCCGGCTCCCGCGAAGCCGCTTCCCGCAGGCTCTACAGCTTCTGCGGGCCCGGCGACGAACGGACCGGGACCGGGGAGCCGACCACGCAGCTCAAGGTGGACATAATGCTGACGAAGCCATACGTTCGTCAGGTTCGAGAAGAAGGAGTTCAGAAAAGTGAAACGAACGAAACTTCGTGATGCCCGGGCCGGATTCTCTGTGCTGGCGCTTGTCGCCGTGGCGGGCGTCATCCTGCTGGCGGCCGCCGCCGGCCTGGGCGTGGCGTGGCTGCTGACCGGCGCGGTGGAGGCCCCCCCGAACCAGCCGCAGGCCCAGAGCACGGCGACTGAAGAGGACCGCTACGAGTACGTCGAGTTCGGCGACATGGTGGCCAACCTGGCCGAAGGCCGCGCCACCCGCTACGTGAAGGTCAACGTGACGCTCCAGGTGCCTTCCGAGGATGCATCCGCCGTCCGCAAGCTGGTGGATGGGGAGAAGAAAGCCGTCTTCCAGGACTGGCTCCTTACCTACCTTTCGGACAAGCAGCTCGCCGAAGTGAGCGGGGGGACGGCCCTGGCCAAACTCCGGCGGGACATACAGGACGGGTTCAACGCGGTGCTGGCCGAGCACGGCGAGGAGCGGGTCGAGGGGGTTCTGTTCACGGAGTTCAACATACAATGAGCCCCGCCGAAGACGGCAAGCTGAGCAAGGACGAGGTCGAAGCCCTGCTGCAGGCCACGCAGGGGGGTGAGGAGGAGCCCGAGGGGGACTCGGCCCGGCCCGAGCAGCCCAGCCGCCGCGTGCATGGATACGACTTCCAGCAGCCCAGTCGCTTCAGCAAGACCCAGCTTGAGAAGCTGCGGCGCATCAACGAAAGCCTGGCCCAGAACGCCACCAGTCATGCCTCTCGGCTTCTGCGCAGCAACGTGAAGACCCAGCTCGTCAGCATCGATCAGATGAAGTGGGAGAACCTGCTGGAGGAAGCGGGCGACGCCGTCATCGGTTTCGTGTTCGTAATGGAGCCGCTCGGATACCGCGGGGTGCTGACCATGGACGGCCAGTTTGCGGCCGCCGCCCTGGAACGCATGATGGGAGGGCAGGTGGACGCGGGCGACGCCGCCACTCTGGAGTTCACGGACCTCGATGTGCGCGTGCTGTCCAACTTCGCCGAAGCCTTCCTGGAGCCCCTGCCGGAGCTCTGGCACCGGATCGGTGAGTTCGAGGTGGACCTCGGCTCGTTCGTCGAGGACCTGCAGGCGCTGGACCTGTTCCCCGGGACCGAGGACTTCGTGGAGTTCTGCTTCCTCATGCAGAGCAACGTCGGCTCCGGCCAGATTGTGGTAGCGGTGCCCTTCCAGGCCGTCCGCTCTTTGCCGCCTGACGTCGAGCAGGCCGCGGGCGTCAGCGGAACCACCGACGACGGAACCGACGAGGCACTCCGGGAAAACCTGAAGCAGACAAAGGTGGAGTTGCGCGCCGTGCTGGGCACCTCCGACGTCAAGGTGGGCCGGCTGGTGCAGGTCGAGCCCGGCGACGTCATCGTGCTGGACACCCGCATCGGCGACCCGGTGAGCATAATGGTCAACGACAAAGTCAAGTTCCGGGGATATCCGGGCCGGCATAACGCGTATTACGCCGTCAAACTGACCAGGGAGGAATAACGACGAATGGCCGACGAAAATGAACAGCTGGCCCAGGAGGAACCCGAGGAGAAAGCCGAGGTCAAGGAAGCCAACTTCGGCGAACTGCAGGACGAAGGCCGCGGTGGCGGGCTGAGCCTGGACCTGGTGCTCGACATCTCCATGCCGGTGACGGTGGAGCTGGGTCGCGCCACCATGACCGTAAGGGAGCTTCTGCAGATGGGCCCCGGTTCCGTTGTGGAACTGGACCGTTCGGCCGGGGAACCCATCGACCTCTACGTCAGGGACGTCTGCTTTGCCCGGGGGGAGGTGGTGGTGGTGGACAACAACTTCGGCCTGCGCATAACCGAAGTCATAAACGCGGGCCGGCGCATCCGCGAACTCGGCAAGGACGAGAACGGGGTTGACAAATCTAACGACCGTTGAGAAAAACCACGTGCGAATCCGCGGTCCCGCCGGGCGTCCGGTTCCTGCTTGTGGCGGGGGTCGGGCGATGCCCTGATTGGACTGCGTAACCTGTTCTTATCAAACCTCTTACAGCCTCGCTCTCGTGACCCTTCCTTTGCGTCCCCTTCCCATGCCGCCGTGGCACGTCGGTTGCGCCTCTCTGCAGTGGTTGTCTGTGCCTTCACGGGAGGCGTCCGATGCGGCGACGGCGGAACACGACATGGCTGGTCAGTTTGGCCGCGGTAGTCTTCCTGATCCCCGCCGCCGTTGACGCGGCCGTGGACGAAGCGCCCGCTCCGCAGCCGGCGCCGGACGGCGAGACTTTCCCCTGGGAGCCGGCCGATCATGACGTGCCCTGGGCCCGAGTGCTGGGCGGAACCCTGTTCGTGGTCGGGCTGGTCTGTGTCGGCGTCTACGTAATCAAGAAGCTGGACGGGGGAGCGTTCCGGCGCGGGCAGTACCTGGAAGTGCTCGAGAGCCGGGCCGTCGGCCGCAAGCTCGAGTTGCACCTGGTCCGGGTGGCCGGGCGCGTGATCCTCATCGCCTCCGGCGAGCACGGCGTCGCCGCCGTGGCCGAGTTGAATGAGGAGGAGCTGCCTCCGCTGGAGGAAGCCGACGAGCGCCCGGCCGCCGACGGGTTCCAGACGCTCTTGCAGAGGTTCGCGGGAGGCAACGGGTGAAAACCAGGCTCATCTGCGTCGTCATGCTCTGCGGTCTGATGCTGCCGGCCGTGGCTCGCGCGCAGAGCGAGCGGGAGCCGATGCCGCGCCTCTCGGAGATGAGCAGCCTGGTGCAGCGGATCGATCAGGAATCGACCGACACGCTGGCCACGCCGATAAAGATACTGCTGCTGGTCACGCTGCTGAGCCTCGTGCCGGCCATGCTCATGCTGACCACGGCGTTCACGCGCATCGTTATCGTGCTGGGCTTCATCCGGCGGGCGCTCACCACGCGCAACATCCCCCCGAACCAGGTGATTGTGGGGCTGGCGCTGTTCCTGTCGCTGTTCGTGATGGCGCCGACGATGGGCGAGATCAACTCGGCCGCCCTGCAGCCCTACCTGCAGGGAAGCATCGGCGCGCAGCAGGCGATCGACGAAGGTATCGTGCCGCTCCGCAAGTTCATGTTCAACCAAACGGGCGACAGCGAACTTTCGCTGTTTCTGGGTATGGCCGGAGTGGGCGAGGTCGAGACACGCGACGACGTGCCGACCCACGTTCTTGTGCCCTCGTTCGTGATAAGCGAGCTGAAGAGGGCCTTCGAGCTCGGCTTTCTGCTTTACCTGCCGTTCCTGGTCGTGGACCTGGTCGTTGCGAGCGTGCTGCTCTCGATGGGCATGATCATGCTGCCGCCGGTGATGATATCGGCCCCTTTGAAGATACTGCTTTTCGTGCTGGTGGACGGCTGGCGGCTGATAGCAGAATCGCTGGTGATCAGTTTCGGCGGAGCTTAGACGATGACACAGCAGATGGTCGTTTTCCTCGGGCGGCGCATGCTGATCACAGGACTGATGGTGGTCGGGCCGCTGCTTCTGGCGGGGCTCATAGTGGGTCTGGCCGTGGCCATCTTCCAGGCGGTCACCCAGATACGGGAGATGACACTGACCATGATACCGAAGGTCGTCGCCGTGGTCGGCGTGCTGCTCTGGCTGCTGCCCTGGATGCTGAAAGTAGTGGTGGCCTATACGGCGAACGTGCTTCAATGGATGCGATATTACGGGACATGACGGATGACGGTGGAACAACTCAAGCTCTTCCTGCTCGTGTTCGTGCGGGTGGGGTTCATATTCATCTTTCTGCCCTTCCTGGGGGAGGGCAAAGCGCCGCGCGCGCTGAAGGGCCTGATCGTGCTGGCGCTGAGCCTGGCCATCTTCCCGGCCGGCAGGACGTACCTGCCGGCGGGCTCCTGGCAGCCGCTGCGTTTCTTCATGTACGCCGGGGCGGAAGCCCTGCTCGGGGCCCTCATGGGTGTGACCTCGCGCATCGTGTTCTCCTCAATCCGCATCGCGGGCGAACTCATCGGGCGCCAGATGGGGATGGGGCTGGCGCGGATCGCCGACCCCATCACCGGGGTGGAGGCCACGCCCATCGGCAACTTCTGCGAGCTGCTCGGCGTGCTGGTCTTCTTCGCCATCGACGGCCACCACTGGATGCTGCTGGCCCTGCGCCGGAGTTTCGACCAGTGGCCGCTCGGTGCATTCCTGGCGCCGGACTTCATCAAGGAGGTCAGCGTGACGGCGGCTTCGCACGCATTCCTCGTCGCCCTCCAGCTTGCCGCGCCGCTGATACTGCTGACGTTCCTGATAAGCCTGATCATGGCGGTGATGGCCCGTCTGATGCCGGAGGTGAACGTGCTGATACTGGGCTTTCCCTTGAGGATCGGCGCGGGCCTGATCGGGCTGGCGCTGTTCGTCCCGTTGCTCGTGCAGTGCAGCGGGGACGTGTCCCGCGCGATGTTGCGCTTCATGACCGGCGTGGCCGCGGGCTCTTAGTGTGACTGATTGGACGGAATATGCCCCCTGACAGCCAGCAAAAGACTGAAAAGCCAACCCAACGCCGGCGGCGCAAAGCCCGGGAGGAGGGCGAGGTCGCCCAGAGCATGGAGGTGAACAACGCCTTCGTGCTGATGGCCGGCGTCGGCGCGCTGCTTTTGTTCGGCGGGCATGGCCTGAACGTGCTCATCGGCCAGATGGCCGACCGGCTTCGGACCATGGGCGAGGTGCGCATCAGCCCCGAGGCGGTCATCAGCGCCGCCAACGATGCGTTCGGGGTTATGGCTAAAACCACCGTGCCCGTCATGGTCATGGTGGCCGCGATGGGGCTGGCCTGCTCGGTGGTTCAGACCGGCGTGCTGGTGACACCGAAGAAGATCCTGCCCAAACTGCGGAACATAAACCCCATTCAGGGACTGAAGAACCTGTTCAGTCTCTCGGCGGTCATGCGGCTGCTGACCAGCGCCGTCAAGCTGGCCGTCATCGGGCTGATCGTCTTCTTCCTCGTCAAGAGCCGCCTGGCCTGGTTCCCCGCGCTGGTGGGCAAAAGCCCGTGGGGCATGCTGGACGTCACCACCCGGCTGTGCACCTCGCTGATGGTGCGGGTCATCGCCGCCATGCTGTTCGTGGCGGTGCTGGACTACGCCTACCAGCGCTGGCGCCACGAAAAGCAGCTTCGGATGACGAGGCAAGAGGTCAAGGAGGAGCGGAAACGGGACGAGGGAGACCCCGAGGTCCGCTCCCGGCAGGGCCAGATGCGACGCCGCATCGCCCGCCAGCGCATGATGCAGGCGGTGCCCGCCGCCGACGTGGTGGTGGCCAACCCCACGCACGTGGCTGTCGCCTTGCAGTGGGACGAAGACGAAATGGACGCCCCCACCGTCGTGGCCAAGGGGGCCGACCTCCTGGCCGAGCGGATAAAGCAGATAGCCCGCGAGAACGACGTGCCCGTGCTGGAGCGGCGCGAACTGGCCCGCACGCTCTACGACGCCGTTGAGGTCGGCACGGAGGTCCCCGCGCGGCTCTACTACGCCGTGGCGCAGGTGCTCGCATTCGTGATGAGACAGAAGAGACCCGCTTGAGGTAAGGAATGGCCGCACTGCGCAGGACAAGCTCGTTCGTATCCCGCCACAGCGACGCCGTGCTGGCCGTCGGCGTCATGGGGATACTCGTCGCGATAATCATCCCCCTGCCGACGTTCATCCTCGACGTGCTGCTGACGTTCAACTTCGCATACGTGTTGCTCCTGTTGATGGTCGTTCTGGGGGTCAGCACGCCGTTGGAGCTGTCCACGTTTCCCTCCCTGCTGCTCATCGGCACGCTGTTCCGGCTGGCGTTGAACGTGGCCTCCACGCGGCTCATCTTGCTGCAGGCCTACGCCGGGCAGGTCATCGAGTCGTTCGGGGAGTTCGTGGTCGGGGGCGAGATGGTGGTGGGCCTGATCGTGTTCATCATCATCGTGGTCATCCAGTTCATCGTCATCACCAAGGGGGCCGAGCGCATCTCGGAGGTGACGGCCCGCTTCACTCTGGACGCCATGCCGGGCAAGCAGATGAGCATCGACGCCGACCTGAGTTCGGGCCTCATCGACGAGGCGGAGGCGCGGGAGCGCCGGCAGGACATCGTCCGGGAGGCCGACTTCTACGGCGCCATGGACGGCGCCACCAAGTACGTGCGCGGGGACGCCATAGCCGGCATCGTCATCGTCTGCGTCAACATCATCGGCGGCATCGTTATCGGCCTGACCAAGGGTATGAGCGTGGGCCAGGCCATCCAGACCTACGCCATCCTGACCGTCGGCGACGGGCTGGTCAGCCAGATACCGGCGGTCATCATGTCCACCTCGGCCGGCATCCTGGTAACCAAGTCGGCCTCCGACATGGGGCTCAGCAAGGAACTGGGCCTGCAGGTCTTCGCCAACGCCCGGGCCGTCGGCATCGCGTCGCTCATCATGTTTAGCTTCATGCTGTTCCCCGGGCTTCCCACGCTACCGTTCCTCGTGCTGGGGCTGGGCCTTCTGGGCGTTTACTGGGTGTTGCGCCAGCAGACGGCCGAACGAAAGCTCAAAGAGCCCGAGAAAGAGGAGAAGCCGCAGGAGGAGCGGCCGAACGAGGAGGAAGTCATCCAGTCTCTGCTCGAGCCGGACCGCATAGCGGTGGAGGTGGGCTACAACCTCATACAGCTCATCGACCCGCAGAAGGGCGGCACGCTGCTGGAGCGCATCAAGTCCCTGCGCAAGCGGTTCGCGAGGGAACTGGGCATCGTCATGCCCAAGGTGCGCATACTGGACAATGTCGAGCTGGACCCGAACCACTACGTCATCAAGCTCTCCGGCCACCGCGTGGCGGAAGGCGAGCTGCACCCGGGCTGGCTCATGGTCATGAAACCGGACGGCGAGCCGGACATGAGCGGCATCAAGACGACCGAACCGTCCTTCGGGTTGCCGGTGGTCTGGGTGGCCCGTAGCGAGAAGGAGCGTGCCCAGTCCGAGGGATACACGGTGGTGGATGCCGACACTGTCTTCATCACCCACCTCTCGGAGGTCCTGCGGCAGCACGCCGATGAGATACTGAGCCGTCAGGACGTGCAGAGCCTGCTGGACAACGTGAAGGAGGACAACCCGGCCATCGTGGATGAACTGGTGCCCGACCTGCTGTCGCTGGGGCAGTTGCAGCAGGTGCTGGAGAACCTGCTGGCGGAGGGCATCCCCATCAACAACCTGTCCCGGATTCTGGAGAAGCTGGGCAACTACGCCACGCAGGTCAAGGACCTGACGATGCTGACCGAGCTTGCCCGCAAGGATTTGGCGCGAGCCATCTGTGCCAAGTTCTCCGATGAGGAAGGCCGGGTCAACGCGCTGTCTCTGGACCCGCACCTGGAAGAGGAGATCCGGGAGGCGCTCGAGCAGACCGACGGCGGGGTGCGCATCAACCTGCCGCCCGAGCGGCTGCGGCAGATCATCGGCGGCATCTCCGAGCAGACACGCGACGCCTTCCGCATCGGCTCCGAGACGGTCATCCTGACCGACTCCCAGATACGGCCCTACGTCTACAACATCGTCAGCCGGGTCTTCCCGGACGTGGCCGTCATCTCCTACGACGAGATAACGCAGGACGCCGAAGTCAACAACGTGGGCGTGATAACGCCCGCCGAAGGACGGCCCGCTATGGCCGGCAGCGGGCTGGAGGCCGGCATCAACCTGACCGAGGGGGAAACGCCGACACAGTGACCGACAACGGAACCAACGCGCGCGTGGTAGCAGTGACCAGCGGCAAGGGCGGCGTGGGCAAGACCAACGTCGCCGTCAACCTCGCCGTCTCGCTCCGTATGATGGGCAAAAGGGTGCTTCTGTTGGACGCCGACGTCAGCCTGGGCAACGTGGACGTGCTGCTGGGGCTCAGCGTGCGGCACGACTTGCGCGATGTGCTGCTGCACGACCGGGAATTGGAGCAGGTGGTTGTCGAAGGGCCGCGGGGGGTCAAAATCATGCCGGCCGCGTCCGGAGTGGAAGCGATGACGCGGCTCAGCGACGAGCAGGTGGAGCGCTTTCTGGCTGACTTCCGCCGGTTCTGCGCGCCCATGGACTACGTGGTCGTCGATACCGCGCCGGGGGTCAGCCCGGTGGTGATGAACTGCCTGCAGGCAGCCGACGACGCGGTGCTGGTCACCAACCCCGAGCCGACGTCCCTGACGGACGCCTACGCGCTGCTGAAGGTCCTCTACGGCCGCCCCGGGACGGACGGTAAGCCGGTCTTCGTGGTGATGAACCAGATCGACAGCAAGGAGGAGGCCCTCAACGGGTTCGACCGGCTGAGGAATGCGGCGATGCAGTTTCTGGGCCGCGAGATCGAGTACCTCGGCTCGGTGGCCTGGGACGACACGGTGGGTCTGGCCACGCGGAAGCAGGTGGACTTCCTGACGCATTACTCGGCCGCCCCGTGCAGTCGGGACGTGCGCAAACTGGCCGCACGGCTGGTGAGCGCCAACCAGCCCGGACGGCAGGACATGGGACGATTCATCCGCAACCTGACGGAGAGGCCCGATGAGTGATCTCCCCCGACGGATCGGGATGCTGGGCGGCATCGTGGCCTTCTGCGCCGCGATGATGGTCGGCCTGCTGCGCGACTGTCCGCCCCTTGAGACGGGGCGGAAAGCGCTCATCGGCGCCGTGCTGCTCGCCGTTGTAGCGCGGGTTGGTGCCCAGCTTGCGTTGAGTGTCGTGCGCGAAGGGATGCGCCAGTATCACAGAGATAGGAGTGAATCAGCCTAAAAGAGTTCATGACGACACCCGCAAAGACAGCTTACCAGAACGCGAGCGATGAGACGGGCCGCGTGCAGGAACTGGTGCTCGAGCACCTGGCGCTGGTCAACCACATCGTCGAGCGCCACGCGGCGGGGACCGGTCCCGAGACCTCTCGCGACGATCTCTTTGCGGCCGGAACGTTGGGCCTCGTTGAGGCCGCGCACCGGTACGAGGAGTCACGCGGCGTCAAGTTCACCACGTACGCTTATCCTCGCATCCGCGGCGCTGTGGTGGACTATCTTCGGCAGACCGACTGGCTGGGCAAGTCCGCGCGGGACCGGCTGAACGAACTCGAGGAGTTGATGGGGGCCTTCCGGCACGAGCACGGGCGTAAACCTACCGTCCCGGAGCTGGCCGAAGCCGCAGATATGACCGAGGAGGAAGTGCTCAAGTACCTATCCTACCGGCAGTGGGATTCGGTGGGCTCTCTCGACCGGAGCAGCCCCGACGCGGACGAGGGAACGAACCTGAGGGATATCCTGCCGTCCGAGATGGCGACGCCGCTGGAGAAGCTCGAGAAGGAAGAGCGCATCGAGCGCCTGGCGGGTGCCATCGAGGACCTGCCCGAGAGGGAACGGCAGATCATCGTGATGTATTACTATGAAGACCTCTACATGGCCGAGATGGCCGACATATTGGGCATCAGCGAGTCACGGGTGTCGCAGCTGCACACCCGCGCGCTCTACAACCTGACTCGTTTGCTGGAGGGCGAACCGTGAGCGAGGAGATAAGGCCCGCCCAAATCTACAGGTCCCGGCGGGTCAAGCCGCTTTCCAGGGAAGACCGGGAAGAGAACGAGGAGCGGTTCCGGAGGAAACTGGCCGAACTGAACGAGGCCGACGAGCGGGGCGCCGGTTCCGGCCGGCAACAGGAAACCACCGGCGACGACGCGGAAGAGCGCCGCCGGGGCGCCCCCGCCCACATGGGTCGACATCTGGACGTTGAGACGTAGAATGGAAAACGGACTCAGCAGAAGCGAGGCGAAAGTGCTCAAAGCGAGGGAAGTCTCCGTGGGGGCGGACGCGGTGGAGATACCCGTCGGCGGACCGGCCCGCCTACGGCCGCCCCGGCCCGCGCCGGACGATGACCCCGAGATCAACCTCGAACGGGCATCGGACGGCACAATACTGAGCATCGAGGTGCGCTGCCCCTGTGGGCGTGTAACCACCCTGCGCTGCGAGTACCTCGACGAGGAAGGAGCGAACAATGAACTGCCGACTGATTAGTCTGCTCAGCATCCTGGTTCTTCTGCCCGCCGGGGTCTCGTGCTCGGGACCCGGGTCAAACGAGGCGGCGGAGACCGTGCGAGAGGTCGCCACCTCCATCAGCGAGCGGTCTGAACCGAAGCCTCTATACGATGCCCCCGCGGACCGACCCATCGCCGATGCACCCGAGGCGGGGCCCGCCGGGCCTGCCCCGTCGGTCGCCGCCGAAGCCGAACCAGAAACGACGGTTACACCGGAAGCATCCGCGGCGCCTCTGCCCCGGCCGGAAGCCGAGCGGCCGGTCGTCCCCTTCGGAGGCGCGGGTCCGGCTCTGACCGAAACGCTCAACAACACCATGAAGTTGCTGGAGGAGGCCCGGACCGAGAACGAGCGCCTCAAAGAAACCATCAGTGACCTGCGCATCGACTTGCAGGAGAAGGAGAACACCATCCAGAACCTGCGGGCCAAAGCCGAGGCGGGTGATACCCGGATCGCCGAAACGGAAAAGGCCCTCGAGCAGTGGAAGGCCGACGTGCTCGGCTTCCGAGACGAGATACGGCAGGCCGAGGAGGCCGAACTGCAGGTGCTGCAGGAAATACTGACCGTTCTCCAGAGCTTCAAGGCCGAAAAGGAAGCGGAATGAAAACCACGCCACGTTCGCTTACAGCCCTGCCGGCCCTTTTGTCAATGCTTCTGGGGGTCGCCGGCTGCGCCGGGCCGCCGCCCCCGCAGCCGCGGCCGCCGAGTCGCGACGTCGCGCTCGAGCGTATGGTGGTGGTCGAGTTTCACGACCGGACCCGGTACAGCTCCCACGACTACGCCGCTGACCTGACCCGGGCGCTGGCCGAGAAGCTGACCGACTGGACCTCCGCCACCGACGTGGTGGTTGTAAGCCGCCAGGACATCGGCGCCGGGACGGACCCGTTCGTCTCCGGTCGTATGCCGCTGGACGTGCTGGTGCGGGCGCGCAACGACTACCTGGCCGACGCCGTGGTGATCGGCACTCTCAGTGAGATGGACCCCTACCGGCCGGTCTCGGCCACTGTTGGCCTGAAGATAGTCGAAACGGGCGACGGGCGCGTGCTGTTCTCGGTAGCCGAGCGGTGGGATGCCGCCGAGCACGGGGTCCGGCAGCGCATAAAGGCCTACTATCGCCGCAACTCCGACGCACCGGACTGCCGGTTCGGGCCGGACATATTCCTGAACTCGCCCCGCTACTTCCTGCGCTTTGTGGCGGACCAGGTGGCCTACCGGGCCTCCCGCGAACTCTGACCGGCCGCCCGCAGGCGCAAGCGCACGGCGGGGGGCCGGCACGGAAGGAAGTTCCCGAACGAGGAAAAAAGTTCGTCTGATCAGGGCCGCTCCCACCGTCATCCCCGCGGCCTGCATGGGCCGTCCTGAGGTCTTCTCGTGCTGCTACAGGCACCTGTCGGCTTGGGGCCCCCTTCTCTGGCATGCCGGTTGCTCCCTCCCACGCAGAACCGTTCCACGAAGCCAGAGGTACTTGGGTGAACGCCAGTTCCGCATCCATCGCGCAAGCCGGGCCCTCCCCGCCGGCGGAGGCACCCTCCAGCGCAGCCCCTTCGGCCACGCAGGGCGATGGCGAGAGCTTCTCTTCCGTGCTGAACGAGGCGTCGGAGGGAACACGCGCGCAGCGACCCCGGGGCGAGGCGCAGCGGGACACGGATGAGCGGCGCGCCGGGGCCGAGCAGGACGCCCGCGCCGCAGCGGAGCAACCGTGCCAGGCCGACTCCCCCCAGGGGAAGAGCGACGAGGAACCGCGGGCGAAGGAAAGTCACGGTGAATCGTCCGAAGCCGAAGAAGGGCCCCGCCAGGACCGAACCGAAAGCGATGGGAAAAAGCACACCGGCCGCCGCACGGATGGCACGCGAGTTACCGCAGCCGGCCGGGAAGAGAGCAAGAGCACAACCGGGGCCGCACAGGGGCGTGGGGAGCAGAGGGCGGTTGTAGCAGGAGAAGGGCAACAGGATGCCGGACGGCGGACAGCCGAAGGAAAGGCGACCGATGGCAGAGTTCCGCAGGAAGCCACCGCCCGCTCGGAGAAGCCGACAGCCAGTCAGGTTCGGGAGCAAGTGCGAGCTGAACCGGGGCGAGAGCGGCAGGCGAAGGCCCAGACGAACGTCGACGAGCGTGCGGCGCGGGCCGCACAACGCACGTCCCGAGAAGCCCCGCAGAGGCCGGGGCCGGCAGACAAGGCCGCGGACACTGAGCGCCCTGCCCGGGGCGAGGTGCGGCCGACTCCTGATCCAGGCGAACGCACCGGATCGCAACCGGCCACTGAGCGGTCCGGCAACCGGGCCGAAGGCAGCGACGCGGTGGCGGTCGTAAAGGAGCCCGCGGGGGAAGGAGAGCGTTCGCGGGGCGTCGCACGGGATGAGGCCCCGCGTAGCGAGAGGACCCAAAGCCGGACGCCGACCGGCGAGCGCGTCCGTGTCCAGACTTCGAACGACACGCAAGAGCCTTCCGGGACCCGCCGGGAAGCCACGGGCGACAAAGCCGAACAGGGTTCCCGACGACATGCCGAAGTCCAGGCGAGCGGTGAGAGACGAGTCTCCGGGGACGCGACGCCGAGGGCCCAGACCAGCCAGGCCTGGGAGCGCATGATGGAAGCCGCGCAGGACCGCGTGCCCGAGCCGGTGCGCACGGAGGCAGGCCGGGCGCTGCACTGGACGCGTTCCCGCATCGTGCAGGCCACGCAGTATCTGCAGGGCAATGGGCGCACGGAGCTGCGCCTCCAGCTCAACCCTCCCGAGCTGGGGCGCATGAGGCTGGAGGTGGAGATGCGCGAGGGCACGCTGGAGGTGCGCATTCGCGTGGAGGATGCGCAGGTGCGCGAGGTCATCCGCAGCGAGATGCAGAACCTCGACCGCACACTGAAGGAAATGGACGTAAACGTGAGCCGCTTCGACGTGGGCGACTACCGCCAGGGATCGGACCAGGGCGGGTGGAGCAGCCGGAATGGCCTGCCCGGTGGTTCGGGATTCGGCGGAGAGGGGCTCGAGTTGGGCGAACTGGAAGGATTCGAAGAGGCCGGCTGGATTCGGATAACCGAATCCGGCGGGATGGACTGCCTCGTTTAGCGGGAGAGAAACGCGATGGATATCGGCTCGGCGGCATCGGCGGCCATGGACGCGGACAGCGGGTTCTACATGAACCTGCTGTTGGCCCAGCTTCAGAACCAGAACCCCATGGAGCCGATGAGCAACACGGAGATGATGACCCAGATGGCGCAGCTTGCGTCCCTGGACGGGATCCGGGAGCTGAACGACAGCTTCCAGAGCATGCTGCAGCTTCACCGGCTGGCCAGCGGAACCGGCCTGATCGGGCGGCAGGTTGAATACAGGTCCGACTCGGAGGTCCGGCAGGGCACGGTCGAGGCCGTGTCCACGCGGGACGACAGGATAGAGATCACCGTTGACGGAGAAGCCGTACCCCTGGAACAGATCAGGAAAATCCTCTAACGAAGGAGATACTCCCATGTCCAGCGCACTCCAGACGGCCGTTCTCGGCATGCGCGCCTACCAGGAGATGCTGAACGTCACGGGTAACAACATCTCGAACGCCGACACCGTCGGCTACAAGGAGGACAGTATTACGTTCAGCGATATGTTCTCCCGGACGCTGAGCCGCGGCATGCGTGCCAGCGAAGACATCGGCGGTACCAATCCCATCCAGGTTGGGCTGGGCGTGCGGGTTAGCTCCATCGCGAAGAACATGTCGCAGGGGAGCTTCACCTCGACCGAGAAGGATTTCGACCTTGCCATCGACGGGTCGGGTTTCTTCGTGGTTAACGACGGGTCCGGCAACGTATTTACCCGGGACGGCACCTTCGACGTTGACAGCGAGGGCTACCTGGTGGACCCGGCCACGGGTTATCGCGTCCAGCGCATCGGCACCACGGGCGAGGACTTCGGCTTCCAGGTCGCCGGGGACAGCGCCATACGCATACCGTTCGATACGGAACTGCCGGGCAGCCGCACTCAGGAGGTGACCTTCCAGGGCAACCTGAGCGCTGGGCAGTACGATCCGACGAGCTCTACGTTGCGGGGCATCGGCACCTATACCCTGACCAGTGGAGGTCTGGCCGACGGAGCGGCGGAGATGACGGATATCGAGCGGCTAACCGACTTCACCGACGGGGACACCATCGACATAAGTGGCACCACGCGGGACGGTACCGCCGTCAGTGGCAGTTTCACCTACGGTGCGGCCAACGACGGAACCACCATGCAGGACTTGCTGGACGCGGTGACGGCCACTTTTGGGGGCCCGGACGAGGTGAGCGCGTACATGGACGAAGGGCGGATTCACCTGGAGGATGCCCGGGCGGGATACAGCCTGCTGGACGTCGACCTTTCCAGCACCGCTCACCCCGACGCCATGCCCACCGACTTCGACTACCTGGAGGTGGGCGGGGCGTCGGCACAGTCCACCAACATCAACATCTTCGACCGGCAGTCGCAGAGTCACTCCCTGACCGTCACGTTCGTGCGCCACGGCGAACACGAGAACGTCTGGGACATGGTGGTCAATAGCTGCGCGGACGCCACCAATGTTACGGACCGTCGGATTGCCGGCATCACGTTTGACGAGAACGGTATCTACCAGGGCGTCAGCGAAACGGACTACTTCGGCAACACGTCCGCCGACCCCGGCCATGAGAACCTCGACGCCAACATCAGCCTGGAGTTTCCGGGCACCGCCACCGCGCAGGACATAGGAGCATATCTGGGCCGCATAGGCTTCTACGACGGCCTGACCCAGATGGGGGGTGAGTCCTCGGCCGGCGCCATCGATCAGGATGGCTACGGCACGGGTTCCCTGCAGAGCGTCAGCGTTGACGGCTCCGGTCGGCTCAGTGGCACCTTCAGCAACGGCGAGACACTGGATATAGCTGACATGCAAATGGCCGTCTTCGACAACCCGCAGGGGCTCGAACGGATCGGAGCTAACTATTACCGGCACACCCCCTCGGCGGGGTCCACCGTCTATTCCCGCGGGTTGCAGGGCCGGGCCGGCGCCGTCCGTCAGAACGTGCTGGAGGACTCGAACGTGGACATTGCCCGGGAGTTCACGCGGCTGATCGTCGCACAGCGCGGCTTTCAGGTGAATTCCCGGACGGTTCGTGTTACAAATAGCATCCTGCAGCAACTGGCCAGCATCGTGACGTGAGACCGGTGAAGCCCGCGGGCGGGGCGGTGCCCTGCCGCCTCGCCCGGCCCGGCCCATAACTGAGAGATGGGAGACGCGCAACGCTTTCGCCGCGCCGCCGCACTATCCGGGAGGGGGAAGCATGGATCAGGTCTATTGCCTCGTGCTTACCCTCCAGGCGACGGCGGCCGACTCCGACGGCGCTCTGGGCCGGCTGCGGGGACTGCAGCACGGGCTCCAGAGCGCGACCCGGCCTCGCTGGGCGTTGCTTATCATCGGCTTCGCGGGCCTGGCGGTCGTGGCGCTGGTCATTCACGTGCTGATCCGCGGCATCCGGCGCAGGCGTCGGCTGGTCGAGAACTGGCAGGAGTTCGGCGCGCGGATGGACCGCTGGGAACTGGACCCATCCTCCCGCAAGCTGCTCCGCGAGCTGGCCACGCGCGAATGCCCGGAGGCGCCCGTCTCGCTGCTGGAGCAGATGGAGGTCTTCGAGCGGGCCGTGCACCGCTACCTGAAGCCCCTCTGCGCCTCGGGAGGGCAGCAGGCCGAGGACGCGGCCCGGTCCGTGGCCGAGATCCGCCGGAAACTGGGATTCCTGCAGACCGAGGGACCTGTCTACTACAGCACCCGGGAACTCCGGGAAGGCCAGCAACTGCAGCTTGCTTCCAAAGGCGGGCGGGAATTCTGGGGGAACGTCTCTGAGCGCCGCGAAGACTTCCTCCGGGTCAGGCTCTCCGAAACCCCGCCCGAGGAGATCACGGGACGAACGGTGGAGGCTGTGTTCTTCGAGGGGAACCGCGCGTACAGCTTCGAGACGGAAGTCGTAAGGGTTGATGGGGCCGGCTCCCTCTTCGTGTTGGCGCACGCCCTCGACGTCCGGTCCGCGGGGGCGCGGGAGTTCCATCGCGTCAGCGTGGGGGAGTCCATCACCTTCCGCGCCGCCTGGGAGGAGGACGAGGTGGAACGGGTCGGGACGCTCCGCGACCTGAGCGCGGGCGGGCTCGCCGTGGTTTCCCAGTGCTACTACGAGGAGGGGGAGGACGTCGTGGTGCACTTCCGCCCCTCGGACTACCTGCCCCGGAGGGACCAGACAGGTGTGGAACTGGGGGAGCGCCGGCTGGGCGGCACCATAGTGGAAACCGAGCGCCTGGCCGGGGGGCGGTGTCTCTACCACGTCAACTTCCCGGGACTGGACGCCGAGGAACGGCGGTACCTTTTCCGTCTCGTGCACCGGCTCGAACTGGCCGACCGGAAATAGCTTTCCGTCAACGGAAAAATGTTCCGCGCGCCCGTGCGTCGGTGCGTTCCCAACCGACGATCCCCTCATCCCATGGAGCCCTTGCAGGCCCTTCAGGCGGCCTGTCGCTCTCTCGCCCTCGGGCCGGCCCGCCCCGGCACAGGCTTTGCGCCCTCCCTGACGGGTAACGACACCGAGGAGCCGAGGTCCCATGGAAAGCAGCGTTTACGTGATGGGCAATCGGATGCACTGCCTGGCCGAATCCATGCAGGCGGTGTCCGCCAATCTGGCCAATGCCGATACGCCCGGATACAAACGCACCACCAACTGCTTCGAGGCGCTGCTGAAGGACCTGAGTCTGGCGGGGCGGCCGGAACGGGGGACAATGGCGCCCCGCTGGCCGCGGCTGGTCGGGCCGAGCCTCGACACAAGCTCGGGTCCGGTGCGCCGCACGGGCCGGCCCCTCGACCTTGCTCTCAAGGGCGACGGCTTCTTCGTGGTGAACACACCGCGCGGGGAGCGCTACACCCGCAAGGGGCGCATCCATCTGGACCGAACCGGGCAGATGGTCGATGCCCGCGGCAACCCGTTTATGTCCGACGGCGGGACGCTGTCCGTGCCCGAGGGCGCGGGCGAGCTCGCCGTGGGCAGCGACGGGCAGGTCAGCGTTGGCGGGGAAGTCCTTGGGAAGCTCAGGGTGGTCTCGCTGCCTCGCCCCGACCGGCTGGCGGCGGAGGGGTGGGGCCTGTATCGGAACGACGGGCCGCCCGCTCGCCCGGCGCTCGAACCGCAGGTCTTGCAGGGGGCCATCGAAGGTTCCAACGTGCGGCCGGTCCATGAAATGGTCGGCATGATCGGCATCATGCGGGCCTACGAGGCAAGCTCACGAATCGTCAAGAGACTCGACTCGCTCAACAGCCAGCTCATCAGATCCGCGACGTAGGGAGAGGCCACAGCATGAAGGCGATGCACACGGCGGCCACGGGAATGGACGCGCAGACGCTGCGCATCGACACCATAGCCAACAACCTGGCCAACGCCAACACGACCGGGTTCAAGAAGTCCCAGGTGGACTTCGCCGACCTGATGTACCTCGTCGAGCGGTGGCCCGGCGGCGGCCAGACCGAGACCACCCAGATGCCCACCGGCCTGGAGGTGGGCAGCGGCGTCTTCCCCGTCTCCTCGCTCAAGGTCTTCACCGAGGGCGTCATCAACAACACCTCCGGGGAACTGGACCTGGCCATCACCGGGCAGGGCTTCTTCCAGGTGGAGACGCCGACGGGCGAGATCAAGTACACCCGTGACGGCAACTTCCGGGTCGGCCCGGACGGCACGGTCGTGAGCTCGCAGGGCTACCCCCTGTATCCCCGGCTCAGCGTGCCGACGGACGCCATCTCAGTGGCCGTCGCCAGCGATGGCACGGTGTCGGTCCAGACGCCCGATTCCGAACCCACGGTGATAGGAAACATCCAGCTCGCCGACTTCGTCAACCCCGCCGGCCTCTCCAGCGAAGGGGGCAACCTGTTCGGAGAAACGGTGGCCTCCGGCCCCGTGACCACGGGCACGCCCGGGCTGGACGGGCTGGGGGAACTCAAGCAGGGTTACCTGGAGACCTCTAACGTCGAGGTGGTCAACGAGCTGGTCAACCTGATAGTCGCCCAGCGCACCTACGAACTCAACTCACGCGTGGTGCGGGCGGGTGACCGACTGCTCCAGTCCACCAACGGACTCATCACATGAGCAAAGCGACCCGAATAGCCATCTGCCTGGCCCTCCTGCTCTTGCCCGCCGTCATCTGCGGGGCGACGGAGACCGACCGCCTCGAGATACGCCTGAGGGAGGACACCAGCTTGACGGGCGAGGTCATACGACTGAAGGACGTGGCCGCGCTTCCGGACAGCGCGCCCCAGGAGCTCGGCGAACTGGCACTGGGCAACGCTCCGTGGCCCGGCCAGGGTCGGGAGATCAGCCGCGTGCTGGTCAAGGTTCGGCTCGTCTCGGCCGGACAACAGCTCAAGGATTTCCGCTTTACCGGCGCCGATTCCTGCATCGTGCGGGTGAAATCGCTTCGGGTGGAACCGGAACGCATCACGCGGGCGGCTCGCCAGCACCTGATGTCGCAATTCCCCGAGGGCGGGCCGGAAGTGAGCGCTGAACTCGTGCGCGACGTTCAGCCGGTGACCGTGACCGCGGGGGAGGGCGAAGTGGAACTTCAGCCGACCCTCTACGGTTCCGGGGCGCCGGTGGGCAACGTGCGGGTGGACGTGGACGTCGTGCGGAACGGGCGTCGGCTGCAGAGGGTGCCGGTCAGCTTCCGGGCGCGCCTCTTTGGCGCCGCGGCGGTGGCGCGACGCCGCATCGCCCGGGGCGAGGCGCTTTCCGAGGCCAACTGCGTCGTGACCCGTCGGGAGACGACCGGCGCACACGGCCGCTGCCTGCGCAGCATGCACGAGGTGAAGGGCAAGGTTGCCGCGCGCACCATTCAGCCCGGTCAGGTCCTCACAGAGCGCCTGGTCCGGCAGAAGGAGGAGCCCGTGGTCATTGAGCGCAGCCAGCGTGTGTTCCTGGTGGTCGAGAGCCGCACTCTCCGGATCGTTACGCTCGGCGAGGCGCTGGACCGGGCCCGCCGGGGTGAACTCGCCCGGGCCAGAAACCTGAAGACCGGCCGCGAGGTCGTGGGCGTCGCCATGGCCGGTGGCGTCATCAAGGTGCCCTTGGGAGGTCCCGACCATGAAAGCTGAACTGCACGTCCTGACACTTGCCGCGGCGATGCTGCTGAGCGTTGCCGCTATCCCGGGCGCCAACGCGGAGTCGATATGGGCCCGCCGTCAGAAGGATGCGGCTTTCCTGTACGCGGATGACGTCGCCAGCGACGTGGGCGATTCGTTGACCGTCCTGATAGCCGACGAGAGTTCCTTCAACCTCGAGGGCGAGCGCGAGTCGGAGAAGACCACCGCCCACAGCGGGCGGCTGAACATCGAGACCGCCGCGGGCAGCCTGAAAATACCGGCCGGCACACTGGAGCAGGAGTCCTCCCGCACGCTCGAAGGGTCCGACGAGCACACCGGGAGTCGGCAGTTCTCCGACAGCATAACGGTGACGGTCGAGGACCGCCTGCCCAACGGGAACCTGGTCATCGCCGGGCGCAAGGAGCGCGTCATAGCCGGCGAACAGGTCGTGACCACGGTGAACGGCATCGTCCGGCCCGAGGAAGTCTCCGGGGCCAACACGGTATCATCACGACTGGTGGCCCACCTGAAGCTCTATTACGAGACGCACGGCACCTCCAACGCGTACGTGAGAGAAGGCTGGCTGAACCGAATTATCAGTGCGGTCTGGCCGTTCTAAGAACTTGAGAAGGGGCAGTGACGAGATGCGCCAACTGAGAACTCACATCCGGATGGCCGCAGCCTGGGTGATGGTGGCCTCCATTCTGCTGGCCGTGCCGGCCCGCGCCGCCCGGGTCAAGGACATAACGACCATCGAGGGTGTGCGCTCCAACCCGCTCTACGGCTTCGGGTTGGTGGTGGGGCTGGCGGGCACCGGCGGCGGCAGCGACTTCACCAGCGACGTTACCCGCAACATGCTGACCAAAATGCGAGTGGGGCGGGGCTTGAGTGAGCTGGATGCCGCCAACATCGCCTCCGTGGTCGTGACCGCTGACCTGCCGCCGTTCGCACGGGCGGGCAGCAAGCTGGACATCACGGTATCGGCGCTGGACGAAAGCTCCAGCCTGCGGGGTGGCACACTGCTGCTGACGCCCCTCACCGGCGCCGACGGCCGAGTCTATGCCGTAGCACAGGGGCCGGTCACGGTCGGTGGATTTGCCTTCGGCGGGCAGGCCGCCGACGTACAGCAGGGCCATCCCACGGTCGGCCGGGTCCCCGGCGGAGCCACCGTGGAGGTCGAGGTGGGCAGCCAGTTCGTACAGGGAACCACGATGTCGCTGCTGGTGCGCAATCCGGACTTCGCCACCGCCACGCGCATCGCCTCGGCCGTCGAGGAGAGCACAGTAGCCCACGCGGACGTGGTGGATGCCGGCCGGGTGCGGGTCACCATACCCAAGCGACTGTCGCCGGATGAGGTCATGCAGCTCGTCAGCGACGTTCAGCTCCTGGAGGTGACGCCCGACTCCCGCGCTGTGGTCGTCATCAACGAGCGCACCGGCACCATCGTGGCGGGGCAGAACGTGAGCATATCCACCGTGGCCATTTCCCACGGCAATCTGACGGTGATAACCCAGGAGCTGCCGGAGGTCTCCCAGCCGGAGCCGCTTTCGGAGGGGGAGACGACGGTGGTTCCCCGCACGGCGATGCGGATTCTGGAGAAGCCCCTGCAGGAGGGCGGACTGAGCGTGCTGAACAAGGGGGCGACGGTCAGCGAGGTGGCGCGGGCGCTGAACATGCTCGGCGCCAGCCCGCGGGACATCATCTCGATATTCCAGGCCATGGAGGAGGCGGGAGCGCTGCATGCTGAGCTTAGAATCATGTGACGCGGTGCGCGACGGACTCGGCCTGACCCTCGGCAGTCGGGTGGACGGGCTGCGCCGGAGCGTCGCCCCGGGGAAGGGCTCGCCGGCTGATGCGGAAGAACTGGCGGAAGTCTCGCGGGACTTCGCGTCCGTCCTCTACACCACGCTGGTTCAGCAGATGCAGCGGACCGTCGGGCGGGACGAGGAGCAGAGCGTCGTGTCCGAGGGCGTCCGCGATTTTTTCGGCATGTTCATGCCCCGCGCGCTGGCGGAGGCGCAGGGCGACCCGCTGACCGGATACCTGCAGGAAGCGCTGAGCACCCGATACGGAGAGCGATTAGATGAAACAGGCTGAACAACTTCTTCCGCTGCTGGACCGGCAGATGGCGCTCCTGCAGGAGAAGCGGTCCCTGCTTCGGCGGATGGGCGAGTGCGTGGGCGCCGGAGAGGTGGAGGAACTGCGCGAACTGGTCGACCAGCAGGCCGTCCTGCAGTCGGAGGAGTCCGAACTCGAACGCCGCACCTGCCGGCTGCGGGCGGAACTGGCCCGGCTGACGGACGAAGATGCCGAGGCCGTGACGCTCGGCCGGCTTGTCGAGACCCTGGACGGGCCGACGGCCATAGCCCTCAGCGACAGGCGGGAGCGGCTGACGGTGCTGGTGGAGCAGCTCCGCCAGGAGGCCCTCCGGACGGCGATGCGCGTGCGGCAGGCGATGGAGTTGAACGAGCAGATCCTCTGCATCCTGGGCGGCGGGCACCAGCCCGGCCGCACCTACGCGCCCGACGGGGAGGTCCGGCGCGGACACCAGGTGGGCACCTACCAGCAGAGCGTGTGAGGAGGTCCAGATGGCCGGATTCGTCACCGGTGTGAACGCCGTGCGGGCCATGTCCCGGCTGATCGACATGGCCGCCGACAACATCGCGAACGCGAATACGCCCGGCTACCACGTCAAGCGGGCCGACGTCGTGCCCGTCATAGGAGGCACCGTGGGGGGCGTGCGCATCGGCCTGGGCTCGGAGGTCGAGAACGTCGATCGCGTGATCGATGAACTGGTGGAGAAGGCCCTGCTGGACCACACCCAGGCGCGGGAGTTCTTCGGCGTGCAGGAGGAGACCCTCACCCACATGGAGATGATCTTCGGGGAACCCTCCGAGGCCGGGCTCGACACGCGGTTGGGGGAGTTCTTCGACAGCGTGGACCAGTTGACCGGTGATCCCGACGACCCCACTCTGCGGGAGCAGGTCGTGCAGAAGGCCGTCGCCGTTTGCGACATGTTCAACCAGCTCCACGAACAGTTCGAGAACGTCGAGTTCGACGTGGCCAACAGCGTGGACGGCGTGGTCGAAGAGATAAACGGGTTGACGGAGCGAATCGCGTCCCTGAACGGCCGCATCCAGACCATCGAGACGTCGGGAACGTCCGCCCCGAGCCTGAAGGACACCAGGGATCAGCTCATCTCGGACCTCGCCGAGTTGGTGAACGTGGAGGTCCATACGGTGGAGGACGGTGTCGTCAACGTTAGTTGCGCAGGCACCCTGCTGGTGAACGAGAACCGTAGCGTCACGCTCGTGGACAACCCCACCGACGACGGGGGCATCGAGATAAACTTCGAGGAGGCCACCGGCCATCGTATGAGAATCACGGCCGGTAGGCTGGGCGGCCTGCTGGACCTGATCAACGAGGTGATGCCGGGCTATCGGGACGCCCTGGATGGACTGGCCGACGGTTTTCGCCGTGCCGTCAACCTCGTTCACACCACCGGCCTCGGGCTGGAGGGCCGGTTCGAGCAGTTGGAGGGGCTCCACGCCTTCCCGGACGACACCCCGTTCAACGAGACCGGCTACGGCGTCCCCGGCGGCGCCAACGAGAAGCTGGTCGTCAACGTCGAGGACCAGGCCACGGGTGAGGTGACGCAGTTCGAGTTGACTCTGGACACAACGCAAGCGGCCGACGCCTTCCTCGTGTCCGTGCGCGACGCGATCAACGCGACCGTCGATCACGTGAGCGCCACCATCGACCGGGACCGGCTGACCCTCCAGGCCGAGGACGGCTACGCCTTCGGGTTTGCCACGCCCTACGACCCGAACCCCGCCGAAGCGGGCGACATCACGGCGGCCTCTCCGACGATGCCGGCCATCCTGGACGCCTACACCGGGCAGCAGGACCTGCGTTACGACGTGCGGTTTCTTGACGCGGGCGAGATCGGCACAGACACCATCGACATAGCGATAGACGTCTACGACCGGGGCGGCGCCCTGCTGCGGACGGTCAACCGGCAGATCGACGCGGACTACGAGCCGCGCGACGTTATCCACCTGGAGGACGGCCTGAGGCTGTCCCTCAGCGAAGGGAACGTGGCGGCGGGGGACAGCTTCTCCTTCATGGCCCAGGCGGAGATGGACACCGCCGGCGTGCTGGACGCTCTCGGGTTGAACGTGCTGTTTTCCGGTCAGGGTGCCCGTGGCATCGAGGTGCCCGAGCGGCTGAAGGAAGAGCCCTCACGTTTGGCGGGCTCCCTGCGGCCTATGGAGGGCGACAACCACCGGCTGCTCGAACTCTCTCAGGTCCGCTCCGAGAACGTGGCGGCCGGGGGCACCACGACTCTGCAGGGCTCCTACCATGCGCTTCTGGGCGAGCTGAGCACCACCAAGACCACGCGCGGCGTGCAACTCCAGAACCAGGAGGACCTGGTCAAGGACCTCCAGAACCGCCGGGACTCCGTATCGGGCGTCAGCATCGACGAAGAGATGATACACATCATGGAGGCGCGGACCATCTACCAGGGTGCACTCAAGTACATCACCATGCTGGACGAGATGCTCGCCGACCTTTCCGCCTTGTGAGGTGAGGCATGAGAGTAACGCAGAACATGATTGACCGGAATCTCCAGTATGCGATCAACCGGAATCTCTCGCAGTTGAGCGACCTGAACACCCAGTTGAGCACCGGTCAGAAGGTCAACAAAGTTTCCGACGACGTGCCGGCGGCCCGCCAGATAATGAATCTGACCCGCGATAATGCGCAGATCGACATCTATCTGCGCAATCTGGAAGCCGTCGACGGTGTCCTGTCGGTGGCCAACAGCGCTCTGCAGAAGGGCTCCGAGACCGTTAGCCGCATCAAGGAACTTGCCGTCCAATCGGCCACGGACACCTACACCGAACAGAACCGTCGAGACATGGCGGAAGGAGTGGACGGCCTGCTGCGCACGCTGGTCTCGATGGCCAACGAGGAGCACAACGACGCCTACATCTTCAGCGGCGAGTCCGCCACGCGTGCTCCCTTCGAGGTCACCACCGACGCGGCGGGCGACATCTCCGAGGTTGATTACGTGGGGGAGATGGTGAGCACCCGGGTGGAGATCGCCCCCGGGGTAAGCACGGAGGTGAACATCGTCGGCAGGGAGGTATGGCAGGGCGAGGAGGATCTGTTCCAGACGGTCATCGCCCTGCGCGACGCCATGCGCAACAACGACCGGGACGAGATTAACAGGTTGATAGATCACCTTGAGACATCGCATAGCGGCATCCGAAGGGCCCTCGGCCGGATGGGCGAGCGACAGGCCCAGCTCCCCCTGCTGCGCAGCGCCACCGAGAGCGTCCAGGACATGAACACCCAGCTCATATCCGACCGGCAGGACGCCGACATGGCGGAGGTGACCATGCAGTACAAGAGCCAGCTTTCCCTGCTGCAGACGGTCATGCAGGTCGCCGCCGGGTCCGTCAAACCGTCCATCGTGAACTTCCTCTGAGTTGAAGAACAGGAGTAACGCACATGAAAGTCAGCGTCAATGAGCGCGTCGTTCAGGAAGGAGCGGGCACTGACGGCGACCTGGGCGATCTGCTGAACCGGCTCCGCGCCGACGGCGATATCCCGGATGATCAGGTGGTGGTGGGGTTGCGAGTGGACGAACGGCAGTTCTCCGCCGACGACCTCACGGAGCTGGCGGAAACCCCGCTTCGGCAGATCGGCGAGGTGGCCGTGGCCACCGACGACGTGCAAGGCTACGCGGCCCGCATCCTTGCGGATGTGGTCAGCATGTTGCGCGTGCTGCGGCAGGCGGTGCCGCGCGTTGCGGAGTCGCTGCGGGAGGGTGATGCCGAGGAGGCCAACGCCGACCTGTTCCGCCTGCTGGCGGCCCTGCAGAACGCGTTTGTCTGCCTCCATCAGGTCCAGAACACCTGCGACCTGGCGCACGGCCCCACGGAAGCGTCAGAACCGCTGGCGGACGAAATCTCTGAGGCCCTCGACATTGTCGAGGCCGCTCAGAAGACCGAAGACTGGGACACCCTGGCCGACGCCCTGCAGGGCCGCCTGCTGCCGACCCTCAACCGTCTGGGTGAAGTCGTGGAGTTGATGCGCAATGAGTTCTGAACCCGGAAGAAGTCGGGAACTGCAGCGCCGGGCCGAGGACCTGGCCGAGGAGTTGAGGGGGGACTGCGCGACGCTGGAGGAGTCGCTGGCACAGATGCAGCGAACGCCGCCCGACGAAGTGGAGAAGGACCTCGAGCGACACCTCGAACGCATCGGGCCGGTCTGTCAGCGAATCGAGGCCGCCGCCGAGGCCCTGAGCGAAGTGCGGCGGCACCTCCACGAGTCGGGGTGCGAGCCGGGGGAGCAGGTCCTGGCCGACCTGAGCGACTGCCGGCGCCTGCTGACGGGGGCCGCCGGAACCTACGGCGAGCTGGCCGATGTCGTGGCCGAGGTGATGAGCGGCGTGCGGGAGCGGCTGAAGACCCTCCGCCGCGGGGGGAAAACGCTGAGGTCGTACCGTCGGGGGACCGGGCTGGCGGGTTGAAGCGGCTTCCCAAAGCTGCTAAGCTTGCGGCGTGCAGTCTGAGGAGGTGCCTCCCCATGCGTAAGAGCGCCCTGTCGGTGTCCCCCCGCACTGTGGGGCTTGTGCTGGGGTTGCTGTCGCTGGCCGGTCTGGGGCTCTGCGGCTACCTTGGGCTGCGCCTGTGGCGGCAGGAGCCGCCCGACGTCTCCCCGCCTTCCCCGCCGAACCTTCCCGCTCTCAGCGCCGAGACCGAGGCCGGCGAGCGGAAGCCCGTTTCCGCCTACCTGTCCATGGCCCGCAATCCGCTGTTCGGCGCGCCGCCGCCGGCGAAGGAGCCCGAGCGGAAGGAAGCCAATCTGAAGGTCGAGGCGGCCGTGGTCGGCACCATCATCCATGGGGATTTCTCCGCCGCCATCGTCGAGCACCCCAACGGAGGGCAGGATTCGCTCCGGGTCGGCGACGGCCTCGAGGGAGGGAAGGTGGTGGAGATTACGTCCGAAGGACTCATCCTCGAGCGGCAGGGTCGGCGGATACTCGTGCCCAAGCGTTCCTCGCCGGGCGGCGGGCAGGACGGTGCCGCACAGCAGCAACAGGCGTCCCAGCGCCTCATCAGCGTCGGCGCGTCGTCGTCAACCTCACAGTCCGAGGAACCCAGGGCCGAGCTGGCCGACATCGCATTCGAGGAGTTCGACGCCTTCCTCGAAAGGCTCAAGGAGGGAGCGGAGAGCGTGAGCGCAAAGCCCGCCCACGACGCGGGAGGGAACCCCACGGGCCTTGTCTTCCAGAGCGTGCCCGAGGACAGCGTCTTCGCCGCCATGGGGCTCAAGGACGGCGATATCGTAACGGCCGTCAACGACATCCCCGTCACGGAGCGCAGGGACCTTACAGGGGCCTTCGAGGAGGTCGCAACCGGCATCCAGCGGGGGGAGGAAGTTTTTATCATCATCGACCTGGTCCGGGACCGGAAGGCCGACACTATCATACAGACTATCTGGTAGAACGATCGCCCGCGGGCAGCAGCCGCTCCTTTGATGTCGCGCGGCTCGGTGAAAGGAGGTCGTATCGTTGAGCGCATTTGTCCGGAAGGTCCACCCCATGGGCCCTGTCCGTACCTCGTCTTCCCGCCCTTGCTTCGGGCACTGGTTCCCCATTGCCGATGCCGCCGAACGCGAGTCTTGCGCTGCAGTTGTGCCCCCCGTGGGGCGGAGGTGCCAACTCCTCGTCTCGGGAATAAGACGGTGCATCAGCCTCCCGTTTGCATTACAATGTAAACGCCTGCACGCGGCGGTGTTGCGTGTCTCGGCGGAGCAGGATTACGGCCGGTCGGATTGTCCCGGAGGTCAGTTACCGTGAGACGACTGAGCGTTAGGTTCGGCGTGTTCGGCGTTCTGCTGCTGGCCGTCCTCTGCCCCGTGAGCCGGGCGGGCGCGCCCCCCCAAAGCAGCGCGCGCAATCGACAGACCATAAGCTTCCACTTCGCCGACGAGGTCAACCTGCGCGTGCTGGCGGAGTGGGTCTCGCAGGTCACCGGCAAAGCCTTCGTTTACGACGAGACCTTCAGCGGCACGGTGATGCTGGAGATGCCGGGCGAGATACGGCAGGACGCCCTGATGCCGCTATTCGAGACAATACTCAAGCTCAAGGGCTTCGCGCTGGTCCCGCGGGAGGACCTGACCCTCATCGTGCAGCGGGAGAAGGCCAAGCAGCTCGAAACCGGTATGAAGTGGACGTCGAAGCCCGACGGCTCCGGGGGGGAGGAGTTCATCAACCGGGTCGTACCGTTGAGGTTCGCCGATGCCCAGTCCGTGGCAAATGCCGTGGGGCACTTCCTTTCCTCCACCGACGCGGTCTTCCCCTTACCGGAGGTGCACCAACTGGCCATATCCGACTACGCCGACAACGTGAAACGCGCCCTGGAGATGATCCAGCGGCTCGACACGCGGGCGCCCCGGCCGCGGGTGGCGCTTTTGCCCCTCGAACACGCCCGGCCGGACCAGATGGTGGCGCAGTTGAACGCGGCCTTCGCTCAGGGGAAGACCGAGGGAGGGGCCGGACCTTTGCCGGCGCCCCAGTTCACGGCCGACAAGCGAACCAACGCCGTCTTCGTGGTGGCCGCCGAGGAAGACCTGCCGGCCATCAAAGAAACCGTCGAGTCGCTCGACGTGGAGGCAAAAGGACCGGAGCGACCGGTGCGCATATACCGGTTGCGCAATACAAAGGCCGAAGACATATTGGCTATCCTGACCGAACTCATACAGGACATGGAACAGGCTCAACCCGCCGCCGAGGAGGGCGAGGAGGCCGAGGGTCCGTTCGGCGCCGCCGCCACCACAAGCGGAACCGGCATCAAGGTGGTCAACGACGAGAAGAACAACGCCCTCGTGGTTGCCGCCACCAGGGAAGAGCACGCGTGGCTGGAGGACCTCATCGATCAACTGGATAAGCGGCGCCCGCAGGTGCTCATCGAAGGCTGGCTGGTGGTGTTGAACGACCGGGGCACCCGCCAGCTCGGCGTGGAGCTGGCCGCGCGAGCCTCCAGCGGCGACACCAGCGGGGAGGCCGGCACGTTCTTCGGGCTGACCCCGGTGGAGGAAGAGACGGGCCGTCGGATATTGCCTCCGCCCGTGGGGCAGGGCGCCACCATCGCCATCCTCCGCCCGGAGGATATCTCCGCCATCCTGAAAGCGCTGGAGGAGAAGCAGCACGGCCGTGTCATTTCCCGCCCTCGCCTGCTGGCCAACGACAACGAAGAGGCCATCTTCACCAGCGCGCGGCAGGAGCCCTTCACCACCGTCAGCGCCATCACCACCTCCACCAGCACCACCTCCTTCGGCGGTTACGAGGAGGCGGGCACCGAACTCCAGATCACCCCCACCATCTACGAGGAGGACTACCTCTTCCTCGACATCGGGCTGAGCGTGAGCAACTTCACCGGCGAGGCGAGAAGCGAGAGTATCCCGCCCCCTCGGGAGACGAATGACATCGAGACTTCCGTAACGGTTCCCGATGGCGCAACAATCATCGTTGGCGGCATCGTGCAGACGCAGGAGCGCAAGGTGGTCACCAAGGTCCCCATCCTCGGCAGCATTCCCCTCCTCGGACTGCTGTTCCGGAGCGCCGAGACCAACACGGTCGAGAACACGCTCTACGCGTTCATCCGGCCCCAGATATTCCGGGCGCAGGACTTCTCCGACCTGAAGGGCACCAGCGCTAAGACCGAGCGGAAGGCCCGGGAGATATCCAAAAGCATTCCCGGACCGGGGGAGTGAGAAGATGGCGGAAGCCCCACAGACTCCGGAACGGGGACACCCCCTGCTGGCGGCCCTCCGCGAGCGCGGCATGCTCAGCGAAGAACAGTCGGCCGAAGTCCTGACGGTCGCCGCCGAGGAGGGCCTGCCGCTGGACCGCGCCGTCGTCCGGGGAGCCGGGGTCGAGGAACTGCCCCTGCTGCGGGCGGAGGGGGAGCTGCTCGGTCTGCCCGTGCGCGAGTCCCTTGCCGACGTCCCCTTCAGCCGCGAATTCGCCCAGAGTGTGCCGGTGGACTTCGCCCGGCGGCACTGCGTGCTGGGTTTGCAGGACGGGGAGGACGTCGTCATCCTCGCCGCCGCCACCGCCCTCGAGCCGGATATCGCGGACGCCGTCTCGCTCGCTCTCGGCACACGCGTGGACGTGGTTCTGGCTCCCGAGGCCCAGATCAACGACGCCATCACCCGCTCCTACCAGCAGGGCGCGCAGATAGAGTGGGAGTCGGAGGACGAGGAGGACGAGTCCGAAGTGGCCCGGCTGCTGGACGCGGCCGGCACGGACCAGGACCTGCTCGCCGCGGTGGAAAGCGCGCCCGTCGTCCAACTGGTCAACAAGCTGCTCTTCGAGGCCCTTCGAGCCCGGGCCAGCGACGTGCACATCCAGCCCACCGGCGAGGGCGTCGTGGTGCGCTATCGCATCGACGGAGTGCTCCACCCGGTGGCCACCTACCCGCTGAGCGTGCTTGAGCCGGTCGTCTCGCGCATCAAGGTCATGGGCCGCATGGACATCACCGAGAGGCGCCTGCCGCAGGACGGCCGCACCACCGTGCGGTTGGGCAACAAGAACGTGGACCTGCGCATCTCGACCGTTCCGTCCAACTACGGCGAGCGCGTCGTCGTCCGCCTGCTCGACCGCTCCACCGGAGTCTATGGGCTGGAGGAACTGGGCCTGAGCGGCGACCATCTGGAGATGATGGACCGCATCGTGGACGAGCCGAACGGCATGTTCTTCTGCACCGGCCCGACCGGTTCCGGCAAGACGACCACCCTCTACGCCGCCCTGCTGCGCGTGGACAGCGAGGAGCGGAACGTCATCACGCTGGAGGACCCCATCGAATACCACCTGTCCGGCATCACGCAGCTTCCCGTGACCGAGAAGAAAGGCATGACGTTCGCCTCCGGGCTGCGCTCGATTCTGCGTCAGGACCCCGACGTCATCATGGTGGGCGAGGTGCGCGACGTGGAGACCGCTCGCATGGCCGTGAGGGCAGCCCAGACGGGCCACCTCGTGCTCAGCACGCTGCACACCAACGACTCGGCCGGCGCCGTGGCGCGGCTGCTGGACCTGGGCGTCGAACCGTTCCTGCTCTCCTCCACGCTGACGGCAATAATGGCCCAGCGGCTCGTCCGCCGCATATGCCCCGACTGTTCGGAGCCCTACGCCGCAACGCCGCAGGAGCTGAAGGGCCTGGGTCTGGAGCAGGACCAGGAGGCCGAGCTGCGCCGCGGGAAAGGCTGCGAGAAGTGCCTCCACACGGGTTTCTACGGGCGGCTGGGTCTGTTCGAGTTGCTTCCCATCGACGACCCCATCCGCAAACTGATAGTGCAGGAGGCCGACGCGATGACCATCCGCAACAGCGCGCTGGAGCGCGGGCTGGTGACGCTGCGCGCCGACGGCGTGCGGAAGGTGCTGGACGGCAAAACCACCCCCGGGGAGGTCATGCGCGTCACCTGAGCCGTCCCGAGGGCGAGCGAACCACGAAGAACACGAAGGCAACCAGTAACTAACAACAAGCAACTATCAACTGATGATGGGCGTAACCACGACGACCACTACGAGTTAGAGCAGCCACGGAGAACGCCTGACTTTGGCAGTCTATCAATACAAGGCCGTCCGGAGGGGCGGCGAGACGGTGAGCGGCACGCTGGACGCCGACTCCGCGCGCCGGGCCCGGGAACTGCTCCGGCAGCACGGGCTCTACGTGACCGAGATGAAACCCGCCGAGGCGGCGGGCCGGGCTGGCTCGTGGCTGCATAAGCTGCCCTTTACCGGTGACCGCCGGAAGGAGCTACTTTGGCTGACCCGGGAACTGCACCTGCTGGTGCTGACGGGCATGCCGCTACGGGACGCCCTGGCCAGCCTCGGCCGGAGCGCGCCCGCCACGCTGAAGCCGGTGGTCCGCGCGTTGCGTGACGACATCAGCAAGGGCGAATCGCTGGCAACCGCCATGCAGCGACACGGCGACTGGTTCGACGGGCTCTACGTCAGCATGGTGGAGGCGGGCGAGAACAGCGGTGAGCTGGGCGCGCTGCTGGGCAACCTGACGGAGTACCTGCAGTCGAAGCAGCGCTTCCGCCGCCAGATGCAGACCGCGCTGCTCTACCCCAAGCTGGTGGCGCTGGCGACGTTCGGCGTCGTCGTCTTCCTCATGAGCGCCGTCGTGCCGCGCTTCGTGGAGGTCATCGAGCGGCGGGGCGGCGAGTTGCCGCTTGTGACGCGCATCCTGAAGCACCTGAGCGACTTCTTCGCCGCGGGTTGGTACTGGTGTCTGGCGGGGCTCATTGGTCTCTGGGCCCTGTGGCAGTTGGCCATGTCGCGGCCGGACGTGCACCTGGGCTGGGAGCGCCTTCTGCTCCGCGTGCCGGCGCTGGGGCAGTTTCGCCGCAAGCAGTTGGCCCAGCAGTTCGCCGTCATGCTGGGCGCTCTGCTGAAGGGCGGGGTGGTCCTGACGGACGCGCTCGACCAGATTGCGGAAACCGCCGACAACCCGCTGATAGCCCGGGAAGCCGAGAGGATGCGGCAGAAGCTGGTGCTCGGGGGAGACCTCGCAAGCTCCTCCGAGGACGGCAGCATCTTCCCGTCCTCGTTCGGCGACATGCTGGCGGCCGGGCAGGAGACCGGCGCGCTGGAGTCCGTGCTGGGCACGGTCGAGGAGGCCTACAGCGAGGACGTGGAGGCGGCCACCGGGAAGGTCGCCGCCCTCATCGAACCGTTAGCCATACTGGCCGTGGCGCTCGTGGTGGGCTTCATCGTGGCGGCGGTGCTGCTGCCGGTGTTCGAGTTGAGTCAATTGCAGTAGAACAGGAGAGATGAACATGACGACCCTTTGTCCCCGAACGGCGGACCGCCGGGCGGGCTTCACATTGCTCGAGATACTCATCGTGGTGGTCATTATCGGCATTCTGGCGGCCGTGGTGATGCCGCGATTCACCGGCCAGACCGACATAGCCCGGGTCAATGCGGCGAAGGCCGAAATCCGGAGCCTCAAGACCGCACTCGAGATGTTCAAGACCTACTACCATCGCTACCCGAGCAACAGCGAGGGCCTGCGGGCGCTCGTGCAGAAACCGGCCGGCGCAGACCGCTGGCCCTCCGGCGGCTTCCTGGACCAGGACACCGTGCCCACCGATCCGTGGGGCAACCAGTATCAGTACGTCCAGCCGGGCAGCCACGGTCCGTACGACATAATCTGCTACGGCGCCGACGGCCAGCCGGGCGGCACGGGCCCGAACGCGGACATCGTCTCGTGGAACCTCGAGAGCGGGTCCTGATTCCCATGCGGTCGTCTGCCCGGACAGTGAGGCCCCGGCCGATCCGGCGGGCCGGTTTCACCCTCATCGAGCTTCTGCTGGTCGTCATGCTGCTGGGCATGGTGGCGGGACTGGCCGTGCCACGGCTCGCCGGCCTGCTGCCGCGCCTGCGGGTGGAGGATGCCGGGCAGCAGATGGTGGATGCCGTGCGCACGGCGCAGACGTGGGCCACCGACCACGGCGAGACGGTTCTGATCGAGTATGACATGGACGAACAGGCGGTCCGGCTGACGGCGCCCGGAACACCGCCCGAGCAGATGCCGACGCTCGAGCCGCTGCCCCGGAACGTGCGATTGAGCCGCGTCCGTCTCTCGGCCGACTCGGAGGCTCGTTACGGCACGGCGCGGGTGCCGGTGTATGCCGGCGGGTTTGTGCGCCCGCACCAGGTGGAGCTGGTCGAGCCGGAAGCGGGACGCGTGACGGTCAACGCCTACGGAACAGTAACGCGGGTGCGGGAGGACTGATGGAAGCCCGTCGAGGCATAGTGCTGCTGGAGGTGCTGGCGGCGGCCGTCATACTGGCCGTGGCGGCCGTGGCGCTGGTGGAGCTGCAGGAAGGCGCCCTGAGCCGGTCCGAGTCGGGAGCCCGCGCCATGGTGGCCGCCCGGGCGGCGCAGCGGCTGGCCGAAGAGGCGGCCATCGACCCCGAACTTATGCCCGGCACCGAGAGCGGCAGTCTGGACGACCCGCCCGGTGCCGCATGGACGCGGACGGTGGAGTTCCGCGGCGATGACGAGCGGACGGTTCTCGTCCGCATAAACGTCGAGGTCACCTACCCGCTGGCCGGGTCCGAGGAAGTGATGAATCTGGAGAAATGGTTGTTCAGGAAACGTGAAGGCAAGGGCAACACATAGTCGAGCGGCCGGCTTCACGCTGGTCGAGGTCCTGATGGCGCTCGTCGTTCTGGCCGTTGTAATGGGCGCGGCGCACCGCCTGTGGGCCGCTACCGCGCGCCGTAACCAGATGACGTGGCGGTCGCAGCGGCAGAGAGTTGTGGGCGGTACGGTGGGCGAGGTGCTGGACCGCGATCTGTCCTGTCTGCACCCGCGCTGGGACGGACGCCCGCCCCTGCAGTTGGAAGGCAAAGGGGCGGGGCGCGGCGGTCTGCAGCTTCAGCTCACTACGGCCAGCGACCAGTTCAGCCCTGTCGACGTGCAGCGTCCGCTCGTGCGCCGGATCACCTATACCGTGGAACCGTCGAGCGACAGGGCGGGGATGCACGTGCTGAGCAGGTTTGAGCTGCCCTATCCCGTTGACGACGAGGATGAGATCGGGACCGGCGTCGTGCTGGCGGACAACGTGGCCGAGGTGTTGGTCGAGGCCTTCGACGGCTTGAACTGGGCGGAACAGTGGCCCGTCGAGGAGGCGACCGATCCCCCGCTGGCCTTGCGGGTTGAGCTGACGTTTGCCGGGATGGACCCGCAGCACGTGACGATTCTGAAGGCTTTCGACACGGTCCCCCTGCCGCGACCGCAGATCGTGCCCCGCAGTGAAGGGGAGGAGCGCGAATGATGGAGCGACCGGCGCCGAACAGTTCGCGCACGGGACGCACGCGCACCGGCTTCGTGCTTGTGGCCGTGCTCGTGATAGCGTGCGTTCTGTCGCTGCTGATGGCCCGGCTGAGCATCTCGACGATGACCGAAGTCGAACTCTCGCGCTCCCGGGCGCGGGCGGTCGAACTCCGCGCGGCCCTCGATAGCGGAGCGGCCCTCGCGCGTTCCCTGCTGGCCGTGGATGCCCGGGAGGGCGGCCGCAGCGACAGCGCCGAGGATACGTGGGCGCAGGGCCCGATGCGGGTCAGGCTGGGGGACGTTGACGTGACCCTGAACATCCGGGACGAGGACGGCAAGGTCTCCGTGCCGCACATGCTGGCCGCCACCCACCCTGACGACGCCCGTGAGCTTCAGCGCTCACTGCGGCATTTCGTCCAGGAGGCCGCTCGCTCGTTCGAGCTTGAGGAAGACCAGGTGCGCCGCTGGATCGTCAGCCGGCAGCATCGGCTGGACCTGCCGGAGGAAATGGCCGGTGAGCCGCTGTTCGACATCCCTGCCGGCCCGCCGGGCGCCGTGCTGCCGGTCGGCCGGTTCCTGACGGTCTGGGCGGGCGGCACCATCAACGTCAATACCGCCCCCCAGGAATGCCTCGAATACCTCTGGGGGCGCGGCAGCGACCGGCTGGTGAGCGCCGTGGTGGAGCACCGGGAGGAGGAGCCGTTTACCAGGCCGGCGGAGGTGTTCGCGCTTCCGTCCGCGGGCCGCACGCTCCGCCGGCCGGGCGGCATGCGGATCGTCACCGAGAGCCGTGTCTTCGAGATCGAGATCGTGGCCGAGAGCGGCCCGGCCCGGCTCTGCGAGCGCGTCGTGGTGGGGCGCCACCGGCCGGAAATGCCGGTTGTTTTCCGCCAGCTTGTGCCGGACGTCAGCTTCCGGGGCGAGGCGCGCGAAGTCGGCATTGACGCGTTCATCGAAGGGAAAGTGCACTCGGAGGAAGGTGTCTGACTACTCTGGACGACGGGAGTTGAGATTGCCGACCGGGATCGAAATCGGCGCTGAGGCCGTTTACGGCGTGCGGATGGGGCAGGGCCGGCGGCCCGTGCGGGAGGTGGAGGTGCCGCTCGTGCGGGCGCCCCGGGACTTCTCCGCGCAGTCGGGACTGCGCGATGCCCTGCGCAACGCCGCGCGGTCCCTCCGCGTAGGACTCTCTCCCGTAGCCGTGACGGGCAATCTCACCACCGTCGTCGCGCGCGTGCGCTTGCCTTTCGCGGACCCGGCGCGGATCGACGATGTCATCGACTTCCACGTGGAGGAAAGGCTGCCCTTTGACGTGGCCGACTGGGCCGTCGATTACGAGGTCGCGCGGCGGGTGGACGACGGCGTTGAGGTGCTGGTGTTCGCCACTCGAAGGGATGAGGTCAGCCGGCTGCTGGAAACCTGCGCTCAGGCCGGGGTCTATCCGCAGGCTGTGGTGCCTCGCGCGGAGGCCCTGTTTCATCTGGTGGCTCCCGAGGAGGACGCGGGTCCCGTGGCGGCCGTCTGGCTGGACGGCGCGTCGGCCGACTTCGTCGTGGGCTCCGGCTCACGGCTGCAGTTTGCCCGGTCGGTCCCGGCGGGGGACGAGGAGCAGGCCGCCGGGCCGGACGTTACCCCCGCCGTGCGGGTCTGCCTCTGGACGGCCGGGGTCGCCGACGAGGAGTGCCCCGTCTATGTGGGTGGCGAGAGTCTGGCGGCCGAGGCGGCGTTGGATGACCTGCGTGCGGAGCTTCCCGCTCCGGTGCATCCGGCGGCGGGCGCACCGTCGTCTGACCGCGATCAACAGGAGGAACAGGGTCCCTACGGACTGGCTATAGGCGCGGCGCTCTCTCTGCGCGGCGAGGACACGGTGGACCTGGCACGCACCGTTCGTGGACCGGCCACCGCCTTGAGGGCCATGGTCCGTCCGCTGACGGCTTTTCTGGTGGTGGTGCTTGTGGCCGGCTGCCTGTTCCTCGGCTACGAGTACCGCCGCAGGGAGCACGTCATGCGGGCGGAGAGTGCCAACCGGGAGGCCCTGCGGGCGATGTGGGACAGGCTCTATCCGGGCGAGCCTATCCCCCAGGACCCGCTTATGCGGGTTCGGTCCGATCTTGCCGGCGTGACACGGCGCGGCGAGGGGGAGGACGCGGTCGCCGCCGTGGACCCGCTGCCTGTTCTCCAGCGCACTCTGCAGGCCCTGCCCGACCTCACCGGCATGGAGATACACGAGTTCAATGTCAGCAGCGGTACGCTGGTTCTGGACTGCCGGGCCCGGAGTCTGGGAGCCGCCGACAGGGTCGTTGACGCCCTGCAGAAGGAACTGGGCGTCACCGTGACCGCGGCGAATCCCGAGTCGCTGGGAGGTGGCCAGTACGGCTTCAAGATAAGGATGCGATGGGAGGACGAGAGTGCACTTCGGTAGAAAAGGCGGCGTGCTGACCCGGGCCGTTGTGCTGATCGCCGTGCTCGTCGTGGTCTGGGGCGCGGGTGGCATGCTCGCCGTGCAGGCACGGAGCCGTCGGCAGGCGGCCGACGAAGCGCGACGCACGGCGGAGCGGCTCAAGGAACTGGCGGATCAGCTTGTGGCCGCCCGGGCGGAGGGACCCGGCATACAGGTGCAGCAGATGAGCCGGGCCGAGGCCGACTCTTGGGCCTACTGGGAGACGGTCGCCCGCAAGAGCGGCATCAGCGCCGAGAGGCTTTCGATCGACCCCGAGTTTGACGAACCCGAGGGCGAAGAGCCCATCCTCCTGTCCACAACCGTCGAGATAGACCCGGTTCCGCTCGAGCAGGTTTTGTCCTTCCTCTATCACATGACCGAGGAGCGTCCGTACGTGGGCATATCTTCCGCACGGGCGGTCCGCCAGCGCAATGAGCGCTGGGAGGCGACGGTCGAGGCGTTCCTCTACTTCGAGGAATCCGGCTGAGGCGCCCACATCGCGGGGTCGGCCCCGAACCATCTCACTGCCTGATTCCTTGCAACCACACCCCCGAGTGTTTATCCTGCCCCGTTCCTGCCGTCACGCTGGACGGCGCCGACCAGTGAATCGCCGGGGAGACCCACCATGGCTTCCGAGGACCGCCGACGCCCGAACGTTCTTCGTTTTATCTCCGATGATACGGACTTTTCCATGCTGGGTTACAGCGGCGGGGCGGTCCTGACCCCCAACATCGACGGCATCGCGGCCAGCGGGGTTCAGTGCACCCGGTTCTATACCAACGCTCCGGTCTGCACCCCGGCCCGCTACAACAGCCTGACCGGCCACTACGCCGGGCGCTGCCCGGCCGGCAGCTTCCGAGACGGCTTCCCGGCGGGCGAGCCCTACGCCGTCCGCTGGAACACCGACCTGCTGCCGGAGCGGGAGGAGTGCATCGGCCAACCGCTGCGGCGAGCCGGCTACGTGACCGGCTACGTGGGCAAGTGGCACGTCGGTCCGAGCAAGCAGGAGCTGGGCGTGGACTGGTTCGAGCCGGACGACGACCCCGCCGGTCCGGACGTTGACGCCCGCCTCAAGGAGCGCCACCGCATCTACGTCGATCAGGTGAAGAAGAACGGTTTCGACTACGCCGCCGCCATCTGCTGGGGCAACACCGACGGGCGGACGATGGAGAAGCTGCAGGACCACAACCTGGAGTGGACGGCGCAGGGGGCCCTCGACTTCCTTGACCAGTACGGCAAAGGGGATAAACCGTTCTTTCTCAACGTGGCCACGACCACCATCCACGGCCCGAGCCACATCAACTCCCTCCGCTCGGACATCCGCCTGACCGGCGCCGGCTACCTGGACGATCACGTCGGCTGCATGCCGCCGCGCCAGTCCGTCTTCGAGCGCATCGAGCAGGCGAAGGGCGTCGAGCTGACCCACCGGACGGCGGGCGCGCTCTGGATGGACGACCTCGTCGGCGCCGTCGTGGGGCGGCTGCGCGAACTGGGGCTCGAAGAGGACACGATCGTCATCTACACCACCGACCACAACTGCTTCGACGGCAAGGCCACGTGCTGCGAGGGCGGGGTCCACATCCCGTTCGTCATGCAGTGGCCGGGATGGGTGCCGGCGGGTTCGCGCTGCGAGGTCATGGCCCAGCACGTCGATTTCCTGCCGACCATACTGGATGCTTGCGGCGCTGACATCCCCGAAGACATGGTGCTGGACGGCAAGAGCATGCTGCCGTGGTTGACCGGGGAACGGCAGGACGACCCGGACAGGGACGACCTGTTCTTCGAGATGGGCTACACCCGGGCGGTCGCGACCGACCGGTGGAAGTACATCGCCTTCCGGCTGCCGCAACGCCTCATCGATGAGATGAAATCGGGTGAAGCCGAACGGGCCTATGACCAGTTGGGTAAGTTCGGCGCCCAATTGCAGGCCCGTCGCTACCCCCACTACTGGGATCCCGATCAGCTCTACGACCTGGAGAATGACCCGGAGGAGCAGCACAACCTGGCCTATGATCCCGACTACGCTGACGTGCTGGCGGAGATGAAGGACCGCCTGCGGGGTTATCTGGCCACGTTCGAGCGGCCGTTCGACCTGGAACGCGTGGACGATTCCTTGTTCACGGAGCGTTACCGCGAACTGGCCGAAAGGACGACTGATATAGACATGAACCGTTTCGAGTGGTACCGCAAGGGCTGGTACTGAGCCGCCGTTACTCTTTGCAGGGAGATGCACTGAATGACCTTTGCCATTGAGCCGGGGCAGACGGTTCTGTTCACCGGCGACTCGATCACCGACTGTGGACGCCGCGCGGAGCATCGTCCTCTGGGCGCCGGCTACGTGCGCATGGCCGTCGATCTCATCAACGCCCGCCATCCCGACAACGGGTGTCGCTTCATCAACACGGGCATCGGCGGCAACATCGTGCGGGACCTGTTCGACCGCTGGACCGACGACTGCATTCGGCACCAGCCCGACTGGCTGTCGATCATGATCGGCATCAACGACCTGAACCGCTACCTGTCGAATAACCCCGACAGCTACGACGTGGCGACCTACAGGGACTACTACGAGAAGATCCTCACGCGTGTGGAGGAGGAAACGGACGCGCAACTCGTGCTCATGACGCCCTTCTACATGTCCACCGCGGGGCCGGACCCGGCGGAGGGGGTTCCGTGTCCGATAATTCTACCAGTATCTCCCTGGTAACCATGGCCTGTTTTCCCCCCACACTTTCCGCTGCTATTTTTATAGTGTTAATACCCTCACTGACTCCAACG
>JAWODG010000152.1:0-81144 GCA_046483385.1 Candidatus Brocadiia bacterium | reverse complement strand
AACGCGATGGATACCAAGTGAATCATCTCTTTGAATTGACTGATTTTGTTGATAAAAAATATGATTCATTTAAGAAATACATGGTAAGAAACTATGTTATCATTGCCATTATATCTTTGATATTAGCCTCGTTATTTATCGTAGCAACCTATCCTCTTGCTATTTCGATAGGTTTTGAAAAAGTCATTTATCATTCCTCTAGCAGTGTATATATTGATGCAGGTTTTCCTTTTGATTGGTTACAACTAAACTATTTGAAAATTTCTGACTCATGGGTCATTGAAGAAGTGTTGATAACTAATGTTAGTTCTCTGATGCTTGATTTCATTATTTATGTTGCAGGAATCTTACTATTGTTAATTGGTCTGATTAAAATGGTGACCATTTCTCCGCGAGGCTGCGGACTATCTGGAGTTCGCACCCGGTGCTCGACGGCAGTCGCGCCTGCTGCCAGCCGTCTGAGGGCGTCCGCCACGATTCCATGCGGCCGCACGAAAGTGCAGAAAAAGATGTGCCCATAGGGCGGGTCGTGGGGTATAATCCCCGCGGCTTCGGGGAAAAGCGGGATACCGAGCGGGGGCAGACGGGGAAATTCGAGCGGAAGCGGCTTCACCCCGCGGCGGAGTTGCCCGAGCCGCGGATGATGCTGTACAAGACCGTCTTGTCCGATGTGTTCGAGCAGAGTGACAGCTTCGCTGACGCGCACGGCCCGAGTCTCGTTAGGGGGCCGGACTCCGCCAGCAGATTCCACCCGCTCCGAGGGCTCCCTGGTCGGCGGCCGCCACGGGGTAGCCTGGAGATCCCCTGGTTTGAGCGCGAATTTGCGGCGTGGACACTTGGCCGGCTGGGCGTGCTCGTGCGATTTTGCGAACCTTTTACCAAACGGAATCTCTCGGCCATGGAAGAAAGACTGAACAGGAAGGTCGCATGGTGGAGTTACACGGTGTTGCTGGTGGGGGTTCTGGCGCTGTCCGCGACACTCGCGCGGGCAACGGAGCCATTCGTGCCGGGATGGGACGGTGCCCCCGGACCTCGCACGGAGCGAGAATTCAGGAACGACCCGGCGGACTTCCAGTTTGCCATCGTGTCGGACCGCACGGGCGGGCACAGGCCCGGCGTGTTCGGCGAGGCCATCGGGAAACTCGAATTGCTGCAGCCCGAGTTCGTCATGTCCGTCGGCGACCTGGTAGAAGGCTACACCGACGACGAGGACGAACTGGATCGGCAGTGGGCGGAGTTCATCGGGCTGGTTGACGGGCTGGGGATACCGTTCTTCTTCGTGCCCGGCAATCACGATATATCGCAGCGTCGCGAGAACCCGGCGGTACGCACGCTAATGACCGAAGAGTGGACGGAACGGTTCGGGCGCCGGTACTACCATTTCGTCTATCGAGACGTGCTGTTCCTCTGCCTGAACACCGAGGAGGCCGGCGCGCCCCGGCTGGGCGACGAGCAGCTCGCCTACTTCAGGGACGTCGTCGCGCGGCACCCGGGAGTTCGCTGGACGTTCGTTTTCATGCACAGACCCCTCTGGAAGGGCGACCGTACCGCGGTCACCGGTTGGGACCGGTTGGAAAGCATGCTGAAGGGGAGGCAGTACACCGTCTTTGCCGGGCACCACCACACCTACAGCCGGGAGGTGCGCGACGGGCGCGAGCACTACATGCTGGCCACAACCGGCGGCGCCAGTGAGCTGGCCGGTCCCGGTGCCGGGCGATTCGACCACGTCGTCTGGGTGACCATGACTGACGACGGCCCCCGCCTGGCCAACCTGCCTTTGGACGGCGTGCTGGCAGCGGGCGTGCCCGGCAGCGCCGGACCGCGAGGCGTGGCGGAACTGGCGCGGCGGATGAAGTCCGGCAGCTTTTTCGGCGTCGGGGCGTTGGTGGCTGACAGCGTTGCGTTTGAAGGCGGCACGGTGCGGATGGGGGCGACGAATCCGGCGGATGCGCCACTCCAGTTGACCGTTCAGTTTCACACCCACCCGCTGGTCAAGCCCGCGGAGGAGGCCGTGAGCATGACGATTTCGCCGGGCGCGACCGTCCACCGCGAGGTGGATTTCAGCGCTGTCGAGCCGGCGTCGCCCGAGGGCATCCCACCGGTCAGGGCCACCTGGCGCGCCGTGTGTCGCCCGTCGGGGCTGTCGCCGGTTGAGGGCAGCGGGACCTGTTTCGTGCCTGTGCGGCGGGATACTGCGCCGTTGGCGTGTGCTCGAGCCGCGCGGCCGGTGGTCGTTGACGGCCGGTTGGACGAGTGGGAGCAGTTGCCCCACGGGGAGGTCCCGGAGCAGATCCTGCCCGATCCCGCGCTCTGGACGGAGCAAGACTGCTCGTTCCGCTTCCAGACCGCCTACGACGACGACTACGTATACGTTGCCGTGGACGTTACGGACGACACGCTGCTGCTCGACCCGAGTCGGGACGCGTGGCATCAGGACATGCTCGGCGTGATCCTGGATGCTCGTCCGGACTCCGAGCGCTCATGGTGCCGCAGCGAGCGATGGTTCCGCGACTTCCAGGTCTGCTGGCTCAGTCCCGGGGCCACGCCGGAGGAGGTGGTGTGGACGCAGCGGAAGTCGGTGGCGCCGGGTACGAAGGCGGTCTGTGTGAAGCGCGAGGGCGGCTATTCCGCCGAGGTGGCTTTCCCCGCGGGCTACCTCAGGCAAGCACAGGGCGGCCCGTGGGAGGTCTTCCGGCTGAACGTGGTGGTCGGGGACTGCGACGTGGACTTCGGCTCGGCTCTCACCCTCTGGTGGCGGCCCGACTGGCGCAGTCCGCAGACGTACGCGGGCTCCGGCACTTTCGTGCGCAGGTAGGCCGGGGCGCGTTTCAGCCGCCCGGCGCCTTGTTCTGGGCGAACCAGCGCAGCAGGAGGCTCTTGCGTTTGGTCGGTGTCTCGGTGGGGGAGTGGTCCTGCGGGTCGGGGCCGTGCTCGACGCTCCAGCCGTCCCATTCGCGGTAGGCGTGATAGGACCAGTCCCACCCGTACTCCTCGAACAGGCTGATGCAGTCGCGCAGGTAGTTGTAGGCGCCGTCGCCGGGCGCCCAGCGGATGGCGCTGAACTCGCCGACGTAGATGTGGACGTTGAACTCGCGCTGGAAATCGATGGCCGGCAGCATGGCCTCCCGCAGTCGCTCCTTGTCCCACATATCACCGGCAATCCGTCCCGGGTAGCGCGGGCCGGTGGGGTTGCCGTGCACGCCCTGGTGGGTGAACTGATGCGGCTGGTACATGTGGAAGCTGTAGATGACGTTGTCCAGGTCGAGCGGCACGGTGTTGTCGAAGCCGGCGCAGCCGCCCCAGGGCCCCGGCTCGAAGATGACGGGCTTGCCGGGCTCAATCTCCCGGATAGCGCGGGTTACGCGCGTGGCCAGTTCGCGCCAGCTCACCACGCCCGGGCCCGGGGGCGGCTCCACCGGTTCGTTCAGCAGGTCGTAGGCCCAGATGACCTTGCGCCCCCTGTAGCGCCGGGCGAGCCGACGCCATATCTCCACCATCTTGTCCTGGCAGTCCTTGCGCGTGAACAGGGGGCAGACGCCCCGCTCGACGCGCCCGCCGGGCGGGGTGTGCAGGTCGAGCGCCACCTTCAGGTCGTACTTCTCGCACAGCTCGATGCCGCGGTCTATCTCCGGCAGTATGCTCTCCAGCCACTGCTCGTAGGCGTCCAGGTCGCGCGCCCAGACTTCGGCCTTCTTCATGGGGACCCAGTTCATCTGGAGGCGAACAAGGTTTGCGCCCCAGTCCTCGGCCAGCGTGCGCAGGTCCTCCTCGCTGGTTTCCGTGCCGTACATGACGCCGCGCAGCCGCGGCAGGTCGTGGCCCTTGAACATCTCGTTTCTCCTCTTCCCTTGTCCGCCGGGCCGGCCGACGCGAATCGTCACGTTGTCGAACCACGCGCGTCCGCTGACCTCCTCCAGTCCAAGCACCAGGTGCGCCCGGCGGATGCCGCGCGGAATGCGCAGGGCCCGCGTCGTGTGAACCCAGTCGAAGGTGCCGGTTCCAAACGGAAGCTGGGGATAATCCCGGTCGTCGCTCACCTGCAGCACCAGCATCACCTTGATGCCGTTCCAATGGTTGGGTTTCTCGCTGATGTTCTCGGCTCGGACGTCCGCGCTCAGCGTGATGAGCCGCCCGGCCAGCCGGTCGGCCGGCAGCTCTACTCGATGGACGGCGCTGCCGTCGGCCTGGTTCCTCTCAACGAGTAAGGAGGCCGAACTGTCGTGGCCCGCCCCGGGCCCACCGGCATCCCCCGAGAGAACGGTGAACTGCTCCGGCGACTCGAAGTCCAGGTGAAGCACGGTGTCGTTGGGCGGCGCCTGCGCGCCCACCATGGCCAAGAGACCGAAAACGGCGACACTCAGCGCCGTTGCTCTCATGGCTTCTCCAGGGTAACGGTGACGGCGTGCGTTCGCCCGTCGGCGAACACGGGCAGGACGTTGCCTTCGATGGGTTCGTCGTCCACGATGACGGCCGGGCGGCCCTTCTGCAGCCCGTGCGGGTTGCGGATGGTGATGTCGTAGGTGGCGCCGCGGTAGGTGCGCTTCACCCTCGCTTCCTCCCAGTCCGCAGGCAGGCAGGGGTCCAGGATGAGGCCGTCGTAGCCGCGCCGCACGCCCAGTATCCACTCCAGCAGCGCCTTGAAGCACCAGACGGACGTGCCGGTCATCCAAGGCTTGACCACCCATCCGTAGAGGTGGGGGCTGGACCTGTAGCCGCTGGCGAACACGTAGGGAGCGGCCCCCGAGCGGCTGACCGGGTTCCACTCGCTGTCCGGCATCACCTTGCGGAGCAGGCGGAAGGCGACGTCGCCCCGGCCGACCTTCGCGTTGGCCACCGCCCCGAAACCGGAGACGTGGCACCAGACGCCATTTTCGCTTACGCCCGGCGGCTGCGCGGAGATGCGGCCCACCGAGGGGTCGAACTCCTCGTAGGGCGGCGCGTTGACGCGGAGGCCGAACTCGTGCTCCACCAGCCGGTCCATCGAGTCGAGCACGGTCGGCAGCCGATCCTCCGGCACCAGGTCCCCGATGATCGCCCATATCTGAGGGTTGGCGTAGATGATGCTCCCTTTGCTCTCCTTGCCGCCGATGACGCCGTCCTTGTGGAAGGCCCGCGCGTACCATTCCCCGTCCCAGGCCATGTCGTTGACCAGATCGGCCAGCGCGGCATGGTCCGCCCGGCATTTGGCGGCGAACTCCCGCTCGCCGCGTCGTTCGGCCATCTCGGCCATCTCCCGCAGCATGTAGCCGACGCTGACGGTGACGAAAACCGACTCGGCGTCCTCGTCGGTGGTTACGTTGAGCGCGTCGTTCCAGTCGGCGTAGCGCAGCCTGCACAGGCCGTTGGGACCGAGGTCGGTCTGCTTCAGCCGCAGACCGGCTCTCAGGTGCTCCCAGACCGTTCCCTCGCCGCCGTCCTGGTAAGGGACGATCTCGTCCAGGATATCCCAGTCGCCGGTCTCCTTGACGTAGCCGGCCAGGCCCATGACGAGCCAGAAGGGTTGGTCGCTGTAGTGGGTGTCGTCGTAGGGCAGCCAGGTCAGCACCGTGTGGCCGTCCTGGAACTGGTGGGAGAGTATCTCCAGCATTTCGGCTCGGGCGCCCTCGGGGGCTATCTGCACGATGCCGTCGTCTATCTGCATGTTGTCGCGGACGCCCTTCTTGCCGCGGCTGCAGTAGATCATCTCCTTCTTGACCCAGACGTTCAGGATGTTGTTGACGCGCTGGTCGGGCGTCCGCAGGTCGCAGCGGGCGATCATCTCCTCCCAGCGTTCGGTCTGGTCGGCTATGGCACTCTCCAGTGCGTCCGGCGTGAAGGCGCGATCGCAGATGGCGGCCGCTTCCTCTCGGGACGCGCATATTCCCAGGCAGTAGGTCAGTTCCTTCGTTTGCCCGGGTACGAGGCTGATCCTGTTCTGGAGCACGGCGCCGTTGCCGGTGCCCACGGTCTCTGACCCGGTGCAGTCGCGCCCCTCCAGCAGGACCTCGGGCCGGGCTGCCGACCCGGCGCCGCCCAGGAAGGCGGGCAGGAAGGCGTCCCCGGCGTCAACGGGCTCCGAGCAGGCGAGGAACGCCTTGTAGCGGTCGTGCGGCGCGTAGGGGTGGTCGGAGTGGGCGAAGACCCCGTTGAGCTCATCGGCGAAGAAGCAGGTGGTCAATGTGTAGTTGCCGTAATAGCGCGGGTGCGGGAAGCCGGTCAGGCTCCACGAGGTCAGAGCGAAGGCGCTGAGGGTTCGCGTGCGGTCGGAGTCGTTTGTCAGCGTCAGGCGCCACAGTTCGAAGAGCCCGTCGGTGGGCACGGCGAGAGTGAGCGTTGAGGAGACGCCGTCGCGGGATGCGCGCATCTCGGAGAAAGCCAGGTTGTGCTCGCAGGTGTAGTCGTCCAGCGGTTCGTTCAGCGGGCCGTAGGCGGGGCACCAGCAGGCGCCCGAGTCCTCGTCGCGCAGGTAAACGTGCTTCGTGCCCCGGCCGGTTATCTCGTTCAGGTCCATCTGGTCGGTCAGGTATTCGCTGTAACCGGCGCCGAGATGCGTGACGCCCATCAGGTAGCCCGGGTCGTTCCACAGGTAATTCCACCACGGGCGGGGCGTGCGGGGCGTGTGGATGAGGACGCTTCGGCCGTCTCGTGTGAATTCGTAGAGTGAGGACATAGGGCGCTTCTCCGCAGATGGCGACAGGGGTCGATGAACGCGGCGGGCTCAGCTTCCCGCTGGCCGAAGTATAGGCCCGGGAGCGGAGGCCATCAAGAGGCCGGCCGTTTGGCCGGGCCCCATGGCCCGCGTATAATGCGGCCCGGCAATATCCACCGGTCCGCGGGGAAGGCATATGACCTGGCGTGCGTTCATCATCGGGCTGCTGTTCGCGGCGGCCATCGCGCTGCTGGAGCCGTGGGTGAGCTGGGCCGAGGGATGGGGCGGGTTCAGCGGCACGGCCTTTCCCGGCGGGGCCGTTCTGGTTCTGGTCATACTGACCGTCGGCGTTAACGTGCTCATCAAGCTCGTGCGAAAGGGATGGGCGCTGACACAGGCGGAGCTGATGCTGGTCTGGTGCATGCTCATCGTGGCGGCCACCTTCCCCGGTGACGGGCTGGCGCGGTTCTGGTTCTCCTTCACCGCGGCCCCGCCGTACCTGGCCCGGCGGGTGGACATCAACTGGGAGGACGGCGGGTCGCTGTCGCACGCGCCGGAGGGACTGGTGCTGAGCAAGAACCCGCTCTCGGTGGCCGCGGAGGGTTATTTCGAGGGCGGTCGGCAGCGCGTTCCCTGGCGCTACTGGATGGAGCCGCTGGTCCGGTGGGCCGTCTTCTTCGTCATGCTCTACCTGGCCATCTTCTTCCTCATGGCCATCTTGCGGCGCCAATGGGTGGAGTCTGAGCGCCTCATGTTTCCGCTGGCAAGCGTTCCTCTGGAGTTCACCCAGGGGAGCGCGGGCAGGTCGCTGCTGCCGGCCGCTTTCACCCAGCGGGGCTTCGTGGCAGGGCTGGTGTTCGCGCTGTCTTTCCGTTTACTCAGGGCGCTGCCGCTGCTGTTCGGGGCCGGAAGCACGTTCGCCATCAGCCTGCCCATGGCTGACGTTCTGGCGGGGACGCCGCTGGAGCCGATGCATTTCCAGAACATCTCGCTCTGGCCGTCGGCGGTGGGGTTCGCCTTCCTGGTGCCGGCCGACGTCAGCTTGAGCATCTGGTTTTTCTACTTCTTCGCACGCGCGGAGCTGCAGACGGTTTACTGGATGGGTCTGGGCGGGCAGTGGCGCCAGGTGATGCAGTGGCAGCAGGCCGGAGCCTACATAGCTTTCGTGCTTATCATGCTCTACATGGCCCGTCGCCACCTGTGGCGTGTAGCCCGGGCCGCGTTCGGGCTGAGCGAGGTGGACGATGACCGCGAGCCGGTGCGCTTCCGCCCGGCTTTCTGGGGTTTCGCGCTCTCCACGTTCGGCTGCCTTGCGTGGTATGCCATCCATGGCATGCGCTGGCTGACGGCGCTGCTGGTCTTCGCCATGATCATGTGCTGGTACCTGGTGTACGCGCGGGTGGTGGCACAGGCGGGCCTCTATGTGGCGCGCACCACGTGGCGGCTTGGCGAGTTCGTGCACTCGATTACCGGCGGACGGCTGATGGGTCCCGCCGGAGCGGTCATCTCGAACCTGCAGGACCCGCTCCTCGTTACCGGGGGCACCGCCTACCTGTCCCCCATGGCCATCAACGCCTTCCGCATATCGGAGGTCTTCGACCCCAAGCGCCGTCGCCTGCTTCTGCCGGCGGTGATGGTGGCCTTCCTGCTGGCGATGGCTTGCGGGACGTGGACGTCGCTGAACACCGCGTACCGGATGGGCGGGGCCAACTACTCCGACTGGTGGGGGCAGACCCAGGAGGTCGAGTGGCGCATGCAGGCCGCGCACCGCATCATCACGCAGCCTTTGGCCTCCGCGCAGGCCCACCCGGTGCCGTTCGTCATCGGGTTGGTCGGAATGACGTTCGTGATGCTGATGCGCATGCGGTTCTACTGGTGGCCCATCCACGCGATCGGATTGCTGTCCTGCGCGAGCTGGCACGCCGACCGCCTGTGGTTGCCGTTCCTGGTAGGGTGGGGCTGCAAGATCGGCATCATGAAGCTGTTCGGCGGGCGCAAGCTGCGGCAGGCGCGCTATTTCTTTATAGCGTTGATCATCGTCGAGGCATCCGTGGGCGGCGTCTCAACCCTTGTTCGCACGATCACACGCGGCGCCGTCCCGGGGTTCTAAGGACGCGCACACGGTCCATCCAGCCGTGCGGCACCCGGCCCGTCAATCGTCCTTTTCCAGCTTGGCCTTGATCCTTTTCACCAGCTTCTCGTAGGAGGAGCCGATGATGATGTCGTTGAACTGGCTGCGGTAGTTGTTCACCAGGCTGACGCCCTCGATTCTGACGTCATAGACCTTCCAGATGCGGCGCTCCTTCTCGGTCTCCTCGTCCTTCACCGTCACCAGGTGCAGTCGGTAGTCCAGCGGCACTTCGGTGTCCTCGTCGGCGACGGCGACGGTCTTGACCGTGGCGTACTCCTCCTGCACTTCCTGCTCCTGATAGCGGATCTCCGCGTCCGCGTGTTTCTCCACCCTCTGGATGTAAGTGCGTTCGATGAGGTCCGCGAACAGTCGGGTGAACTCCTCTTGTTCCTCTTCGGTGCGGTCCCGCCAGTGGCGGGCGAGGGCGCGCCTGGCCATCTCGCGCCAGTGGAAGCGCTTGTCCACCACTTCCCGCACCGCCTTGCGGCGCTTCTCGGTGTTCTCCTCCCCGGCCAGCTCAGGGTCGCGCAGGATGTCCAGCACCTGGTCAACGGCGTGCTTGACGACTTTCATGGGTTCTTCAGGGGACTGTGCACCCCCGGCTTGCTCCGCCGGCGCGGCGGCCGCAAGACCGGCCGCGAGTGCGGACAGGGCCAGCACGATTCTCAGCGAATGGCGTATACGCATGGCGTTGATCTCCCGCAAGCTCAGACTTCACCAAAGGCATACTTCGAGATGAGTGTTTCCAGGTCCACCGCCGGCTGGGTCTCACGGATACGCCCGCCGGCCTCGATGGTCTCACGGGAGCCGCCGGGCGAGATGGCGACGTATTTCTCCCCGATCAGCCCCCGCGTTTTGACGGACGCTATGGAGTCCTCCTGGAGTTCGATGTCCCGGCGCACGCGCAGTTCCACCTTCGCGGCGTAGTCGGCCAGTTCTATGCCGTCCACGTGGCCCACGGTGACACCGGCGATGACCACCGGAGCGCCCTCCCGCAGGCCGCCCACTTCGCTGAAGACGGCATAGACGGGATAGTCGTCCCCGCCCATAACCTGCACCTGCCCCAGCCGCACCGACAGGTAGCCGAGACAGAGTATGCCGAGGATCATGAAGACGCCGACGGTTAGCTCTATATAGAACTTCTTCACTTCTCTTCCCCCTTCTTCTCTTCGTGGCCGAGCGCGGTCAGTTCCGGCACCCGGAGGTGCTCCGGCGGCAGGCTGCCCCGGATGAAGTCCCGCACGACCGGGTCTTCGCAGGACATCACCTCTTCGGGCGTGCCCTCGAAGCAGACTTTGCCTTCGTGAAGCATTGCTACGCGGTCCACGATGGCGAAGATGTTGGGTATCTCGTGAGAGACGATGATGGCGGTCAGCCCGAGCCGCCGGTAGCTCGACTCGATCAACTCGTGGATGGCGTGGACGATGATAGGGTCCAACCCTGTCGTCGGCTCGTCGAACAGCATAATCTCGGGCGATTGGGCCAGCGCGCGGGCCAGCGCGGCGCGCTTGATCATGCCGCCGCTGACCTGGGCCGGATACTTCCCCTCGGAGCCGGAGAGGCCCACGTGGTCCAGTTCCCTCATCGCCCGCTCGTGGACTTCGTTCTCGGTCAGGTCGGTCTTCTCCCTCAGCGGGAAGGCGACGTTGTCGAAGATGGTCATCGACTCGAACAGGGCGCCGCCCTGGAAGAGAAAGCCGAACCGCGTGCGAAGCTCCTGCAGCTTCCGGCCGCCTATGCGACACAGGTCGTGTCCATCCACGAACACGCGGCCGTGGTCCGGCCGCAGCAGACCGACCAGATGCTTCAGGAGCACCGTCTTGCCGCCGCCGCTGGCGCCGATGAGGGCCACGGCCTCACCCTCCTGCACCTCGAGGGAAGCCCCCCGGAGCACCTCCATCCCGTCGAACGCCTTGCACAGCTCTTCGGCCTTGATCATCATGTTCAGAACAGGATCGAGGTCAGGAAGTAGTCGGTCACCAGGATCAGCACGGAGGTGAGGACAACGGCCTGCGTGGTGGCGCGGCTGACGCCCTCCGCCCCGAAACCGGCGAAGTAGCCCTTGTAGCACGAGATCCAGGCGATAAGGCCACCGAACGCGACGGACTTATAGATGCTGCCTATGATGTCCTTCATCTCGACGTAGTCCGCCATCTCGCCGAAGTACGTGCCGGCGCCAACGCCCAGAAGCCTCACCCCCACCACGTAGCCCCCGCCCACGCCGACGGTGTTGAAGATGGCCGTCAGCAGCGGCAGGCAGATCAGCGCGGCCAGAAGGACGGGGACGGTGAGGTAGCGGAACGGGTTGAGCCCCATCAGCTCCATGGCGTCTATCTCCTCGTTGATCCGCATGATGCCGATCTCCGCACAGACCGCCGATCCGGCACGCGCGGTCACCATCAGCGCGGCTATCACCGGGCCCAGCTCGCGCAGCAGCGACAGCGCCACCATGGGGCCCAAGAAGGCGCTGGAGCCGACGCGGAGCAGGGTATAAAAGCCCTGATAGCCCAGCACCATCCCCGTGAAAAGGCCCGTCAGCAGAATCACCACGAGCGATTGGAACCCGAAGAACTGCACCCGCTTGAGAATACGTCCGAGCTTGAGGGGCGGTATGGCGGTCGTGAGAAGCATGCGCCCCAGGAAAACGCCCATCCGGCCCGTCTCCAGGACCGGCAAGAGCGCGATGTGCCCCAGCCTGGCGAGTTGCCGGGCCATCGGATTTTCGTTCAGCTTGATATGGACACGCCCCCGAGTTACGCGGCATCCGTAGACGTCCACCGCCCGGACCCGGCCAATGCCCCCGGTCCGGTCGGCGCCAACGACACGACGAAGCGGAGGGCAACACCCGGTCCCGGGTATTCCCCCCCGATTCCCCGCCTGAATGTAGTCTATCCGGTGACGCCCGATTGTCAACAAATCTGGTGCCGGCAGCCGGCCGCAACGCGTCAGCCCAGGCACCGGTGGCAGATCTCGACAGAGGCCAGGACTTCGTCCGGGGTGGGGTGCGGCACGTCGCCGCACAGCAGCGCTTCGAGGAAGCTGCGGGTCTCAGAGTAGGTGCCGTCGAGCACAAACCGGGGCGAGTCCGCGGGGGGATGGGCATGGATGACTCGTTCCCCGTCTTCCCAGGCGGTGAAGGCTGCGGAGCCGTGCGTGCCGCTCTCCACCAGGCCGTGCCAGTTGTCGCCGAAGACCTCATACCTCTCCACGGTGTGTCCCGCCGTGGGGAGCACCTGCAGGGCGCCCAGCGCAGCGCTTTCGAACTCGAACCGGAGGTCGAACCAGGCGGCCCCCGCGGCCGTTGTCCGGCGATGGTCCCACGCGGCGACTTCTCCGCCCAGCGCCCGGACGGCGTCCACCGAGTGAATGCCGGTCTCGGTGAGGAACCGGGGCTCGGTGCGGTTACCGCGCGCGGTTACGGCGCGCAGATAGGTGAGGGGGCGTTCCTCCAGCCAGTCGAGAGCGTCCTGCATGCCGGGCTCAAAGCGTCGGTTGACGCTGACCATCACGGGCACGCCGCTCTGGCCGGCGGCTCGGGCGATCGAGCGGGCCTCCTCGAGGGTTCGGCCGGGCGGCTTCTCGATCAGGGCGGGGATGCCCCGCTCTATGAGGTCGAGGGCGCACTCCGTGGTGAAGTCCATCGGTGTGATGGCAACGCAGGCGTCCAGGCTTTCGGTGTCGAGCATCTGATCGGCAGAGCCGTACGCCCGCCGAAAGCCGAACTCGTCGGCGCACCGCCGGGCCTTCTGCAGGTCGAGGTCACACAGGGCGGTCAGTTCGACCCCATCGGGACCCTCCGAGGCACAGCGGGAGAGGGCCGGCAGATGGCTCGTCCGGCTGTGCCATCCGACGCCTATAACGCCGACTTTGAGGCGGTCTCTGTTCTTGGGATTCATGGTGTTTCCTCGTTGGAATAGCACGGTTCATATCCAGCCGCCGGCGCCGGGCACGGTGCCACCGGTGGCGAAGCTGAGCAGGCTCCAGGCGCTGTAGAAGGAGCATTCGCTGACGATGAAGCCCACGAAGAAGAACCGCCCTTGCCGCAGGAGGCGCCCGGTGCCGAACTTCATCAGCAGTACCTTGATGAGCCACCCGAGGGCGAAGGAGAACCACATGCGGTCCAGGCCGTACTCGGCCAGCGCCAGAATGCCTATGCTGTGGATGGGCCACCAGTAGAACCGCGCGCGCATAAACATGACGAAGGATGTCATCACAACACCCAGGCCCAGCGGCCCCCACTTGACGCTGACCGCTTCCTCCGGCCGGGCGATCAGCCTGTGGGCCGCCTCGAAGGAGCCCTGCGGGTTGTTGATCACCGCCCAGACGTTGCTGAAGTTGACCCCGCCGTCGTAGTAGCCCTGGTAGATGCAGGTCCAGCCGGCCGCGGCGATGGCCACCGTCAGCGCGGCCAGCAGGGCCGGCAGCAGCCAGCGGCGCCGCTCCTTGAATACGTCGCTGATGAAGAAGGCGTGGATGGCGGCCGGGCCGATCATCGAGTTGTTGCCGTTGATCATGGCCGTGTACTGCATGTTGGCCAGTGTTGCGCCGCGTGGCGTGAACAGCCCGCCACCCGCCAGGCTGTGCAGCAGCTCCGGCCCGCGGCCGAGGGGCGAGGTGCGGTAGAGGCCGCTCTGTGCCACGATGCGGGCGTGGACGAACTGGGTGATCATGAGCAGCAGAAAGAAGGCCACCGTCGGCGCCAGACCCATCCCGTAATGAGTGAACCAGAGGACGGCCCCGACCGAGCAGAGCACCAGTCCCCAGAAGCCGACCATGAAGCTGACCGGTTCCTCGCTGTCGTCCACGCCCCGGCGCCGCCCGAAAGCCTTGGCGATCACGTCCGCCAGGTGCCGCCGCGCCATGTAGAGGGCCCCGGCCGTGAACGTGACGTAGGCCCCCAGCCTCTGCCACCGCACAAGCTCCGAGCCCGTGCCGCCCTGGTGGAGCGGGGAGCCCATCCACGCGGCCGTCTGCAGCTCGACACGTCCCAGCAGATAGAAGAACCAGACGCTCAAGCTTACGTCGGCCGGGACGAGATAGGCCACGCCGATGGCGATCCAGTTCAGGCTGAAGTTGACGAGGTAGAGGTATTCCAGCGGGGTGTCCAGGAAGATATCCTGAAGCGGGATGGTGACGTTCCATATCGTCTCCGAGCCGAAGAGGATGGGCAGCGAGCGCAGAGCCCGGAACGTGATACCGCCCAGCAGGCCTACGAGGAAGGCGTTGTTGCTGAAGAGAGCAGGCAAGAAGCCGTCCCGGCCGGCGCCTTCGGTGAAGTCGAGGGGGATGCGGGCCAGTGGAAACTGCAGTCGCTCCCGGTCCACCCATTGCCGTCGCATCAGCGCGCACATGCAGAACGTGGCCAGGTAGAAGAACGCCATGAGGATGCCCCAGCGCCACATGGGTGCCAGCCACCTTGCCCACGGCACCCGTCCCTCGCCGCGGGGCCAGCCTTCCACGTAATGCCGGGCGGCCGTGGAGTGGGGGTCCTTGGTGAGCATCAGCTCGGCGGGCGCCGCCTCCAGGGCCGTGTCGCGCCAGGCGATGTCGGGCCGCTGCGCGATGTAGGGCGGGGACGCCATCAGCGGTGGCCAGAAGCGCATCAGGTTCGACGGCACGGCGTAGCCCACGATGAGCATGCACCAGACCAGCATCAACTCGGGTCGCTTCAGCGCCCATCGCCGCCTGACGAGGTGCAGGAATCCGTTCAGTGCCAGCGTAACGACCACCAGCGCGATGACCGCTCCCGCCGGCAGGTGGCTTTGCGTGTTCCAACCGTAGTTGTGGTTGAAGGACGTGTAGGGATCGATGAACGCGATGGTGGCTACCGCTATCAACCCCACGATGAACGCACGCCACGTCATGGGTTGCACTCCGAAGTCTGGCGGACCGGCGGCGGGTCACAGGATACCACGCCACCCTCCGCATTCAACCGGGCCGGAGCGGAGAGGGTCTCAGACCGTAAACTTCTCCAGCCGGGGTTCGTCAGGGTCGGTCCGCAGGCTCCAATCGACCAGCATTTGCATCAGCTCCGGCACCACGTCCGCCAGGTCAGGATCGCCCCACCGGTTGTTCAGTTCCCAGGGGTCCTCCTGCAGGTCGTACAGCTCGTTGCCGCCCCGGAGCCTCACCACCATCTTGTAGCGGTCGGTGCGCACCATCTTAGCCCGGGCCATCGTGTCGGGACACTGGTAGTAGGTCTGTGTCTTGGCCGGCCGGCGCTCGCGCGGCTCGGTGCAGTAGGCCAGCACGTCGCGGGCGCGGGCCAGCATCTCGTCCTCGTGGCCGCCGTCGGCGAAGACGGCGCGCTTGCGCTTGCCGTCGTGGATGAAGGGCAGCAGGGACTGGCCGTGCATCCCCCGGAGAGGCTCAAGCCCCAGCAGTTCGCACAGCGTCGGCGCCAGGTCGGCGTGGTCGGTCAGGCTGTCCACGGCGGCGCCCTCCGGCAGGCCGGGCCCGCGGATGGTGCACGGCACGTGGATGAGGCAGTCGGGGAAGTGGGTGTCCCACTTCTCGGCCAGCGTGTACTGGCCGGCGTAATCGCCGTGATCCACCCAGAACAGGATGACGGTGTCGTCCCAGAGGCCCTCCTCCCGGACGGCGTCCAGGATGCGGCCGATCAGGCTGTCCACTTTCGATATCATGCCGTAATAGACGCACTGCACCTCGCGGGCGGCCTCCTGCTGGGGCTCGGTGCCGGTGCGTATCTCGCGTTGCTTGACCACGGGCAGCGGCGCGTTGGCCGGCAGTTCGTGGGGCCAGGCGCTGATGCCGTCCCGGTTGTACATCGAGTACCACGGCTCCTCGACGCCATAGACGGGGTGAGGCGATTCGATGTTGACCTGGAGGAAGAACGGCCGGTCCCGGTCCCGGCTGTTGCGCAGGAAATCGACGGTCTGCTCCGTATAGCCCTCGTCGGGCATGTGGCGCGTGTTGCAGCCCACGTAGTGCCAGCCGTCCTCCAGGTCCAGGGGCGTGACGCCGTCCGGGTCGGGTTCCGTCTCCACGAAGTCCTTGTATCCGTCCATGGGCGCGTCGTAGGATCGATGATCCAGGCTTTCCCAGACGTCGGGGTGCCAGCAGTGATTCTTGCCGAAGACGGCCGTCTCGTAGCCGGCCCGGCGGAGGCGGTGGAGGAGGTCCACCCTGTCGCGTTCCATGTGCTGCGAGACGCTGCGCAGGCCGTCTGTGTGGCAGTAGCGGCCGGTCATCAGGCAGACCCGGGCCGGGACGCATTTGGGGAACGTGGCCATGTGCCGACTGAAGACGGTGCTCCGGGCGGCGAGCGCGTCCATGTTGGGCGTCTGTATGTCGGGGTTGCCCATGAAGCCGGCGCAGTCCCCGCGCATCTCGTCCGGACAGATAATCAGCAGGTTCGGTCGTTTTTTCATGTGCCGTCAACTCCCTCTGTGTTCGTCCGTCTGGCCCGCGGAACGGGACTTTGTCCGCGTTCGGAGCCCCACTGTCAAGCGAGAGCCGGAGGCCATCCGGTCTGCGCACCGGGAACCCGGCCGACCTTGCAGTCTTCGGGCTCGTGCCGCACACTGGGCCTGAGTCCAAAGCGGGAGGCGGAATTGCACATCCTGATAACCGGCGCGAACCGGCCGCTGGGGCGGCTGGTCGCCGAACACCTGAGCAGGAGCCACAGGCTCCGCCTGACCGGCGTCTCGTCACCCGGAGGGCGGGCGTCGGCCGAGTACGTGCAGGGCGACCTGCGGAGGCCTGACTTCGCGGCGTCGCTGGTGGACGACATCGATGCGGTGGTTCACCTGGCCGAGTTCGACCCGGCGCCGCTTGAGGCGCCTGACGCGGAGCAGGAGCGCCTGGAGCGCGCGACGCTGGGCACATACCGCCTCTGCGCGGCGGCCCGGGAGGCCGGCGCCGGCCGGATCGTGGTGGCCGGCTCGCTCTCGGTCTTCGACGCCTACCCGGACGAGTACCTGGTCGACGAGCAATGGCGGCCGCGTCCGGAAGCGGACGCCGACCATCTGGCGCCCTACCTGTGCGAGCTGGTCGTGCGGGAGTTCGCCCGGGAGGGACCCATCAGCGGGGTTTGCCTGCGGTTCGCGCCCATCGGGGAGGACCCGGAGACCAACACTCGTTCCGAAGACGCGCTGGAGGCCATCGAACGGGCGCTGGAGATCGAACTCGGCCCGCCGGGCTACAACTGGCACGTCTTCCACGTGGCGTCCTCGGGCCGCTTCATCGAGCGCAACGCGCGGCTGATGCTGGGCTTTGAGCGGGAGGGCGCGTGATGCCGGGCATGGACGCGGGGAAAGTAGTCGTTTTCGGCGCGGGCGGACCGGTCGGGGCCGTGATTGCGCCGGTGCTGGCTGAGCACTATACCCTCCGGCTGACCGACGTTGCCGACATCGACGAGGTCATGGCGCGGGAGACCTCTCCCATCTGGCCGCACTGGACCGAGCCGCCGGAACCGCCCCACGAATGGGGTCTCTGCGACGTGACCGACTACCGGCGAGTTTGCGATGCGATGGAGGGCTGCGACGCGGCGATCAACCTGGCCGTGAACCGCAGCGTGCCGGAACTCGCTTTCCGGATCAACGTCGTGGGCGCCTACAACATCATGAAGGCCGCCGCCGAGACGGGCCTGCGGCGGGTGGTGCATACCGGAGTCTTGCAGCGCACCTCGGGCTTCGAGGGCGACCACCGCTACGAGTTCGGCATTCCGGACGACGCGCCGACGCGGCCGGGCACGGAGCTGTACGGGCACACCAAACACATCGGTCTGCACGTGGTGGACGCCTTCGCGGAACGGGAGGGCGTGGACGTCATCACGCTGTTTCTGTCCCGCCTCCGGCCGGCGGACGAGTACAACGGTCGCGACGACGACGTGGTGCAGTCGTTCTCCGTGGCCTGGGAGGACCTGGGGCCGGCCTACCGGTGCGCGCTGCGCGCGCCGGCGATGCCGCATCCGAACGAGCGCTTCTACATCTGCGCCGACCTGCCGATGGGCAAATGCAGCCCCGAGAAGGCCGAACGCCTGCTCGGCTGGAAGGCCCGCCACCGCTTCGAGCGCTTCCACACCCGCCCCTACCGCCATGATGAATCTTAGCGGTGGCAGAATGACAAGAACCGCGGTCCCGGCGGCGAGTTGGCCACGTGCTTCTTTGCTGGTAGGCTGAGGGTTCCTCGCCGCAAGATATGGCTGAGAGGGCAATCCATGACTGTTTACGACCTGCCGGGCAAGACCATCCTGATGCATAACCGCATGGGCGTGCGGATCGAGCTGAACTTCGACCGGGAGGGCCTGCTGGAACTCTGGATATCGCCGCGCGCCGGCGAGTCCCTCGACTACCGGGACAGGAACTTCTCGTGCCGGGACGACCACACGCGGCTCTTCGACCGCATCACGCTGCCGGGCCTGTCCGCCGACCGGTTCGAGGGCTGCGACTACGACCCGTTCCACAGCACGGTGCGCTTCGAGGGGCAGGCGCTCCACGTGCTGTCGCTCTACGACCGGCCCGGCGTGGTCCTGTGGTGCGACGCGCCGCAGGCCGTGGACTTCAAGTCCGACAAGGCGGACACGGCCGTGGCGCGGGAGGCGGACCTGTTCGAGGTGCGGCATCCCGACCGGGGCCGCACTTTCAGCTTTGCCGCGGCGTTGGGGGAGGGCGCCGGTTCGTTCCGCCATCAGCTCGTTCTGGACGAGGGACGAAGCACCTACGCCCGGGCGGAACTGGCGCCCGGCCAGTTGCTGGCCGTCGCCGGCGAACTGGAGAGCGGACCGGTCCGGCAGATGGCGCGCGAAGCGGTCAGCGGCACGGCGGATGAACTGATCACGGAGAACGATGAGAAGATCGAGACGGCTCTCGCGCCCGGAACGTTCCGGCTCAAGGGGCGGCCCAAAATGCAGCGGCTGCTGGATCTGAACCGCCGCGTGCTGCTGGCCATGCAGGACGCCTCCGGCGCGGTGCGCGCGGCCATCAACCGCATCTACTACCTGATCTGGGTGCGGGACGGCGCCATCATCGAATGCTTCAACGCCCACTCCGGCGCGCCGGAGCCGCTGGGCCTGTGGACGGACTTCCTGCTGGCCAACCCCACCGTGGTCGAGGACGAAGAACCGGAAGGGCGCACCTTCCTCCAACTGGTCAATCGGAGGATAACCAAGTGGGAGGAGGACGGCGTCTTCTACGCCATCTGGTCGGCGTTCACCGCGTGGACGCAGACCGGCGACGACCGGTTCGTGACCGGGGAGAATCTGGCCGTGCTCGAGGACGCCATGGACTGGCTGGAGCGATACGCGTTCGACGACGACGTGGGTCTGTTCGGGCGCTGGCATCGGGGGGAATCGCCCTTGCCCGGCTCCCGCGGGGACGGCCACGACAACGCCGTGGGCAAGCCGACCGCACGCCAGGACTGCTTCTATGAGGGTGAGTCCGTCCGGCGATCCTATGATGTCTACATAAATCTTTTTTCCTACGCCTCATACGCCATGCTGGCGACGATGGAAACCGGGGGTTCGGCGGACGAATACCTCCAAAAGGCCGACGCGCTGGCCGAGCGAATGGCGCCGTTCTTCGGCGACGGACTGCCGGACTACGGCGACCTGCTGACGGCCGAGGGCGAGATTCTCCGCGCGGGGCCCTACGGGCTGGACGTGACCGACTACGTGTGGGGATTGTCCCTGACGCCGTTCGTGCCGGAGCCGTGGCGGATGCCCGGCATCCGGCGCGCGATGTATGACCGCGCGATGGAGGAGCCGGAGGGCTACTTCCTGGCCGGGCTGTTCTCCCTGCTGGCGTCGCTGGACCCGGACTGGTTCGATGAAGCGGACGTGATGCGGACGGCCGAGATGGCCGCGCAGGAGTCCTACCGGCCGGGCGAGTACCTGGCCATGCCGAACACCGTGGTGGAGAAGATAGGGATCGAGGACGGGCATCCCTACCACGACGTGCGGCCGCAGGCGTTCAGCGTCGGGCCGTGGCTGGCGACGATGACCGGGCTGGGGCTGCGGCGGTTGCCGTTCGGACTGGCCGTGAGGGCCAACGACACGCTGGAAGAAATCGCCGAGTACAGGTATCGCGGTTCCTCGCTGCACGTCACGTTCATGGGCAAAGGGGAGTCGGCCACCCTGCGCGTGAACGGCCTGGACGTGCCGGGGTCGCTGCAGGTGCCCGAGGACCTGTTGCGGGACGGCGCGAACGAGGTCGAGGTACGGGCCGGGCCGCCGGCGGAAGAGCCGCTGCTGGTCGAGTCCACCGTCCGGCTGAACGCAGTCAAGCGGGACGCGAGCGGGACCTCCTACGATGTTGAGGCCCACGGGAGAAACGTGCTGGCCTTCCGCGGCGCCGAGGCTCGGACCGTGACCGTGCGAGATGCGGCGGGGGGAGCCGTGGAGACCGAGCGGCACGAGGCCGAGGGCCGCACCTGGATCCAGTTTCCCGGGCGAGGCCGCTGCTCCGTGAAAGTGACCTGAGGACCGTTGTGCGGTCTGCCGTCCCTTCATGCGCTTGCTCGCCGTATGGCTGACGGCGCGCACCTGTTGCTGTCCCCGACTCCCGGGGCGGTCGGTCACAGGGGTTATGGCCCGGTGGGTGTCACGCTGAGGCGAGGCTTACTGCTGGCCGAAGCATCTCCGACCCGGTGCGTCACCCGCGCGAGCGTTGCCACGGTCCGGACGGTGTGTGGCTGTCCGTCGTTGGTCATCTTCGTGCTCTTATTCACCTTCGCCGTTCCGGTCGTTGGGCCCTGGGGGCCTCCACACACGAGCCGGCCAGATGCGGCCGGTCAGTCAGGCTGCGGCCCCTCGGGGATGAGGATGTCCACCTCTTCCAGTCGCGCCAGATCTACACGCGGCGCCGCGTCCACCTTGTAGAAAAGCGGCCGCATCTCGTCGGGCGCGACCGCCTGGACCGTGGCGACCGGCAGTCCATCGGGCAGCATCAGCCCCGGCGCCGGCTCGACTTCCAGCGACGTGGCCGACAGCACGTCACCCTTCTCGATGAAGGCGTCCCGCTCCACCCATTCGACCCGGCAGGTGTCGGTCCCCGTGCCCACTACCAGGCAGAGGGCCCGCGTTTGGGGCATCCGACAGGGAACCACGCTGCGTGGGTCGGTAATCAGCCGCACGCGGCACTGGTAGGGGCCGACCTCCCGGACGATGCCGACCATGGCGCCGAAGGCCGCGGCGGCCTGGCCCTCCTCGACCCCGTCTGAGGTGCCCGCTCGGACCGCGACGCTGCGCGACGTGGCCGTGGTGTCGTAGGCGCTGACCGGCGCGTGTAGGGCCCGGAAGGCGAACTGCTTGAGTTCCAGTTTCTCGACATCGTCCAGGCGCATCTGGCGCCGCAGCAACTCTTCCTGCAGGCGCGCGTTGCGGTTGCGCAAACTCTCCAGCTCCCGGGCCAGCGCCCGCTCCCGGTCCTCTCGCATGAACATCTCCGTCAGCGTGCCGGAGGCGGACAGGGCCCGGCCGGACGCCTGGTAGAGGGGGGTCTCCACCGGACCGGTGACCTCGGTGAAAAGAACCCTCAATGGGGCCGTAAACCGTGCCGGCATCAGGAACAGGAAGGCGGCCACCGCGAGCAGGCTCAGCAGGAGCCTGAGACGTGCCCATCGGGAGCCGGTGGATCTTGCCATGAGCATGCTCGCGGGTCAGAGACGGCGGGACAGTGACGTCACCATGTGTACCTCACGGGCCGGTCCGCTTGCAAGGGGGAGGACGGCCTGTAAACCGTGTGCCATTTTTGGGGTTCCTTTCTGTGCCCCGCTGCGCTATACTCTGTCCACCCCGGGCGGTGTGGGGCACGGCGCTTTGCGGAGGGGCGCCGGCAGGAACGCATGTCGCTGGAGGGAGGGCGGGGAGTGTCCTATTCGATTGAGTCGGCGGAATACCGGCCTCTGGGTCCCGAGGGGCGTCTGTGCCTGGCCCGGGCCCTGGGCGACACGCCGGAGACCGCCATGGCCGTGCACATGCTGCGGCGCGGCTGCTGCGAGGCCTGGGCGGCCGGGCCTCCGGACCGGCCGGAGGCCGCCGTCGTGCAACTGTCCTTTCGCCCCGGCGAGCCATACGGATGGGGGGACGATCCGAGGATTCTCTGGGACGTGCTCTGCTGCGTTGACGGCTGGCAGTGCATCAACGTGGCTGCCCCCATTATGCTGGCGCTGGAGGATGTGATGCGCGTCCACATGGAGTGTGACGTCCACGTCTACGGCGAGATATACCACACGCTGAACCGGCCCGTTCGTCCCCGTCCTCATTCCGTCGTGCGCATGTTGAGCGAAGCGGACGCGGAGCTTCTGGCCGGCGCCGACCCCGAGCTGAGCCAGAACGCCTTCGGAGGGGTCGAGCGATTGCTGCAGCAGGGCGGGGCAGCGGCCGCGGTGATCGCCGGCCACGTCGTCGCCATTGCTCAGACCTATGCCCTGACCGCGCGACACGCCGAAATCGGTGCGGTGACCTTGCCGCCGTGGCGGAACCGGGGCTTCGCTACCGCCGCGGCTTCCCTTGTGGCGCGCTGGGCGCAGGAGAACGGAAGGACGCCCGTGTGGAGCAGCACGGAGGACAATTATGCGTCGCTCCGCGTGGCCGAGAAGCTGGACTTCCAGGAGGTCTCCCGCCGCGCCTACCTGGTGCCCGCGCGCGGGGGTCACGAGTTGTAGCGGCTCCTCTCGCACTCCCACGCACCGCAGAAATCCCTGTGTATCTCCTCAACTTCGCCACGCGTGCGTCCGAGCACGACGATGTTGAACTTGCCTTCCGGTAGCATGGCCGCACTATGGGGCACGATGCCACGCGCCTCCGCGAGCCGGAAGAGGAAGCCCTCCAGGTCTTCGAGCAGCTCGCCGAAGGAGGGAGCGGTGCTTTGCACGCTGCCCGTCAGGAACGCTCCGACGGTCGGGTGACCTTGGGCTTCGGCGCGCCGGTTCAGATGCCCGGCGAGCGCCATGGGGTACGTCGCGCCGTTGATGCGCGCGTTCAATTCCGCCAGGAACCACCGAATCTCGCCGGTCGCGGGTTCCCGGTACTCACAGAAATCGCAGCCGCCCAGGCCGCGGTAACCGGCGTCGCGCAGCCAGGCGGCCACCTTGCGGACAGCCCGAACCATGGCTTCAGCGTTACGCACCGGGGCCGGATAGATGTTGCCGTCGTAGCGGCCGGTCCGGTCGAACCGCTGGTCGGTGAGGGCCAGCGTAGTGATGGCGCCATCATCAGGCGCTATGAAGAACTGCACGTTGGGAGAGGCCGTCAGGTCGAACATGACGTTGACGACGAAGGTGCTGTTGACATTCTGCGCTCTGACCGCTTCGAGCGCGCTGGACAGGGAACCGGGCGAACTGTTGATGACGTGCGTGGCGCAGCCGGACGCGCCGAGGGCCCCGCGAACTATCACGCGGCCCGTCCGGTCCAGGTGGCGCTGAACGGCGCGGCGCAGGGGCTCCACGTCCGACGGGGAGCCATCCGGATCGGTCGGCAGCTCCACGACTTCGCCGGGGGCCACGGGTATGCCCAGCCGGAGGGCCGCGCGCCGTACGATGTGCTTGTAATAGACGCGCAGGGCCACGTCCGGCGGGCCGCCGAGCGTCGGGACGGATCGGCCAAGCTCGGCCTCGAGCATCCTTGCCAGCCGAATCTCGGCGGGAGAGGCGTAGAAAGAGTCCAGCAGCGCCGGTCGACCCCCTATCAGTCGGGCAATCCGGGCAACGGCGTCTTTGTCGCGGACCAGACGGTCGGCCAGCGTCGGCCCTTCGGCAGTGGGCGAAACCACGCGCCCGGGCTCGGGCCCTACGCCGAGGCTGCGCAGGTAATCGAGGAAGTCAGAGTCCGGAGGAGAATGGAGGCAAACGACGTCCCAAGGGCGTGCGACGAGAAGTGCCCGCTCCGCGTAACCCGGTAGGCAGGTCAGGACATCCTCCAGCCCGGAGCTGTTGGGGCTGGACATTATGCCGTGGAGGAAGACGCGCACCGTATCCGCTTGGCCCGGATAGGGGTCGGGGGTAAGCGGGGGGTTGCTGGCGCTTGGAGCTGGCCTCTGAGACATCAGTCGCCGGCCCCCTGCGTTTCTGTGGAGCCGTCCACGGCTTCGGTCACGCGAGAGCGCAGAATCCGGTACTTCTCGCCCGGCGGAATGTCGGGGTCGTCGGTAAGCTCGATGCGGAAATCCACCTCCGGTCCGAGGATGGGCCGAATCTTGCCATCCACACGCTCGAGTTGTTCGGGCGTGGGCGTTCGGTAGGGCACGATCCGGAGCCATATCCGGTCGGTCGCCTCCTGCACCAGTTGATAGCGACGGACCCAGGGCGCGATATCCAGGAATGCGCCAACCACACGATAGGGATGAAGCGTTCGGCCGTCGGGCAAGGGGAAGAAATCGACCGTCCGCCCCTCGATCCGCTCGATGGTGCTGAAGGGCAGTCCACACGGACAGGCGGAGCCTCCCCTGACGGCAAGGTCGCCGAGAGAGTAGCGAATGAAAGGCATTGCGTAGGAGAGCAGGTCGGTGCCCACCACCTCCCCGCGCTCGCCGGGCCCCACGGGCCGCCCGTCCTGCAGAAGTTCGAGGACCAGGCTGTCGTCGCAGACGTGCAGCTCCCCGGTCTGTTCGCATTCCCACGCTATCAGCCCGAACTCGTGACTGGCATAGGCTGTAAAGAAGGGAGCGTCGAAGCCGTGGACGATATCGCGGCGGATGCCCGGGGTGATCATCTGGCCTCCCGCCGCCACGGCCCGCGGGCGGAGCGGCGGTCGCGGGTCCTCCATGAGAAACCGCCCGACACGTGCCACCGCCCCGGCCTGACCCCCGACCCAGTCGGGACGCAGCTCGTAGAGGGCGTCCGCGATCTCGTCGGCCTGCAGGCAGCAGTCGATGCGGTGCTTGCGGTAAAGGCCCAGCGCCCGCAGCGGTATCTGGTGCAACTGCAGGCCGTGGCCGGGTCCGCTGCGTATGAAGGAGATGGAGGCGACGCGATCAGTGGGCCGCAGACCAAAGTAGTGCCGCGCGCGGAGCCAGAACAGACTGTGAAGGCGCTGTTCCCACCACGTGCGGCGGATGGAGATTGGCTTGCCGGTGGCTCCACTCGTGCGTGTTCTCTTGAGTCGGTCGGGGCTAGTTCCGCGCGCGGTGATCTCATCGGGAGCCAACTCCTGAAGCGTGTTCCGGTCGGTCACCGGAATCCGGCAGAGGTCCGCCGCACCGCGGATGTCCTCCGGGCGGACGCCTTGTCCGTCCATCAGGCGCCGGTAGTAAGGCACCTTCCCGTAGGCATGCCGGATCAGTCGCCGGACGGCCCGGTCGCGGTGGGCCTGCAACTGCCGCGGCCGTAGACGCCGGTAGCAGAGGACCGAGCGCACGGCGGACACAATGGTAGACAGTCCCGGCACACAAACCCCCTTTGCAGCCTAACCGCAGAAACGGCAGCATAGATGCGCCGGGGCGCCGCCGTCAAGCCGTCTTGCACCGGCCCACCTCGGGAATCCGTCAGAGCCGGCGCGCCTCCAGCATCAGTGCCAGCGGATAGGCTTCCTGTTCAACCGGCAGCTCAATACACCGGTTGGTCCGGGCGGATTCGTGGATCGCAGTGATTATCTCCAGCCCATTCAGCACGGACTCGCCCGCCAGGGGGTGGGGCGTCCCTTCCCGCAGGGTGCGGGCGAAAGCCAGGTAGCTGCGCGTCATCGCGGCCGGTTCGGCATCCCCGAGCGGGGCGGGGCGCCATCCGGCTTCATAGTCGTCCAGGATGCGCAGCGGTGGCTCGCCGTTGTCCCCTTCGCGCCAGAGCCTTCCCGTGGTCCCCACAGCTTCGTAGTCCTGATACGGGCGGTCCTGAAGGCGCGCGTCCCCCGTGAACAGCTCGATGCGCAGCCCCGACTTGAGGCCCACCACGGCCACGGCGCCGTCTTCAACCGGATAGCCGTAGCGATATCCTCCGGACTTCTTGGTATTGGTGCTTTTCGGCTCCGAGGGGTCGGGCTTCCTGCGGTGCACCTGCCCCAGAACCCATTCCGCCTCCTCATCCCCGGCCAGGTGGCGGAGGGAGTTGACCAGGTGAGTGCCGTCCGTCAGCAGATCCCCGGCGCAGGAGCCCCGCAGCAACCGCAGCTTGCCGATCGCCCCCTCCTCTATCATGCGGCGCATGCAGGTCAGGTCCTCCCCCATCCGGCGCTGGTGGTTCACGATGAGGGCGACGTCGTTCTCCCGGCAGGCACGCACCATCCGTCGCCCGTCGCCCAGGGAGGTCGCCATGGGCTTCTCGCAGCAGATGCCGCACACGCCGGCGGACGCCACCCGTTCAGTCAGGTCAGCGTGTGTGGCACCGGGGGTGGCGATGGTGACGACGTCGGGCCGTTCGGCGGCCAGCATCTCCTCCAGGTCGGTGTAGGGCGCGGCGTCCAGCTCGCCGGCGGCCTCCCGCGCGGCCTGCTCGGAGATGTCGCAGACTGCGCTCAGAATGAACTCCCCGCTCTCGGCCATTGCGGCGGCGTGGCGCCGGCACATACGTCCGGCGCCCACTACGGCGGCCTTGAGTTGTCCTTCCGTGTCGGCGCTCATCAGTTCTCCTCCCTGAAGCTGCGGAAGAAAGCGAGCGACTGCTCGAGGCACTCGCGCGGGTCCATCTCGCGCGGGCCGAACATCTCGAGCTGCATCACGAGCCGGTCCGGGTCGGGCGCCTTCTCCATCAGGACCGGGTAGAGTTCCCGCAACGGAACGTCCCCCTGCCCGGTCACGCAGTTGTGCAGCAGCACGCCCCGCGGCTTGCGGTTGCCGATGGTGATGCGTTCGTCGCGCCAGTGCGTGCCGATCACGTAGGGAGCCAATCGCTCAAACGCGGGCCGGATGCGCTCGCAGGCCCAGAAGAGGTTGGCCGTGTCCACGTGTGCGTACAGGTGCGGGACTTTCTCGCACATCTGCACGAAGTCGGCCGAGTAGAAATCGCCCTGCGTGTCGATCATCAGGGGCATGTCCAGCTCGTGGCAGGTCTGCGCCAGCGGCGCCATGGAACGGCAGAGGCGCTCCAGCTTCTCCTCGAGGGGCGGGTTCCGGTCGAATCGGTGGCCGGCGCCGGCCTTCGTCATCACGGACCACGCCCGCATCACGGGGCCGCAGGTCCGCAGGTCTTCCGCGATCTCCTCCGCCTTCCGGCGCGCTTCGTCCTCATCGGTGTTCAGGTAATCGAACCAGACCGACGGCGTCAGGTGCAGGTCATTGTCCTCGAGGAACGCGCCGAGCCGGTCGCGTTCCTCGTCGGTCAGCGCGGCGATTTCGTCCAGCGCAACGCCCGTCTCCTGCAGGTCATGGTCCATCAGGAACTTCAGTTTGGCGTAAAGTTCGTCCTCGTCGCGAGTCAGGAACTCTGGATACCATCCGTTCGCGTAGCCCCACAGCATGGCGGCAGCTCCTCCAATGGCAGCGGCATGAATGCGTTTCCGGTGGGATTGTAGCGGCCCTGGCTCGACATGCCAATGGTCCGTAGTACGCCGGTCAGCGGGTGGGGGTGAGGGACTCCACGCGGGTCTCGGCGTGGACGCGGTCCTCGCCCCCGAGCCCCGCCGCCAGCGCGTTCTGATAAGCTTCGTAAGCCCGCGCGGTCTCCCCCAGTTTGTCGTAGCTGACGGCGAGCATGTAATGCGGCTGCGGGTTGCCGGGCGCGGCGGCGGCGACGTTCTGAAGCGGCAGGATGGCCTCCTCGTAGCGTCGCTGGTTGAAGCGTGCCGTCCCCAGGCCATACAGGGCCGTTGCGCTGCCGGGGTAGTCACGGGCCGCCTTCTCAAACTCCTGTTCGGCGGCTTCCTGGTTGCCCTCGGCCAGGTAGGCGCGCCCCAGCCCGATGTTGGCCAGGACGTATCGCTCGTCCACCTGCAGCGAGCGCCGGTAGGCTGTCTTGGCCTGGTCGATCATGCCCAGTCCCAGCAGGGCGTCCCCCTTCAGCCGGAAGAACGGGGCCTGGTCGTCCCGGTTGGCGATGGCCTGGTTGGCCGCCCCGAGCGCCTCGTCGAACCGCTTCTGCGAGAGCATCTCCATGCCCCTGTCATACGGCTCGAAGTCTTTGTCCACCTGTCTCAGGCGCGTCAGGCGGCGGTCCCAGCGATCCTCGTATACCCCGTCGCCCTGAACGTAGCCCGAGTCGAGTTCCTTCTGCTGAATAACCGCCCGGATCTGCTGAATGCGGTCATCCGACATGGGGTGGGTGGAGAGATAGCGGTCCAGGATCATCGGCTCCCTTTCGTTGAAAGACTGCAGCAGTTTCTGCATCGTGACGGACTGCTGCGGGTCCCAGCCGGCCAGCGCCATGTAGTAGGTGCCGACCCGGTCCGCCTGGCGTTCCTGATCTCGACTGTAGGAGAGCCCCAGCAGCGTGATGCCCGCCTGGCCGGCGCCCACGGCCAGTTGACCGATTCCCGACTCGCCGACCGCCAAGTCCGCCGCGCCGACAGCCAGCGAGACCAGCAGGTTGTTGCTCAGCCGTTTGGCGGAGTGCCCGGCGGCCACGTGAGTCAACTCATGGCCCATGACGGCGGCGAACTGCGCCTCGTTCTCCAGCCGGGACAGGAAGCCCCGCGTCGCGTAAACGTGCGCCGGAGTGGCGAAAGCGTTGATGACCGAGGTGTTCAGCATTGTGAACTCCATCGGCATCTCGGGCCGATGCGAGACCTCGTGCAGCCGCATGACGATGGTGCCCAGATACCGGTTCAGCTCGGGGTCGTGGTATTCCCCGTCGTACATGAAGATGATGTCGGGGTGGTTCCGATGGCCGAGCTGGACCTCCTGGGATTCCGGCACGAGCATGAACTCGCGGGTGCCCGTCACCGGATTCACGCGACATCCCGCGAGAACCAGGCCCGCCAGCGCCACGGCGCCGATGAACAACGTTCTGACGACGCGATCGGCCATAGTTCAGCTCCCGTGCGGGGACGGTACCGTACCCCGCTCACTCCACGATATAGTCCGGTTCCCCGGCATCCGGGTCCTGATAGTCCAGATGCTGTTCCAGTTGGGGCAAAGGCGGCTGCTCGGGCGGCTGGATCTCCCTGATGCGGTCGGGCACAGCGCAGCCCAGCGCCGAGGTCAGTACCAGAAATGCCAGGATTGTCTTCAGCCGCATGCCGGTTCGCTCCCAGTTTCTCCCAACAGACAGCATAAACCACAGACCGGCGGGTGCGCAAGACCCGTTTGACACCTCGGGCGCCCCGGCCTATGATGAGGGAAGTCACGGGGACGGCGCAGGCGCCTTTCCACTCTAAGTCTTTTTCGGCCAACACGTTACTATTCTTCGGTTCTGCTCTGCCCATGCCACGAAACGACAGCACGCAGGCCATCGTCGAAGGACTGACGGAATCCCAGCGGGAGGCCGTGTGCCACGGAGAGGGCCCCTTGCTGGTCGTGGCGGGGGCGGGCAGCGGTAAGACGCGCGTCATCACCCGCCGCATCGCTTACCTGCTGGCCGACGGTGTCCCGCCCGACCGCGTGCTGGCCCTGACCTTCACCAACAAGGCGGCCGACGAGATGCGCCGCCGCGTGGAGGCGCTCGTGGGAGAGGATGTCTACGTCAGCACCTTCCATAGCTGGTGCGCCCGGTTCCTCCGCCGGGAAATAGCCAACATCGGCCGGGACCCGTCCTTCACCATCTACGACAGGACCGATTCGCTGCGGGTCATCCGACGTATCATCAAGGACCGTCAGCTCGACGACGCCACCTTCAAGCCGGCCCACGTGCTGGAATTCATAGGCAACCGGAAGGACCGCATCATCGGCCCTGCCGACTGCGAAGAGGACGCGATGGGCATCGAAGAGAAGACCCTGGCCACCGCCTATCGCGATTACGAGGAGGAGCTGGCCCGCAACAACGCGCTCGACTTCGACGATCTGCTGCTGAAGACGCTCGAGGTTTTCCGGCAAAGCCCGCGCGTGCTGGCCGACTATCAGGACACTTACCTCCACGTGCTGGTGGACGAATACCAGGACACCAATCTGGCCCAGCACCTCATAGCCCGCGCCCTGCAGGGCAAGCACCGCAACATCACGGCGGTGGGCGACCCGGACCAGATGATCTACAGTTGGCGCGGAGCGCGGCTGGACAATCTGCTGGAGTTTGAAGAGGACTTCCCCGGCACGCGCATCGTCACGCTGGAGCGGAACTACCGCTCGACGGGCAACATCCTGCGCGGCGCCTCCGCCTGTATCAGCCACAACGTGCTTCGCCACGAGAAGGAGTTGTGGACCGAGCGGGAAGGCGGGCCGCCCATCGTGCTGCGGGGCTTCTCCGACTCCTACGATGAGGCCCGGTGGGTGGCGCGGAAGGTGGATGAGCTGATCAACGATGACGTCCCGCCCTCCGAGATAGCTGTCTTCTACCGAACAAAATACCAGTCGATGCCGCTGGAGGACGCCTTCGCTACACTGTCGCTGCCCCACCAGGTGGTGGACAGCGTGGGGTTTTTCGACCGCAAGGAGGTCAAGGACCTGCGGGCCTACCTCCAGCTTCTGGTCAATCCCCGGGACGATGAGTCCTGCCGGCGCATCATCAACAATCCTTCGCGCGGCATAGGGAACAAGACGCTCGAGAGGCTGACGGAGGCGGCGGCCCGGATGAATGTGTCCCTGCTGGAGGCGGCCGGACGCGCGCAGGAGATTGACGCGCTCGGCGCCCGGGCGACAAGCGCCGTGGAGGCCTTTCACGACCTCTACCGCCGACTCGGCCAGATAGAGGCGGACGGCATGCGCGAGTTGCTGAAAGAACTGATTGAATTGACCAACTACGTGGAGGGACAGCCCGATTCCCAGCGGGAGGACACCCGCGAGGTGGTGGACTACTTCCTGGGCTATGCGCAGGAATACGACGAGCGCAACCCCGAGGGTGACCTGATGGGTTTTCTGGAGCAGGCGGCGCTTGTCAGCGACGTGGACGGGTGGAAGGCGCAGGCACGCGCCGTGCCCTTCATGACGCTGCACTCGGCCAAGGGCCTCGAGTTCGACGTCGTGTTCATTGTGGGAGTCGAGGACGAAGTGCTGCCTCATCGACGGGCGCTGGAGGACCGCATCGACGGCACCGAACGGGAGGCGCTGGAGGAGGAGCGCCGGCTGTTCTACGTCGGTATGACGCGCGCCCGGGAGCAGCTTTACCTCTCGCACGCCCGGCGTCGGCGCGTGCAGGGACGCGAGGAAATCGCCACGCCGTCTCCGTTCCTGAGCGAGTTGCCGGACGATGTGGTGGAGGACGAGTCGCCGGCTTCGCCGACAGCGCCTGCGTCGTCGGCCGCCGGGTTCGCCCGCGAGATGGACTACGTGCTGAAGAAGAAACAGCGGATTTCCCTCCGCATACTGGACGGCGGCGACGGGGACCGACTGGCCGAGGGAGTGAAGGTCGAGCATCCCCACTGGGGCGAGGGCAAGATACTGGAGATCAAGCCGATGGGCACGCGCCATATGGTGCGGGTCCACTTCGTCGAGCACGGCCCGATGGTCATGCTGCTGCCCTCGGAGGACATAGCCCCCGCGTGAACGGCGCTATTCGCCGCTCCCTCGTGCTCTTGCTCGCCGGTTGGCCTTCCACGGTGTGCCACCCGCCATGCGGCGGGTTCAGCTGTTCCGCCCGGCGTTTCCCCCGGACTGACGTCCGGGGCTAACACCTGTCGCCCGCCATGCGGCGGGCTTCCTGTCCGTCTGCGTGGCATCTCGTCGGCTGCACAGAACGCGTAAGTATAGCCGGTGGCGGTCATGCTGAGTCCGCCGCAGGGCGCAAAGAAGCATCTCCGACCCTTTGCGTGTGGCGAACTGCGGGGGTTGTGTCCCGGTCTGCAAAGCATAGGGGCTGAGCCGTTCCCTCATGCTCGCTCTCGTGGTAAAGCATCACGCGCGGGTCCCAGGGACGGTCATCCTGAACCCGCTCTTAGCGAGCGGGTGAAGGATCTCCGACCCTGTGTGTGGCGGGGCGAGGAGGCTGTGTCACGGTCTTGAGAGTGTACTGGCCCAGCCGCTCCGCCATGCCGCTTTCGCTTCCCAGCCCTTCCTTCCTGCCTTCCCGCGACTTGCGCGCCGTCGGGCGTCCTGTAAGAATACCTCCCCTCATCGCACGGCATTTGCCAGGGGGACCGCCCAATGTCCATAGAGCATCTTGTTTTCCTTCCCCGTCCACGCAGCGCCACGCCGGCGGCCGGGGAGTTCATGCTGAGGCCGGACACCACTCTGACGCTTTCCGGCGACCTTCCAACGCTCCTGCCCATGGGCCGGCGCCTGCAAGATGCCGTCTGGGAGACGCAGGGACTCCGTTGGGCGTTGCGGGCGGGCGACGCCGAGACCGGGCCCGTCGTACGGCTGGACCCCGGATGCGAACTGCCGGACGAGGGCTACACGCTGCACGTAGACGGCAGCCGTCTGGAGCTGACCGCCGCTGATCCGGCGGGCGCCTTCTACGGTGTCATGACGCTGACGCAGATGCTGCGCCAGTGCGAGCGGTCCCTGCCCGCCGGCGACATCGAGGACTATCCGGACTTCGCCACGCGCGGCGTCATGCTGGACATCAGCCGCGACAAGGTGCCGAAGCTGGAGACGCTGTTCGGTCTGATCGACATGCTGGCCGAGTGGAAGGTGAACCATCTGGAGCTCTACACCGAGCACACCTTCGCTTACCGCAACCATCGGGAGGTCTGGGCCCAGGCGAGCCCGATGACGGGGGAGGACATCGCCCGGCTGGACGAGTACTGTCGCGAACGGTTCATCGAACTGGTGCCCAACCAGAACTCCTTCGGCCATTTCCACCGCTGGCTCAAGCACCCCCGGTACCGCCCGCTGGCCGAATGTCCCGAGGGTTACGAAGGGCCGCATGGCGGCTGGCACGATGTGCCGCACACCCTCTGTCCGACGGACCCGCGAAGCCTGGAGTTGCTGGAAGAGATGTACGGGGAGCTGCTGCCGCACTTCATCAGCGACAAGTTCAACGTCGGCTGCGACGAGACCTGGGAGCTGGGCCGGGGCCGCAGTAAGGGGGAGTGCGAAAAGAAGGGGAACGGCCGGGTCTATCTGGATTTCCTCCTGAAGATCCACGACCTAGTGAAAAGGCACGGGCGAACCATGCTTTTCTGGGGCGACATCATCGTGCGGCACAACGTGGAGCTGGTCCGGGAACTTCCCGAAGACATCACGGTGCTGATATGGGGCTACCGGGCCGACCATCCGTACGAGGAGGAGTGCGCGAAGGTAGCCGACTCCGGCGTGCCGTTCTACGTCTGCCCCGGGACGTCCACGTGGAACAGCATCGCCGGGCGCACGGACGTCTGTTTGGCCAACATCCGGAACGCCTCCGAGAACGGGCTGGAGCATGGCGCGCTCGGACTGCTGAACACCGACTGGGGGGACAACGGGCACCTGCAATACCTGCCGGTGAGCTTCCTGGGCTACGCGGCCGGAGCCGCGCTCTCCTGGTGTTCGGCGGCCAAAAGGCGGCGGGACATCGTCGCCGCGCTCGACATGCACGCCTTCCGCGACCGGGCGGGCATCATGGGGCGGCTGGCCTACGACCTTGGCAACGCCTACCAGCACGTCGGCCACGCGGGCAGCGAGGCGCCTCACGGGCAGGTTTGGGGAACCGGCCTCTTCCATCTGCTGCACCAGCCGCCCGAGCGGGCACTGGCGCCGGGCGTCACCGAGGAGAAGCTGGAGGCCACGCGTCGCTACGTGGAGTCGGTCATGGAAGTGCTGCCCCGCGCCCGTATGGACCGCCCGGACGCGGACCTGATCCACGACGAGTTCACCAACGCGGCCCACATGCTGGTGCACGCCTGCCGGCGCGGCATCGCGCTCTGCACGGGCGCCATCGAGGACGAGGAGACGCGCAATGAGTTGGCCGCCGACATGCGTATCATCCTGGGGGAACACCGGCGCCTGTGGGTGGCCCGCAACCGGGTGGGCGGCCTGCAAGACAGCCCCCGTCGGCTGGAGCAGCGCGTAGAGGAATACAGCTGTTGAGGATGTGATGTCGTCTCGCGCTTTCTGTCCGCAGCCTTCCTGATGTGCCGCTTCCCATACGGCGGGCTCGCACTCCAAAACCGGCCGCCCGGCGGCCGGCAGCGGAGGGTGGAACTGGCGCTACGCATCTGCACTCACTTCAGCACGGGCGCTGTTCGCAGGGCGGTGGCGGACAGGACGAGCGCCACCAGAAGACAAACGGCCGCGGCGACCGTCAGTCCCGTGACCCACGCACCGGCCCGTGCCGGTCGCACCGTCTTCTTCGGCGTTTCCTCCAGTGTGTCGATTTCTGCGAAGACGCTTCGGAGAGTCTCCGCGTCATCGGCGCGGAAATACTTTCCACCGGTTGCTTTGGCCACCTGGCGGAGTGTGGCCTCGTCCAACTGGTAATCCTTCATCACCGTGCGCGTGCGGCCCGACGGCATGCGGGCCGGGACGGGAACGGGGCCTTCAGAGCCCACCGCGATGGCGTAGACGCGGACGCCTTTCTCGGCCGCCGCCTCTGCGGCCCGCTCCGGACTGAGGGTGCCCGCCGTGTTCTGCCCGTCGCTGATCAGCACGCAGGCGCCGCCTCCGTCCAGGCGGGCGGTCGCCAGCCCCAGGCCGTCTCCGAGCGCCGTGCGCTTGCCCAGCATCTCCGGCTCAACGTAATCGAGCAACCGTACCGCGATTTCGCGGTCAAAGGTCAGGGGGCACTGCGTGACGGCGCGCCCGCCGAAGGCGACGATGCCGATGCGGTCGCCCTCGCGGCGTCGGATGAACTCGGCGGCGAACCGCCGGGCGGCCGCCATGCGGGAGGCGGGTCGTCCGCCCGGGGCGAAGTCCACAGCACGCATGCTCTCGGACGTGTCGAGCGCGAGAACGATGTCGCGGGCCATTCGGCGGTCCGGGCGGTAGGCGGCCAGTTCCGTCGGCCCGGCGGCCGCCAGTACGGCCAATGCCGCTGCGAGCGTGGCGAGGTGGCGGGGGAGGGGGACAAGCCGGACTCGCAAAGTGGGTTCGCTCGGCCCGGGCAGCGCGACGGGGGGGCGGTGGGCGCCTCGTCGCCGCAGCAGAAACAGGGGCAGAAGCAACAACAGCACCAGCGGACGGACCAGGGTCACGGTTCGCCTCCGGTCTCGCGGGGACGGGCCCCGAGGCGCTCCAGCAGGTCTCTGGCCAGCTCGAGGTCGGCCCGCCGGTCCGAGACGTCCACGTCAACGCCGCCGTAGGCCGCCTCCTCGGTCCGCCGGACCATGGTCTCCACCTTTTCGCGGATGCCGTCCGCTTCGCTGTCCGGCAGTTGCGCCGTTAGCGCGTCCGCCAACTCTCGGGCGGTGTAGCTGTGGGCTTCCCCTCCGTTCAGCGCGGCCCGCAGTCCCCCCACCAAACGCCGGTAAAACTGCGGCGCTTCGCCGTCCTCCGGGCGGGTGGGCAGGGCTGCATCGGGGCGCGGTGCCGGTTGCCTCTTCACTCGATGCCGCCGCCGGCGGCCCCTGTAGAGGAAGTAGAAGGCCACAATCACAAAGCCGACCGCCAGCCCCACCGCTATGGTTCGCCGCGTCGTCCAGCCGCTCTGCTGGGGGCGGATGGGGCCGAGGGACTCCATGATGTCCACGGCCGCGGACTCAGCCCCGGCGAGCGTCGCCGCCATCGCTTGCGCCCATGTGGTAGATTGCTGCATCCCGTTTTCCGCTCTGGTCTTGGGGTCGCTGCCCGAGTGTAGTGCGTGGTGTCGACGTCTGCAAGCTCCGCCTGTGCGGCCTTTTGCTCCGGCGGCTCTTTCGGCTATATTATGCACGTGCTGGAGATGTGCCGTCGACGTTGGAACAAAAACCCATCTGATGCGTCTAAAGATTATGAAGGGCACGCATGGGCGAGACGTCCCCCAGCGATGCGGAGTTGGTTCGGCGCGCCCAGGACGGCGACGTGCAGGCGTTCGGACTGCTCGTGGAGCGGCACCAGGACTACGTGTACAACTCGGTGTTCCACCTTGTGGGCGATGAGAAGGACACCGAGGACCTGGCGCAGGAAGTCTTCGTCCGTGCCTTCGACAACCTGGATGGGTTCGAAGGGAGGTCCAAGTTCACGACCTGGGTGTATGGGATCATGCTGAACATGGTTCGCAACTACTGGCGGCGCTCGAAGCGGCGGAATATGCTGAGCCTGGAGCGCGCCCGGGAGGACGAGACGCGCCCGGACATTGCGCCCGCCGCCGAAACGGACGGCCCTCTGCGGGCCACCATGCGGGGCGAGGATATCGCCGCCGTGCGCTGCGCAATAGCCGAGCTGAACGAGGACTTGCGGGAGATAATCGTGTTGCGCGACATACGGGGCATGTCCTACGCGGAGCTGGCCTCCGTGCTGGATGTGCCCGAGGGGACGGTGAAGAGCCGCCTCTACCGCGCGCGCCAGGAACTTAAGGAACTGTTGGAACCGTATTTCGAAGAGACGCGATGAACACCGAATGCCGACAATATCAAGAACGGTTCTCCGAGTATCTGGACGATGCTCTGGATGCGGCCGAGCGGGAGGCGCTGGAGGCGCACCTCGAATCGTGCGAGCGCTGTCGGGCTGAGCTGGCGCCCCTCCGCCGGGCCGTGGAATCAGTCCGTGAACTGCCTGTCCTGCGCGCGCCGGACGGTTTCGCCGCAGGGGTCCGCGAGCGGTTGGCCGCGCGGGAACGCACCCCCCAGAGGCGGCTGGTGAAACTCATCTGGGCCAGAGCGCTGCCCGTGGCCGCCATGTTCCTGCTGGTTGTGGGCGCCACCTTCCTCGTCAGCCAGAACGGCTTGTTCCGTCCTCGCGGCGAGCGCACCCTGGCCCGGAGCGACGTAGAGGAGGCCGCCGGGGAAGGACCCGCTTTGGACCAGCCTGACAGAACACAGGCCCATTCGGTGCGACGTATGGCCGAAAGTCCGAAATCGGTGGGAGGTGAGTTCGAGCTGGCGACTTCGGGGGAACCCGAACCAGAGACTGAGGAGGGCTTGCTTTCGGGCCTGAATAGGCGGATGGCCCAGCCGGACCGCATCGTCGCGCCCCAGCAGTCCGTTGAGACAGAAGATGCGGGCGCGGAAATGGCCGTGCCCGTGACAGATGCACCCGGTAACATGACGGCGACGCTGGAGGGCCTCCCGGAAAGCAGGGGCGTTCCCCGCCCGACCGCGCCGGAGGACGTGACGTCGCGGTTTACAGACCGAGCGGCTGCGCGGCCCGAGCAACGACTGCTTTTCAGACAGGCCTCGGCCGACGTGGCTCCGCGCGACGCGGACGTGCAACAGGTGCTGGATTTGGCCGTCGACGGGCCCGCGAGGGCCCTGGTGAGAGCCGTGGAGGCGGCCAATAGATACGGTGTGCACGCGGTTCTGGAGGTGGCTGAGGGCGGGACGGTGTGTGCGTACTTCCAGGTGCCCGGACAGAATTATACTGACCTGCTGGGCGAGCTGGCGGGCATGGTCGGGCCCGCTGACCAAAGCTTACGCAACACTATGGCGCCGGAACGAGCTTTCCTGCGGAACATTGTGGAACGGTACAATACCTACCAGCAAGCCGCCTCTGAAAAGCAAGAGAGAACCACGGTTGCCCCTCGTGAAGTGCAGGAACGGACTGGGTGGCACACGGGAATCCGCCAGAGCCTTGAGACCGTGGCGGGACCACGCCCGGAGACGGTGAACCTGCAGGTGCGCATAGGCCCGAAGCAAGAGGTCCCCGGCCAAGCACGCTGAGGACTACTCCTCCTTGCGGCGGAAGAGCCAGCCGACCAGACAGCCCGGCGCTTCCTCCTCCTCCTTATACCACGACATGAACTCCTTCTGCTTCTCGCGGGCCAGCAGGTCGGCAATGATGCCCTCGATGTCCTCGTGACGGGCATAGACCTCCGGGAATTCATGGCGAAGAAGCAGCAGCTCTTCGGCGCGGCGCCGGATGCGTTTGTATTCCCCCTCCCCGCGCTCTATATAGGCGGTGATCGAGTCGCGGAGGCTCTCCAACTCCATCTCATACTCTTGTGGGGTCAGCGAGGTCGCCATCGGCATCCGCCCTCTCGGAGGCGCTGAGACCAAAAGGCCATTTTATCCCGTACGGCCGGCCAGGCAAGCATACATGCCTGGGGAGGGAACCCATCGTTCGTCAGGTGCTGAGGGGAATGAGACGGCGCAACGCGGACGCTCAGTCCCCCATCGGCTGCGCGAAACCCCTGTTGCGGAAGAGGTAGAGCCCGTCCTTGCCGGGGGCGATGACGTCCGGGCGTTCGTCGCCGGTTACGTCGGCCACGTCGAACCAAATCCCGCAGCCGGTGCCCTGCCGCGGCGGGCCGAAGTCAACGACCTGCTTGGCGAATCCCTCTCCGGTCCACTTGAAGTAGTAGATGCCGACGGCGTCGTAGGCGCCCGGGTCATGCCCGCAATGGGCCCGATAGCGCGTGCCGGTCACCAGTTCCGGCTCGCCGTCGTCGTCCAGGTCGCCCCACCAGAGGCAGTGGTACTGGCTGTTCAACGGATCGATGGGGTGGCGGTGCCAGGTGCGGCGTCCGTCCACCAGGCGCTGCTCCCACCAGTCGAGCCCGTAGCCGTGGGACTGCCCCACGATGATGTCGTTCAGTCCGTCCCCGTTCACGTCGGCCACGATGACAGGGCAGCTCGCCGAGCCGAGGTCGAATTCCGGATGGAAGACCCATTCGTCGTCCAGGCCCGCATCGGGCGCCTCCAGCCACCCGTTGTGTAGCACGATGTCCGGCCGACCGTTGCCGTTGATGTCGCCGAATCCCAGTCCGTGGCCCGTGGGCCCGTCGCAGATGACGTGCTCGCTGAAGGTCGCCTGTCCGCGGCCCTGGTCGTCGGTCTCCAGTTTGTAGATGCGCTGGGGTCCGCCCGGGGTGTTCGGCACGATCTCGACGATGCCGTCGCCGTCCAGGTCCCACGCGAGGACGGCCTCCACGTTGCCGACCTCCGCGATGACGTGCTCGGGCCATTCGGCGTCCGGCTCGCCCTTCGGGTTCTCGCGCCAGCGCACCGTGTTGCCGAACCAGCCGCCCGTGACGAAATCCACGTAGCCGTTGCCGTTGACGTCGAGCGGGATGACGGCGAACTGGTCGAAATACTCCCCGTGGGCCGCCACGTCGCCCACGCGGCACTTCCGGTCGAAGTCGGGGCCGGGGTACCAGTAGGTCCCGCTCACGATGTCCGGCACGCCGTCATTGTCCACGTCGAAGACGGCGGCGGCTTCGTACCTCTCATCGGCGATCAGCGTTTTGTCGAAGTGCAGGGGTGGCATCCCGTTGTTCCTCCCTCAGTCGGTCTGGGTGCCGAAGCGCATGCGAATGTAGTCCCTGGCTACCACCAGGTCTTCCACGGCTTCCTCCGGCGCACAGGGCGGATCTTTGTCGCCCCGGCAGACGGTCACGAAGTTCTCCGCCTGGCGGCGCATAGCGTGCACGGGCGGAAGCACCGGTCGCAGGCGCTGCGGCTCCTCGTCCTCCGGGTCTTGGTAAACTTCGACACTGCCCGCCCGGTTCAGCGCCATCGGCGCGGGCAGTTCAAGGTGAACGTAGCCCCGTTCAAAGGCCACCAGCGCGGATTCCTCCCACGTCCGGCTGGTTCGATAGGGGGCCATCTCGATGACGCCCGCGGTGCCGGACTCGCCCTCGGCGACCAGCAGCACTCCCGATTCATCGGCATGCGTTACGCGATACGGTTCGCCCATCAGGTGCCGGAGCAGATTGACCTGGTGGATGTAGTAGTTGACGAACGCCACGTAATCCTGCGCCTGCTCCTCCGGCATGTCGTCCGGCGGTGGTTCCGTTGCATCGGACGGCTTTGTCTCGCCCTCATCGATCAGGCCGGTGAAGCCGCCCTGCACCCATTCACCCGGCGGCATCGTGATGCGCACGTAGCGCAAGGCGCCCACCTCGCCGGTGCTCCGCCATCGGCTCAGCACCTCAATGGCACGTTCGGTGGCCGGGTCGGACCGCTTGTGATAGCCCACCATGTGGACGCAGCCGGCTTCTTCGGCCGCTCGGGCCAGTCGCCGCCCGGCTTCCACGCCCACGGCCAGAGGCTTCTCGGTGAACAGGCAGGGAACCCGTCCGTAGAGGTCCGGCAGAACGGCGGCGTGCCGGTTGAAGGGGAGCACGGCCACCACGCCATCCAGTTCCTCCGCGTCCAGAAGGGCGTGATGGTCGCTGTACGTCGTGGGCACGCCGTAGCGCTCGGCCACCCGGGCGACCGTCTCGGCCCGGGGGTCGGCCAGCGCGACAACCTCACAGTCTTCCAGAACGGCGTAGTTGCGCAGGTGGGCCATCTGGCCCATGGTGCCGACGCCGACGAAACCGATCCTCACCTTGCTCATAGCGCTTCAACCTGTGCAGAGATTTGCGAACCTCGGGGCAGGGTAGTTGAGGATACTCGAGTTTGCAAACGTCGAGACGACTCTATATCTCCGCCGCCGGATGTGCCGGGTTGACACGACACGAGGCGCCCGTCAGAATCACGTCCTCATTCCGTGTTCCAGACTCCGAGTGGGGAACGGTCCATGAAAGCGATCATGCTGATGTTCGACACGCTCAACCGCGCCTTCCTGCCGCCCTACGGCTGCGACTGGGTGCACGCGCCGAACTTCCGTCGGCTGGCCGAGCGGACGGTCCGGTTCAGCAACTGCTACGTGGGCAGCGCCCCGTGCATGCCGGCCCGCCGGGAACTGCACACGGGCCGCTACAACTTCCTGCACCGCTCTTGGGGGCCAATGGAGCCCTTCGATGATTCCATGCCGGAACTGCTCCGCGCGAACGGCGTGCACACGCACCTGGCCAGCGACCACATGCACTACTGGGAGGACGGCGGGGCGACCTACCACACGCGCTACCGCACCTGGGAGATATCGCGCGGCAACCAGGGCGACCCGTGGAAGGGGGATCTCGATCCGTCCATACGTCCGTCCGACCGAAGCGGCACGCGCCAGCAGGAGCCGGTCAACCGTCATCACATGGAGTCAGAAGACGACTGGCCCGTTGCCAAAACGTTCGCCGCCGGGCTGGAGTTCATCGAGGCCAACCACGACCAGGACGATTGGTTCCTGCACGTGGAGACATTCGATCCCCACGAGCCGTTCTTCAGCCACGAGAACTATCAGGCGCTCTACGACTACGACTTCGGCAAGTTCGATTTCGACTGGCCGCCGTACCGGGAGGTGCGGGAGGAGCCCGAACTGGTGCGGCACTGCCGCTACCTCTACGCGGCGCTGCTGAGCATGTGCGACGCGCAGTTGGGCCGCGTGCTGGACCTGATGGACCGGCACGGCCTGTGGGACGACACGCTGCTGATCGTCAACACCGACCACGGCTTCATGCTGGGCGAGCATGGCTTCTGGGCGAAGATGCACCAGCCGTTTTACGACGAGATAGCTCATGTGCCGCTCTTCATCTGGGACCCGCGCAGCGGGCGGCAGGGCGCCGAGTGCGACGCCCTCGTGCAGATGATCGACATGCCCGCCACCATACTGGAGTTCTTCGGCATCGACCGACCGCCGGACATGCAGGGCGTGCCCCTGCGGGGGGCGCTGGCGGACGACGAGCCGGTGCGGGAGGCGTGCCTGTTCGGCATCCACGGCGCGCACGTGAACTGCACCGACGGGCGATACGTCTATATGCGCGCCCCGGCGAACGCGGACAACGCCCCGCTTTACAACTACACGCTGATGCCCACGCACATGCGAGGGTTCTTCGGGCCGGGTGAGTTGCGGGAGGCGGAGCTGGCCCCTCCGTTCAGCTTTACGAAAGACATGCCGGTCCTGAAGTGCCCGTCCGGGGGGCGCAGGAACGCGCACGAACAGGGCACCCTGCTGTTCGACATGGAGACCGACCCCGGTCAGGAGAGTCCCATCGGGGATGCGGACGTGGAGCAGCGGATGGTCGAGCACATGGTGAGGCTGATGGAGGAGAACGAAGCCCCGCCGGAGCAGTTCGAGCGGCTGGACCTGCCCCGATAGGCGCGCCGGGGACGCCGGCTTCCCCCGGACCGCGTGGTGAGCGGCCCCCCCGCGGTGCGACGTTTCCCTTCGATACCGTTACGTGCTGCCGAGGACGCGAACGGCCCTGGGAACACCCTGCACCTGCCCGAGCGGCCGCTGAAATGGGCGGCCGCCAGCCGGGCTTTCCCGTGTCCCCCGGTTCGGGAAGCCGGGCGCGATCAGACCTGCTTGCCCACCAGCTCCCGCAGGGCTTCCGCGTAGTGGGAGTAGTTGTGCCACGAGACGTCGTCGGGCACGCAGTGGTCGAGCGCCGGGATGTAGCGTCCCGCCTCGACGGCGGGGCGGACGCGCTCCAGTTCGGCGTCGATGGCCTCCGGGCCCTCCGCCAGCGCACGCTTGTCGATGCCGCCCATCATGCCGAGCGTGGGGTATCTCGCCCCGAATACGTTCACGTCGCAACCGGCCGCCACCTCGAATGGCCAAAGGTAGTTGACCCCCGCCTCCATCATCGTGGGGATTATCGGGTCGGGGTAGCCGTCGGTGTCCACCGAGATGAGGGGTATGTCGTGCCGGTCGGCGAACTGCTTGATGCGCCGGTAGTTGGGCCCCATGAACTCGCGCCAGTGGTCCGGGGAGATGAGCGGCCCCTGCCGGCCGCACATGTCCTCCCAGATGTGGATGACGTCCACCCGGACGTGCTCCACCACCCGCTCGAAGACGGCGAGGTACAGGTCGGTCAGGTGGTCCATGATGTCGTGGACCAGATCGGGCATGGTGTAGAAGGCCAGCAGGCACTCCTCGTCGCCCAGCAGCCAGCGGGTCCCGCCGTAGAGCGTGACGTCGGGGTAGTTACCCAGTTGGATCGGCCATCCTTTCTCCATCCATTCGGCGCATCGCTCGCGCCAGTCGCCGGCCAGGCGGCCCGGGTCTTCCGGGTCGAGCCGCTCCTCCCTGTAGCGCTCCCAGTCGTCCCGGTTCTTGATCGGGAACTCGAGGAACTGGGACATGGACGTGCCGCCCTTGTAGTCCCGCCGCTTGATGCCCCAGCGGTCGATGAAGGTGACGTAGTCCTGGTCTTCCTCGATCACTTCCCGCTGGAAAGGTGGGTAGGGACCGAGCTCGACGGGCACTTCCTGCGGGACGGCGTCCGGGTTGAAGGGGTCGCGGTACTGGATGCCGGGCGGTTTGCCCTCGCGCTCCCACCGCCGGCGTGTGGTTGCCCAGGGGCTCCAGCGCAGCCAGTACGGGGGGCGGTCCACCTCCTTGCCCAGCAGGCAGCCGACGAAACGGTCTCTGTCGTTCACGGTCGCCTCCGCGCTCAACCATTCCCTTCGGGGGTTTCGTCGTCGGGCCTGAACAGGTGCACCGTGTGCTCGCCGGTGGTCAGGTCGAGATCGATGAGCCTTTTCATCTGGTACTCGCTTCCGATGGTGAAGGCGCGCGTGCCGTTGATCTGGGTCTCGTCGGGGCCGTGGCGGTGTCCGCAGAAAACGTAGCGCACCTTGGGGCAGTCCAGCAGCAGGCGGCCGAACCGCTCCGAGCCCATGTAGGCGCGGCAGAACTCGAAGGCCGCGTTGGAGTGGTCGTAGAGCAGTTCCTCGAACGGCACGTGGTGCAGCAGCGCGATAACGGTGTGGACGCGTTCCTCCACCGCGCGGTAGGCGCTCAGCAGCTTGCGCACGCACTTATCGGTGAACTCCCGGTCGGTCATGTCCCAGTCGATGAATCGGCTGTCGTTCCACACGCAGACGCCGGGCAGCTCCTTGTCCTCGTACTGGTGCAGGGGCACGTTGAGCTGCTTGTTGCGGAAGCTGTAGTCGTACCACCCGATGTTGCCGATGAAGCCGAACCGGCCCGCCACCTCCGGCCCGGTGTCCAGCATGCTGAACCCGCAGTCGGCCGCCAGGGCCGGCAGCACTTTGCGGTATTTCTCGGCGCTGTCGCTGCCCGCGGTCCACAGGTCGTGGTTGCCGGGGACCAGCAGCTTCAGTCCCCGGAAGCTGGCGAACAGGTCGAGGCAGGCCTTGAAGCAGTCGGTGTCGGCGTCCGCCACGTCGCCGCACAGGGCGAAAACGTCGGCGTCGGAGTGGCGCACGAACTCGGCCAGCTTCAGGTTGCACTCGTCGCCGGCCGTGTAAAGGCCGAAGTGAAGGTCGGCCGTCACCAGGATGCGTTCGGGATCGCCGTTCATCACTCGTTGGGCAGAAAGTCAGCGGGGTCGGGTTGGAGCACGAGCGCGGCCGCGCCGAGCATGCCGGCGGCGTCGCCCAGCTCTGCGGGCACGATGCGAAGCGCGTTGCGGGTCACTTCGTTGATATACTTGCGGGCCTCCCGCACCAGCGTTTCCCCGAACAGGTCCCACGCCTTGGCGATGGAGCCGCCGAGCACGAAGACGTCCGGGTCCCCGGTGTTGCTCAGCCAGGCGACCGAGACCGCCGTGTTTCGGGCGAACTCCTGCCACGTCTCGATGGCCTGTGCGTCCCCCTCCCGGGCCATGTCGGCCAGTTCGCGGGCGGAGGCTTCCCTCTCCGTCAGCTTGAAGTAGGTGCGTGCGATACCCCGGCCGGAGACCTTCTCCTCGACGAAGTCCCCCTGGTGGGGGGAGCACCAGATCTCGACGCCGGCCCCGTGTGGACCGCCGTATACCTCTCCGCGGATGACCATGAAGGCGCCCATGCCGGTTCCCAGCGTGAGACCGCAGCAGACCTCGGCGCCCCTGCCGGCCCCGAAGCGGGCCTCGGCCAGTCCCAGGCAGTTGGCGTCGTTGTCCAGCGTGACGGGAATGCCCAGTTCCTCCGTAAGCCGTTCTACGATGGGGCATCCGTGCAGGGAGGGCAGGTTGTTCGGGCTGATGAGGATGCCGGCCTTTATGTCCAGCGGGGCGGGTGACCCCAGCCCGACGCCGTCAATGTCCTCTTGGCCCAGGCCGGCTTTTTCCATAGCTTGCCGCGCGGCGGCCACCATGTTCCCCACCACGACGTCCGTTTCCTTGTCGGGCTCGGTGGGCACGCGGACCTCGCCGAGTGTCTCGCCTCCGGGCGCCACCACGCCCGCGTGGATCTTGGTCCCGCCCAGGTCGATGCCGACAGCCGGTTTCCTGGTCATGCCTTCTTGTCCTCTCCGCTATGCTCTTCGCTCTTCAACTCCGCCACGTAAGGCAGGTGGCGCCAGCGGTTATCGTGGTCCAGCCCGTAGCCGACCACGAACACGTCGGGTATTTCGAGCCCGACGTACTCCGGGTCCACGGGCGCCAGCCGCGCGCATTGCTTGCTCAGCAGCACACACGTCTTCACGTCGGCGGGCTCCCGCCGTTCGACTTCGTTCCGCAGTCTCGCCAGAGTCCGTCCCGTGTCCAGCACGCAGTCGAGCAGCAGCACGTCCTTGCCGGCCAGTCCCAGGTCGTCGAGGTCGTCAAGGACCTCCACCGCTTGCTGCCGCGTGCCACGATAGCTGCGGGCCTTCACGAACTCGATCTCCAACGGCATAGGAAGTTGTCGCACCAGGTCGGCCAGGAAGATGACGACGCCTTTGAGCACGCCCAGGATGACCAGCGGCTTGCTCTCGCCGTGATCGGCCGCGATCTCGGCCGCCAGCCGACGCACCGCCCCGCGTAGTTGCTGTTCGGAGGCCAGGCACGGCAACTCCGGCGGTCCTGACGCAGGCTCCTGTTCCATGCCGGGTTCCCCGGGAAATGTAGCGGCGGACAGGGGAAACTACCACATGAACCGTGGGTCGGCAAGGAAGACCGGTCGGAAAGGGGAAGCCGGGCGCCACGCGGTCAAGTGATGGCGGCCGGCTCGTCGGTCTCGCCCTTGAAGGGATTCAGGTCGTAGGTGATGAGCGCGGACCAGCCACCGTCCTCGCCCTGCATGAACTTGACGTCGCGGACCTTGGCGCCGTTCAATCGGGTCAGCTTGTGGTTCACCTGCCGCACCAGCTCCGACCGGTCGGGCGCTGTGACGCTCACCACGCGGGTCGCGTTCTTGCGCTTGCCCTGGCTGTAATGGGCAAGCTGCTGCAGGATGGCCTGTATCAGGTGCAAGCGGCTGAGATACTTGTCACGCAGGTCATGGGTGAGCGGCGAATAGGAGTAGGGATCGAAGATGCTTTCGATATCCTCGCCGTGCTCCTGGAGTTCTTCGAATAACTCCTGTCGCAGTTGGTTCTGCACGGCGGACAACTTCCGGGCCAGGTCGGCCGGTTCCATTCTCATGCCCCAGATGCACTCCACAACGGACTCTGACGCGCTTCCTCATTATAGGCAGACACCCGGGAAGTGTCAAACCTTGCTGCGCTCGAAACGGGCCAGGTAGCCGGCGTTCGTGGTCAAGCAAACCCCATCGATAGCCCCTATCTCATCGAGTAATCCGGCCACCATATCCGCGTTGGCTTCGTCCGCTGGGCAGCCGTCGGCCTTCACCCGCAGGTGCCAGGGGTGGAGCGCTATCTGAAGCAGACCGCCCCCGCAAGGGCCGACCAGCTCCCCCACCATCCGCACGTAGTCGTCCACGGGCCGATTGCCTTCCAGAAGCTGCCAGAGGTAGCCGGAGATGGCCCGGCCGTCCCGGTCTGAGGCCTGGCAGAGCGCAAGCTCCCACACGGGGCCGTCCCGCAGGCGCCGGGGCCGAAGCGACCAGTCCGCCCCGGCTCGACGCGTCAGGCTGGCGTCGTACGTGTAATTGCGTTCGTCGAGCACCTGTACAAGCTCGTCGGTCAGGCGACAGTAGGGGGCTCGGAAAGCCGTGGGACGGTCGCCAAGATGCTCCTGGACGGCGGCTTCCGCCTTCTGCAAAGCCCCTCGTATTTGCTCCAGGGAGAGCGCCCGACCGCTTTCCCTTCCCGCGAAGTCCTCGTGCTGGTAACCGTGGCATCCGTGTTCCAACGCCCGGTTTCGCCGCAAACTGTCGATCAGCCGAGCATCCCGGACCGCCAGCTCGTGCAGCGTGCGGCCCTCCCAGAAAAAGGTGGCGGGCAGCACGCGGTCCTGAAGAACACCTCGCAGGTCGCGTAGGCCTTCCAGCGTGGCGTTGAAAGTGGCCTCTCCCTCGGGGCTTACGGCGTCGGGCCGTCCCTCGACGGCGCGGTTGGCGTCCGGATCCACGTCAACGGTAAGGGCCACAAACAACCGTGAATCGGACGCCATGGGTTTTGCCTCCGGGAATTCTCTGGTAGGATGCCATTGTACGCGTCGGGAGGCAGGCCGGTCAAAATGGCTGAGTTGACAGGGCGGAGGGGCTGCCTCTACAATCGGGCGTTTCCCCACCCGAAAAACAGAGTATAACCGACCCCATCATGGCAGATAAAATAGTTATAGTTGAATCGAACGCGAAGGCCAACACCATCGCCCGGTACCTGGGAAAGGGCTACGAGGTAAAGGCCTCCAGCGGGCACATCCGCGACCTGCCCAAGAACCCGAAGGACCGTTACGCGGTGGACGTCGAGAACGGCTTCGAGCCGACCTACCAGATTATGCCCGGCAGCCGGAAGGTTGTGGGGCAGCTCCGCAAGGCCGCGAAGAACGTTGACGAGGTCTTCCTGGCGCCCGATCCCGACCGCGAAGGGGAGGCCATCGCGTGGCACCTGAAGCACGTCCTCGAGGTGCCCGAGGAGCAGGTCAAGCGCGTCACCTTCAACGAGATCACCCGCGACGCCATCCGCGAGGCGTTCCGGCATCCCCGCGACATCGACCTGAACCTCGTGGACGCCCAGCAGGCCCGCCGCATACTGGACCGCATCGTCGGCTACGCGCTGAGCCCGCTCATCAGCGGAGTGCTGGTCAGGGGCCTGAGCGCCGGCAGGGTCCAGAGCGTGGCCCTGCGCCTGATCGTGGAGAGAGAGCGCGAACGCGAGGCGTTCGAGCCGGAAGAATACTGGGAGATCGCCGCGCTGCTGGCACGGGCCGACGGCAAGACCACCTTCGAGGCCGAGTTGGTCAAGCTGAACGACGAGGACCTCAGCATCCCCTCCAGGGAGCGCGCCGAGGAAGTGGTCGAGATGCTGGGGGAGCAGGACTATCTCGTGACCGACGTCAGCGAGACGATGACCAATTCCCGCGTCTATCCGCCCTTCATCACCAGCACCATGCAGCGCTCGGCCAACTCGCGCCTCGGCTTCAGCGCGGACCGCACGATGCGTGTCGCGCAGGGCCTCTACGAGGGCATCGAGATAGGCGAGGAGGCCACCGGACTCATAACCTACATGCGAACCGACTCGACCCGCGTGGCCAAGCAGGCCCTGGCCGCCTGCCGGGAGCACATAAAGGCGGGCTACGGGGACGCCTACCTGCCGAAGAAGCCGAACCGCTTCAAAAGCCCCAAGGGTGCCCAGGCGGCCCACGAAGCCATCCGGCCCACGGATGTCTCGCGCCGGCCCGAGGACATTAAGCAATACCTCAGCCGCGACCAGTTCAAGCTCTACGACCTGATATGGCGCCGCTTCGTGGCCAGCCAGATGGAGCCGGCCCGCTACAAGGTCAGGACGGCGGAGATCACGGCCGGGCCCGGTCTGTTCCGGGCGAAGGGCCGGCAGATGGTCTTCGACGGCAACCTGCGGGTGCTGCGGCCGAACAAAGAAGACGACGACCAGATGCTTCCTGAACTGGAGGCCGGTGAGGACCTTGACCTGCGCGAACTGACCCCGTCGCAGCACTTCACCCAGCCGCCCTCCCGGTTTACCGAGGCGTCTCTGGTGCGGGAGCTGGAGCGGCGGGGCATCGGCCGACCCAGCACCTATGCTCCCACCATCGCTACGCTGTTGCGCCGTCACTACGTGAACCGCGACGGCCGGGCGTTGGTGCCGAGCGAGCTGGGCAAGGTCGTCACGGACCTGCTGGTCGAATACTTCCCCCGCGAGATGGACCCCGACTTCACCAGCCACATGGAGGAAGAACTCGACGAGGTGGAGGAGGGCAAGCGACCGTGGCGGAGCGTGCTGGAGGAGTTCTACGAACAGTTCAGCAAGGACCTCGAGCGCGCCGAAGAGGAGATGGAACTCCCGGAGTCGGAGAAGGTCAGCGACAGGACCTGCCCGGAGCACGGCGAGAAGCTGGTGGTGCGGTTCAGCAAGAGGAACGGCGGCAAGTTCCTCGGCTGCCCCGAGTTCCCGGAGTGCGACTACACCGAGAGCGTGGAGCCGGAGGAGGTCGAGGAGACCGAGTTCAAGTGCGACAAGTGCGGCGCGCCGCTCGTCAAACGCAAAGGGCGCCGGGGGCGGGAGTACCTGGCCTGCTCGGCCTACCCCGACTGTCGCAACATCAAGGGCATCGACGACGAGGGGCAGCCGGTTGACCTGGCCCCGCGCACGCCGACCCGGTTCGCCTGTCCCCGCTGCGACCGCAACATGCAGCTCGACGAGGAGAACGACCGGCTGGTCTGCTCCCGCTGTCGCAATCGCCTGCCGCTTCTGACGGTGCAGGAGGCCCTCGAGAAGACCGAAATCCCCGACGACGTTCTGCCGCCGTGCGGGGAATGCGGCGCGCCGATGGCCCTGAAGCGCAGCCGGCGCGGATTGTTCCTCGGCTGCACGAAATATCCCGAATGCGAAGGTACGGCATCCCTGCCGAAGGGCGACTTGCCCGATGCCCAGCCGACCGTCGAGCGGTGCGAGAAGTGCGACCGCCCGATGATGTTGCGCTGGGGGCGCTACGGGCGGTTCCTGTCCTGCAGCGGTTTCCCCCGCTGCCGCAATACGTGGCAGCTCCCCGGCAAGCCGAAGGATTGCCCGGAGGAGGACTGCGACGGCAAGCTCATCAAGAAGGTCTCCGAGGACGGCGAAGCCTACTACGGCTGCACCCGCTACCCCGAGTGCGAGTTCACCAAACCGGCCCCGCAGAAGAAGAGCGAAGAGTAGGGCGCGGCCTCGGCCCCTCGTGTCCTTGCTCGCCGTTTGGTGTGCGCCGATTGTGCCGTCCGCCATGCGGCGGACTGTTTCTTCTTTCTACGCCGGCTTCCCCCGGACTTGCGTCCGGGGCTAACCCCTGTCGCCCGCCATCCGGCGGGCTGGCTTTGCCGTTTTCGTGCTCGCTCCTTGGGCTCCGTAGTCACGCGCATGCGGGACGAAGGAGGCTCGTGCTCTTACAGTTGCTCCCCGTTGCAGGTGTTCGCCATGCCTTGTTGCCGCGGGCGCGGGCTCTCCTGCTTGATATGCCGGGCCTCAGGGGATAGGATTCGGGGGACCCAATTCCCCGGTGGGACCGGCATGACGACCCTCACTGCGCTCCTCAGAAGCCTGCGGCCCCGGCAGTGGACGAAGAACCTGTTCGTCTTCGCCGCCATCCTGTTCTCCGGCAACGTCCTGGAGCCGGACCTGCTGGCGCGCGTCGCGGGGGCGTTCGTTGCCTTCTGCGGGCTGTCCGGGGCGAGCTACATCCTCAACGACATTCTGGACGTCGAGCAGGACCGCCGCCATCCGGCCAAATCGTCCCGACCGGTCGCGGCGGGTGAGTTGTCCGTGCGGGCCGCGGGCGTCGCGGCGGCGGTCGTGGGTGTGGCGTCTCTGGCCCTGTCGTGGTGGCTCGGACGCCCGTTCTTCTGGGTGGCCTTCACCTATGTGGCCCTGCAGGCTGGCTATTCGGTTGTGCTGAAGCACGTGGTCATCCTCGATATCTTCGCCATCGCCGCCTCCTTCGTGCTGCGCGCGGTGGCAGGGGCGGTGGTCATCGGTGTGGAGTTCTCCTCGTGGCTCATCATCTGCACCACGCTTCTGGCACTCTTTCTGGCCCTCTGCAAGCGGCGCCACGAGCTGGCGCTGCTGGTGGAGGGCGCCGAGGGGCACCGGCCCGTGCTGGGCGAATACAGCACGCATCTGCTGGACCAGATGATCTCCATCGTCACAGCCTCGACCGTGGTGGCCTACACGCTCTACACCATGGCCGACGCGACGGTGGCGCGGGTGGGGGGCCGCAGCCTCGTGTTCACCGTCCCGTTCGTGCTCTACGGCATCTTCCGCTACCTCTACCTGGTTCACCAGCGGGGCTCGGGCGGGCAGCCGGAGGACGTGCTCATCTCCGACATGCCCCTGCTGCTGGACGTGCTGCTCTGGGCGATCGTGGTCGGGGTGATCATCTATGTCTGAGGCCGAGGGCACTCCGGAAGCGGGCACCGAGCGGGAGCCTTCCCTGTGGCGCCTGCTGCTGGTTGTGGCACTCGTCGCGGCGGCGGTGCGGGTGATCTGCTTCGCCGGCATCATGCACGATCTGCCGCTGCATACCGAGACGCTGCCCGGGCTCGACATGCACACCTACAATGAGTGGGCGCAGGAGATCGCGGGCGGGGACGTGCTTAGCCGGGAACGAGGCGTTTTCTACTACACGCCGCTCTACCCCTACCTGCTGGCGGGCGTCTATCTGCTGGGCGGGCCGGGGAACGTGCTGGCCGGAGTGGTGCTGAACGGGTTTTTCGGCGTGGCCGCTGCCGTCTGCGCGGCCGGTCTGGGGCGCAGGCTTTTCGGCCACTGGGCCGGTCTGGCGGCCGGACTGCTGATGGCGCTTAACGGGCCACAGCTATACTACGAGTCGCTGCTGCTGGTGGACTCGCTGCTGACCGCGTTGTGTTTGGGCGGGCTGTGGCTGCTGGTGGAGTGGTGGCTGCGGGCGCGGGACGGGAACAGGGTGCCGCTGTGGCGATGGCTGCTGCCGGGGCTGCTTTTCGGGGTGGCCGCCGTGGGGCGCACCAGCAACCTGCTGTTGGCCGGCGCGCTGGCCGTCGTGGTCGGACTGACGCTGTTCCGGAGGATACGCCGGCGGGCCGCGGCCGCGGCGGGGCTTGTGGTGTTGGGGGCGGTCATCGTGGTGAGTCCGTTCGTCGTCCGCAACGGCCTGATGCACGACCGATGGACGCTGACCACCAACGGCCCGGTGCTGCTGTACATCGGCAACGTGCCCGGCGCACCCGGCATCTTCAGCTATCCGCCGGGGTTCGACGAGATACGACACTCGTACCGTGACGGTCCGTTCTGGATGGACCGCCTGAAGTCGGAGCTGGCCGAGCGGCCGCTCTCCATCGTCCCGACGATGCTGCGGAAGACGGCGCTGTTCTTCAACGCGTGGGACGTGCCGGACAACGGCAACTACCACTTCGCCCGGCGGCAGGTGGCCAGCGTGCGTTTCTTCACCGTGGGGCCGTTGGTTCTCTACGTGCTGGGGTTCCTCGGGGTGGGATTGACCGCACGCGACTGGCGTCGGCTCCTTCCCATGTATGCCTTCGCGGCGGCCTTCGCGGCGTCCATCATCGTGGTATTCGTGGTGGGGCGCTACAAGCTGCCGTTCCTCGGGTGGCTGGCGGTCTTCGGAGGCGGCGCGGTGGCGTCGGTGGTGCATCTGGCCAGGGGTAAGCGCTGGCGTGCGCTGGGGATAGCGGCGGTGGCGGCGGCCGTGCTCGCCGCTCTCTTCTGGCCCCGCCCGCCCATCGGCAAGCCGGAGATATCGTGTCCGCTACGCCCGAACGAGTACCTGAGCAATGCCCGGGTGCTGGAGGAGCACGATCGACCGCTGGACGCGGCCCGGATGCTGGGCGAGGCTGCGGACCTGTGGCCGCGCATCGCGCGGTTGACCGAGCGCTCCGCGCTGCTTTACCTGCGGGAGGACCGCCCCGGGGAGGCACTGGAGCGGCTGGAGAAGACGCTGCGCGCCGCCGGCGCCAACCAGACCATTCTCGAACACTACGTGGTGGCGCTGTGGGAGCTGGGCCGCATACGCGAGGCTCAGCAAACGGCGCGTCGCCTGCTGCAGCGCTACCCCGACAGCGAAGTCGCCCGCCGCGCCCTCGGCATGACCGGACAGGCCGGGGAGACGCCGTAGCGCATTGTCTCGGCCAGCGACCAAAGCAAATGCGGCGCAGGTAGAAGGCGAAAGCCGTCCAGACCGTGCCTGCTCATAGAGTTCCTTGAAGGCGAAGCATGGCTTCGCTAGACACAAAGCGGCAGCATGGCTGCCGCACTCCATATTCGGGTCCCGGCGATTCCTTTCTGTCCGACGCCAAGCTCACGGCGCCCCGTAACGGACGAAGGCGTAGGAGCGCGGTTCGGCCAGCCGCACGGTGAGCCTGCCGTCGTCGTCCACCCGTCCGTCGGACCCGAAGCCCGGCCCGTGGCAGACCTCCAGTTCCAGCGAACAGTCACGCAGGTCGTGCAGGGTGAAGGCCGCCTCCGGCCTGTCGTTCATCTCCCGGAAGAGCAGCAGGTAGCCGCCGCCGTCCGGGTGCAGGGCCTGGAAGCCGGTCCACGAGGTGCCGGACGGCTCCTCGCCGATGGGCCATATCTCGCAATCGAACAGCCGTTCGCGCTCGCTGCTGTATGCGGCGATGATGGGCTTGAGCGCCGCCACTTCCTCCTCGTCCAGCTCGCTCAGCTCCATCCAAGCCAGCGGCTGTCCTACCATGGTCGTCGCGAACGCGTAATCGGGGGGGTAGCGGTGGGGGGCCAGCGGGTCGTCCGGGTAGTTGTCGGGGTTGCGGTCCAGGTCCAGAAACTCCATCTGCAGGCGGCGCGACGGCACGAAGCGCGAGAGCTGCCACAGGTTGCGCAGCGTGTAGTGGGGGTAGTAGTTGCCCCAGTCGGTGTAGCGGTTCTCGAGGAATATCTCGCCGATCTCGGGGTGGTAGAAGAACCCGAGCCGTCGGCACATGGTCAGGTCCATCTGCAGGGCGGCGCGGCCGTCGGTGCCGGACATGATCCCTTCGAGCATGCGCACGAGCCGGTCCTCTCCCAGCTTGCTCTCGATGTCGAAGATGTCCAGCTTGAAGTGGCTGACCCCGCACTGTTCGTGCAGCTCCACCAGTCGGTGGCGGTCGCGCTCCCAGTCGGCGAAGTGGTTCCAGTCGTCCGGCGCGAACCAGACGCCCAGCTTGACGCCGCACTCCCTTCCGTACGCGGCAACGTCTTCGAACTCCTCCGGGAAGCGGTCGCTGCGGATCTGCCAGAAGTCGCTCCTTTTGTCCCGGTAGCGGTCGCTTTTGTCCACCACGCCGTCGGCTGGATCGGTGGTCGAACCCCGCTGCCAGCCGTAGTCTATCTGGCAGACGTCGACGCCCAGCTCGGCCGCGCGGTCCATCTCGGCCTTCATGAACTCGGCGCAGACCTTCGTGTCGCGCGAGCGGTTGCCCCACGTGTTGGCCAGGATGTAGGTGTCGCGCTCCGGCACGCGGTGGTCCACGGCGTCGTGCCAGCGTCGCAGGGCGCGCTCGGCGCCGAGTTCGGCGGTGGGGTCGTAGATGCCCACGGTGCAGCCGTAGCAGGGGAGGGCGCGGTCCGGGTCGAGTTCATTCGGCCGCAGGCCCGTGCCGCGCACCTCCAGCACGTCCCGGCCGGCCGTGTGGAAGTCGTAGCCGTGGTAGTTGAGCTGGCCGACCGGGTTCGGCGCGTTCTTGACGAGGAAGAGCCCCGCCGGCTCGACGGTGTCCTCCACGAACAGCAGGTTGCCCCGCAGCTTTTCGAAGCCGGGGCCGTAGAGCAGGACGTCCTCCTCCCGCACCAGCCAGTTATAGACGTCCGTGACGTCGAAAAGCTGCACTGCGCGGGCGCGCAGGTGGCTGCCCGGCAGTGGCAGGGACTCGACCGTGTCGGGCCGCGGCCACTGCGCCTTCTTCATCTCGCCGGCGATGGAGCGATTACCCTGGAACTCCCAGACGGGGGGTTCGTCGGTCTCCTGCTCGGTGGGCCGCCCCCGCAGGTGATGGGCGGTCGAGGCGGCCGGCACGCCAGGGTGAATCGACAGGGTGGTCGTCACGGTGCAGGAGGGATAGGTCAGCGTGAGCGCGACCCGCAGGAACTCCGCCGAGAGCCCGCCGTTGTCGTCCGTGTCCACCCGGACTGAAAGGTCGTCAAAGGGCTCTTCCTCCATGCCGGGCAGGCGGAAGAGGACGCGGTCACAGTCGGGCGGCAGCCATTCCCGGCCCCGCACCTTGTCCGTCAGAGCTGTTGGCCGTATGAGACCCTCGGACAGGTCATAAGCCCTTTCAATAAGGTCGTTTCCGACGACGAGCGTCTGTTCGTCCCAGCGGCAGTAGCAGTCTTCAAGCGTTTCTTCGTGCATCGTTCCCCCGGAGCGGACGGCGTGTGAAGGCGGAGCAAGTGGCGCGAACGAGGGGGGATTATAGACTTGCGGCGCAACACCATCAACCGCTGTCGAAGCCTCAACCGCTCACCAGCCTCCCCCTCCTCCTCCGCCGCCGCCTCCGCCGGAGGAGCCGCCCCCGCTGAAGCCGGAGCTGCTGCCGGGGGCGGTGGACGACGACGCGATGGCGCTGCCGAACGAGCCGGCCAGTCCCCCCGCGAACGCGCCCGCCCGGGCCGAACTCCACGAGGAACCGGAATACCAGACCGGGCTGTAGCCGTTGGGCGACTGCGACGCCCTCCGCAGCACCTCCGAGAACTGCTCGGACCACTCCTGCTCCACGTCCAGCGCCAGCGCGTAGGGCAGGTAGCGCTCGTAGAGCTCGACCGTCCGCTCCGGGCCGTGCATCACCGCCATGCTGTCCCCTTCGGTGGCCGCCAGGAACATGCGGAAGCCCTCGATTTTGTCGAGCAGTTGTCGTCCGATCAGAGTCGGCGCCTTGATGAGGTGGTAGAACAGAAGGTTGATCCCGGCCAGGAGAAGTATGACCACCGGCACGAGAACGGAGGTCATCATGCTGAGTGCGAAGATGCCGAATATCTCCCCGGCGACGAACGGGATGGAGAACAGCGTCAGGAACAGGGCGCCGCCCCCGGAAGTAATATGTTGTGGCCCCCGGACGGCCGAACGCCACGCCGCCACCGCAGCCGAGAGCAGTGCGAAGACGCCGATGCTCCAGATGCTCAGCCACGCCCCGAGGAACGCGGTTGCCAGCGGGGAGTAGAACAGGCCCATCAGCAGGACGGTCGCCACGGAGATCACCGCGCCGGGGATGAAATAGCGCTTGTTGGTCAGGAAGTACTTCTTCTCGCAGGTCAGGCCCAGGGACGTCTTCGCGGCGTTGATCGCTTTGCTGATGCGCGAGTGGTTGTCCTGCTCGATGACGACTTCCTCGCGGCGTCCGAGCAGCTTGCCGGCTATCTTCTTCTCTTCTTTGCTGAGGACGCCGGCCGGGGCCTCGCCGCGGCGGAGCGTATAGGTCCCGTCCTCGTCCTCTTCGATGCTCAGATATCCCTTGACCGCCATGCTGATGACGGCAGCCGCGAAGGTCCGGTTGTCGTAGCCCATCTCCCGGACGAACCGGGCCACGGCGGGTGAGCAGTCCTGCGGCGGCTCGTAGAGGGGCACGATGACGCCCGCCTCCGGGTCGATGCCGACGTTGAACCACACGATGAGGTAGTAGATGACGACGAGGAAGGTCCCGACCAGGCCGACCAGCGGGCCGAGGTTGGACAGCACGTCGTGTTTCCATTTCTCGGCTTCGGTGGGCTCATTCACGTAGCCCTTCGGCCACGCGACGGCGATGGTGAGTCCCTCTTCCCGCCCAAGCGGCGTCGTGGTGCGGAAGTGGACGGCGCCCGCTTCGCCGGTCTCGGCTTCATAGGCCCCGCCCTCGGCGCCCTTGGGCCCGGTCCAGGCCTTCAGCGGGCCTATCTCCTCGCGCGGCACGTCCGGCAGGTGCACCGTCGCCGAGGCTTCCCGGATGGGAAAGTCCCACCCCGTCCCGGTAACGTTCCAGTAAAGCTCGTCGTGGTCATCGAAGAACCCCAACTGCCAGTCGGTTCGATATGTCAGGGTGTAGGTGTATTCGCCCGGCCGGAGGTAGACGTTCTTCTGCCCGATATAGACGCGCACACCGTTGGGGCGGGACTCGGTGTGGTGAGGCTCCGGCCGACCGTCGCGCTCCACGCCCAGCAGGTCGAAGTCCACCACGTGCCGTCGGCCGGTCCGGTCTTGATAGCGGGTGGGGAAGTCCCGGTAGATGCCACGCTTTATCCTGTCGCCGGCGGCCTGCACGCGGATGGTCTCCCGGACGGTCATCGAGGCGTCCTCGTGCACGGTGATGTCACTGTGGTAGTCGAGGATGCCCTCGCCGGTCCGGGCCCGAACCGGTGACGCCGGCACCAGGCACAGCAGCAAGGCGAACAGAGCTGAAAGTCTCATTCCTCGTTGCTCCGGTCAGGGGTCATTTCCACCTCCGGTGCTCTTCGCTCGGTGGCCAGCTCTATCTCGAAGAACTCGGCCGGCCGGAAGCCGCCGAGCCGTGCCACCAGCAGCGAAGGGAAGGACAGGACAAGGTTATTGTAGTGCCGGACGCTCCCGTTGTAGTAGCGTCGGGCGAGCTGGATCTGGTCCTCCACCTCGGTGAGGTTGCGCTGCAGGTCCAGGAAGTTCTCGCTGGCCTTCAGGTCGGGGTATGCCTCCGCCACGGCGAAGACGGCCCGAAGGCCGCTGGAGAGGGCGTTCTCGGCGTCGGCCTGCTCAATCGGACCCACGGCGCCGACGGCCTGCGCCCGGCGGCGCGCGATCTCCGGCATCAACTCGCGCTCGTGTTCGCTGTATTCCTGCACCGCTTCCGCCAGGGGTGGGATGAGGTCGTAGCGCCGCTTGAGCTGCACGTCGATGCCGCTCCACGCCTCGCGCGTGCGGTTGCGCCACCGGACCAGACGGTTGTAGGTGACGATTCCCCAGAGCGCCAGGAGCCCGACCACGATGAGCACGACGATCGGCATGAATCCCTCCGATTAGCGGGGTGGATCCGTCAGGGCACCCCGGACGGTTCGGCCACGTGCCCCTGCGCCAGCAGAATGGCGGCCACGAGTGCCGCGAGCAGAAGTATCCAGACCAGCAGCGCGCCGCGGGACGCCTTGCGTGCCCTATCGGTCTCCCACCAGGTCCGCGGCCGGATGCCGTGGCCCAGGAAGGTGGCCACGCCGGCCAGGTTCACGCAGATGACGTTGGTCACGAACAGCAGGAGAGCGCCCGTCGCCAGCTCCCATTCCCCCGCGCCCGTAAGCAGGCCGAGGGCTACCAGCGGCGGCAGCAGCGCCACGGCCACCATGACGCCGACCAGGGCCGTGGGTATGCCCGTGGTGAACGCCAGCGCCCCCGCGCTGCCCGCGCAGAGGGCCAGCACCACGTCCGCCAGCGACACCCGGGCGCGGATGAGCAGTTCCGAGTCCGCCATCTCCGGCGCCGCGACCCCTGCGATGCCGGGGCTCACACTCAGTATCAGGCCGATGAGCACGGACAGGGCGAGTGCCAGCCCGATGCCCGTGACGCTGGTCCTGAAGGCCCGGCGGCCCAGCTTGCCGTCCCCCAGAGTGGTGGCGAAGGCCATGGCCATGTTGGGGCCGAGCAGCGGGGCGATGACCATGGCGCCAATGATGACGGCCACGTTGTCCCGCCACAAACCGATGGCCGCGACCACGCTGGAGAGGGCGATCATGACGTAGAAGACCCGGCTGGATTCGGCGGAGGCGGAGACTTCGGCGTACAGCTCCTGGCGGCTGATTCGGGTGGGCAGGGGCTTGGGCGATTCCTGGAACGGCGCCTCGCCGGCCGGCTCCTCCGGTTCCTCGGGGCGGGGGAGGGCGGCCTGCACGGGCAGCAGCAGGATGCGGAAGCCCTCCATGCCGCCGTAGTTGCTCTCCAGGTGGTCCAGCAGGGCCTCGGCGCGTGTGGCCGGCATGAGGATTTTCACGATGACCTGGTCGTCCATCAACCGGTCGTGCCAGAGCCCCTGGGGCTCGTGCTCGCGGACCAGTTGTTCGACCTCTTCCCGCTTCTCCTCGGGACAGACCATCTCGATGAGGCGGAGCGCCATCGGTTTCTCCCCGGGGGAACCTGCCGGAACTTGCGGGTAGTCTAAGGCGGCTGAGACGGCTGTTTCAACTTACCGTGAACCGCCTCATTCCCGCTCACGCGCCTTCCCGGCGGCGCTCGCCCCCCGGCGCAGAACCCCGTTCAGCACCGTCGAGGCCAAGTAAACGCCCCCGGCAATCAGCACAATGGTGGCCCCCGACGGCAGGTCGTAGGGATAGGAGAGGGCCAGCCCGCCGGTGGTGCACGCCGCCCCCACCACCAGCGCGATGACCATCATCTGCTTGAGGCTGCGGCCGTAATGTCCTGCGGTCGCGGCGGGCAGTGTCAGCAGCGCTATCACCAGTATTATGCCCACCACCTGCACCAGGATGACGACCGTCAGCGCAATGAGGCAGAGGAGCAGCAGGTAGAATACGTCCACCTGCACCCCCTGAATGCGGGTGAACTCCTCGTCGAAGCAGATGCCCAGGAACCTTTTGTAGAACAGCAGCACCGCCCCCAGAATGCCGACGTCCAGGGCCAGGGTCAGAAAGACATCGCCGCGCGTGACCAACAGGATGTTGCCGAACAGGTAGTTCATCAGGTCCACCTGGTATCCCTCGGTCTTGTGCATGAACACGATGCCGACGGCCATGCCCACCGCCCAGAGGGCGCCGATGATGGTGTCCTCCCGCTGACGGGCGCGCAGGCTGACTATTCCGATGATGAGGGCGGCCACGATGGAGGCCACCAGCGCCCCGGCCAGCGGGTCCCGATTGAGGAAATAGGCCACACCCATGCCGCCCAGGACCGCGTGCGCTATGCCCCCGCTGATGAAGGTGATGCGCTTGACCACCACGTAGGTGCCCACCATGGCGCAGGCGGCGCTGGCCAGCAGGCCCACGATGACCGCGTTCTGCATGAAGGTCTGGGTCTGCAACGCGTGGAGGAATCCAGCCACTCAGTCGCCCCCTTCCTGCTCCTCGGGGTGGTGGCGGGTCATCTCCGCCGGGCCGCGATATATGGCCTCGATGACCTCGCCGGTAATCTCGTCCGCTTCGTGGCAGAACACGCGCTGGTGCACGCAGGCCAGGCGGTTGACGTGCTCGGTGACGCAGCCGACGTCGTGGGAGACCAGCACGATGGTCATCTGTTCGTTCAGCCGGTCCAGCAGGGAGTAGATCTCGTGCTCGACGCGGTGATCCACCCCGACGGTGGGCTCGTCCAGCAGCAGCAGTCGCGGACGGGTGGCCAGGGCGCGGGCGATGAGGGCGCGGCGCTGCTGGCCCCCCGAAAGTTTGCCGAAAAGCTGCTTGCGGAGGGGCTGTATCTCGACATCCTCCATCGCCTGCCGGGCCGCCTCGCGGTCTTCCGCCCGGTAACGCCACACCAGGCGGGACTGTCCCAGCCGTCCCATCAGCACGACCTCCTCCACGGAGATGGGGAAGTCGGGGTCGAGGTTCGGTTTCTGGGGCACGTATCCCATCTGCCGGCGCACCTGCTGAGGGGGCCGCCCGAAGACGCGCACCTCCCCGGAGTTCGGTCGGTTCAGCCCCAGCACAAGCCGCAGGAGCGTCGTTTTGCCGCCCCCGTTGGGGCCGATGATGCCCAGGAAGTCCCCCTCCGGCACCTCCAGTGACACACGCTCCAGCACGAGCGCCCCGTCATAGCTGAAGCTCACATCGCGCAACGCGACGGCCGGCGTCTCGTCACTCATCGCAGCGCCTCCGCGAATGCCTCGGCGATGTCCTCCATCGTGCCCACGTAGTCGCGGGCCAGCGGGTCGAGAGGCACCACCTGCCCGTCGATTTCCCGCGCCACGACCTGCGCGGTTTTGCTGCTGAACTGTTTCTGCACGAACACGACCTTTATCCCCCGTTGCTTCGCAAAGGAGATAAGCTCGGACAGCGCCTTCGCGCCCGGCTCCTTCCCCTCGATTTCGATGGGCACCTGTTCGAGCCCGTAGGCGTCGGTGAAGTAGCCGAACGCCGGGTGGAAGACCAGTATCTCCCGCTGCTCGAGGCCCTCCAGACTTTCCCGTATTCGCGCGTCGAGGCGGTCCAGCTCTGCCCGGAACTCCTCCAGGTTGGCCCTGTAGTCGGCCTCGTGCTCGGGGTCCTGCTCGACGAGCGCCTCCGCTATGTGCCCCGCCATCACGCCCACGTTGGCGGGGTCCAGCCAGACGTGGGGGTCCTTGCGGCCTTCGTGATCATCGTGCTCCCCGTGTTTGTGCTCCTCGTGTTCTTGCTCCTCGTGTTCGTGCTCCTCCGCTTTGCCATGGGTGTGGTGCGTCTCCATCTCCCGCAGTTCGATGCCGCGCCCGGTGTCCACCATCGCCATGTCCGGGTTGGCGCTGCGGATGCGTTCCTTCAGGATGTCCTCGAAGGGCACGCCGATGAGGAAGTACACGCCCGCTTCCGCCAGTTCCGTCATCTGGCGGGGCGTCGGTTCGTAGGTGTGCGGGCTGTGACCGGGCTTCACCAGGATGCCCACCTGCACGTGGTCGCCCCCCACCCGTTCGACGAACTGCGCCTGGGGCGGGATGCTGACGAAGGCCCGCACCTCGGCCGCCCGCTCGGGCGCGCCGGTGCCGCCCGTTTCTTCACCGCCGCAGCCCGCCACCAGCAGCAGACACAGCAGCGCTCCGGCCAGAACAGTCGTTTGCACCCGCGCCCGCATTCGCATCTGGACGTCTCCTGTGTGGCGAGTCAATGGTGCCCCGCGCGTCCGGTCAACCGGACGCTCACCGCATAGCCCCGGATATTACCGAAAACGCAACTTGTTTGCAAATATACGCGCCTTGACGGGCGGGTCCGTATTTCCGCACCGTGCTGGGCGGTGGCCGCGCTTCACGGGCAGCGTCCGCGGCATCACATGAAGCACTACTCTTTCCCGGGAGGGACTCATGCGTGGAGAGATGGCGGGAGGGGTTGTTTTTCTGCTCGTCTGGCTGGTCATGATGGGCGGGGTCGTCGTCGGCTGGATAATCTTCCTCGTGGCCGCGTGGCGCTTGATGCGTGCCCACGAGAATCTGGCCCAGCGGGTGGAAGAGCTGGTGGACGCGCTGCGCTCGCGCGAGGTGTAGGGGCGAGCAGGGCCGGCCCCCGGTTGTGGGTCATAGTTGACCGCTTCGGCGGGCGGGTAGGGCCGTCCGACCCGGACCCGGGTCGGCGGGACGCCCACGGCGACGCTTTGGCCGTCTATTCGGTCGGTCCCTGTTCGGAAGGTGCCGGCCGAGTCTGCGGCTGCTGCATGCCCGTCATGACGCCCTGCACCAGAACGGTGAGAGAGCCGAACGGCAGGCGCACCCGGTTGCGGACCACGTGGGCCTCGTCCACGTAAACGGCGAAGCCGACGGGCGGACCCGGCGCGAACCGCATGTTGGCGAGGGGCAGAGGGAAGCCCATCGGCTGCATCATCGAGTCCATCACGCCCACGTACCAGTCCGCGAACCGACCCGGCACGATGAATCCTTCCGCCACGGCCCCGTCGGGCATGTCGGCGAGTGCCTCGGCCAGGACGCCCGATTCGGAAAGGGGTTCGGAAGGACCGTCTATCATTGTCTTCAGACGCTCCAGAGCTTCGCCGCCCATCGTCAGCAGCAGACGGTTGTCGGCCGAGGCCGTGTAGGTGGTTGGTTCGCCGCCCCACATGGTTTCAATGGATGCCCGCTGCATCTGGACCACGTTGGGCGGCAGGCCGGCGGCCGCCTCGAACTGGTAGTGCATCCGCCAGCCGGAGATGTCCCGCCCGCCGTGGGAGGGCACGTCCGGAATCTCCTCCGTCGAGAACCGGAAGCCCGGCTGGGCTCCCATCTCGGCCAGAGCATCCATGCTCCCCATGACGTTGTCGATGGCGGCCTGAGCCTTCTCGGGGTCGTCCACCGCGAACACCTCCGCGGCGGTCACGGGCGCGCCCCGCTCTCCGTAGAGGGCAACGGCGAACCCGCCCGCCTGCACGCTCGCCCAGCTCTCCATCGCGTCGACCATCCGCTGGAGCGGCTCGTTGCCCTCGGCCTCCTCGCCCAGGTTGGCCCGCCACTGGTCGAGCATCCAGTCCATGAAAACCTCCATTCCGCCCATGCGCATATCAAAGGCCACGATAGCGCCGCCGGGCAGGTGTTTCATCAGGCCCGGGTTGCCCCCTGGTATCTCAGCCAGAAACCGTTCGATGCCGCCGCCGGCCACGGGTTTCAAAGCGAAGGTGCTCACCAATGCTGACTCCTGTAGCACGCACTCCGCGGACAGGGCCTCGGTCTGGTCAACGAAAGCTTCGACCATCCGGATGTTGGTCTCCATGGCGGCCCGTTGCCGGGGGTTCTGGAGCGGCATCTGCGCCATGGCCGCTCGAAAGCCCGCGAAAGGGTCCTGTCCGGTCTCTTCCAGCCTTTGCATCAACTTTCCCAGCCGTACCATAGCCCCGGCGTCCGCCTCGAACAGGGGCTCGGCCGGCAGGTTGCCTTCCTTGAGCATGGTTACCGCCGTGCGCACGGCCTCCAGCTTCCGGCCCATCGCCGCCGTCTGCCCGGCGAACCCGATGTAGAGCGGCCGGCCCTCGCCCGGCGAGTCCATGGTGGGGTCGTATGACTCCCTCTGCTCTCGCAGATGGTGTATGCCGTCCTCGACCTTCTCCTGTTCTATGTTCTGGAACAGGCTGTCGATGTAGAGAGCCGGGTCGTTGACCCTGTAGAGGGTGACCGGCGTCTCATGGAGGGGCGGCGCCAGCACGATGATGCGGAAGGGCGCCTCCAGGTCCACGCTGACGTAGTTGTGGGTCTTCAACGCCTGCGAAGTGACCGTTGGCCCGGGCGGCGGAATCATGAACATCGGGCTTATCCGCATGACGGCCTGCTGCAGACGCGGGCCCAGACTGTGCATGTCCCGCACTTCGACGGCGGCCGTCACGTCCTCGGGCACTTTGTCCCACGCCGGTTGGCCCAGGGCGTTTGCGGTCGACAGAGCAAGGATCAGGAACGCGGCCACCAGTTTTTTCATCCTCTTTTCCCTCGCATGAGTATTACCCCCGTGCGCGATTGCGCGCAGACTACGTCGAAAGTACCAGAAAAGCCGGGACCGGTCAACGCGCCGGACGGCCGGACGGTGGTTTGTTTTGGGTCGGCACGTTGTCTATAATACCGGCGCGCTGAACGGAGAAGCCGATGGGACAGGGGTTACCCGGAAAATTCGGCAAGTGTAAAGTCATCCGCCAGCTCGGTCAGGGTGCGACGGCCGTGGTGTTCCTGGCCAAGCACGAGGGACTGGGCATGCTGGTGGCGGTGAAGGTTCTGCGCAAGCGCCTCAGCGAAAGCCGGCCGGAGTACGCCGAACGTTTCCTGCGTGAGGCGCGGATGGCCGCCCGTCTGGACCACCCCAACATCGTCCGGGTCATCGACTGCGGCGTCAATGACGGCTATCACTTCATGGTGATGGACTACGTGGACGGCCGGAACTGCATGGAGATACTGCGGGAGCATTCCGACGGCATGCCGTGGCGCGACGCCACCGACATCGTACTCCAGACCACCGACGCCCTCCAGTACGCGGCCGAGCAGGACATCATCCATCGTGACGTCAAGCCCAGTAACATCATGCTGGACAACAACGGACGAGTGCGGGTGACGGACCTCGGGCTGGCCAAACTGGCCATCAAGGGCGTGGCCGCCCTCACACAGGAACTGCACACGGTGGGCACACCCAACTACATGAGCCCGGAGCAGATCCGCTCGCCGGCCCAACTGGACCTGCGCGCCGACATTTACTCCCTCGGCGCCAGCTACTATCACCTGGTCACGGGCCGCCCGCCGTTCATCGGGGACAACCCCATGGACGTGGTGACCCGGCATCTGACCGAGCAGCTCGTGCCTCCGTATAAGGTACGCCGCGAGCTGCCAGCGGCCGTCAGCAAGGTCATCTGCAAGATGATGGCCAAGTCCCGCAAGCGCCGCTATCAAGACTACCAGACCCTGCGGGAGGACCTGCGCAACCTCCAGTCCGGCAATGAAGTGACGGCGCTGGACTTCCGCGAGACCTACACGACCAGCGAGGACGACGAGAAGCTGGTCAAACTGCTGGAGCGGTTGAGTGCCGGCATATCCGTGGAAGTGGACGAAGAGGAAGACGTGGACGGAAGCGGGCTCGAGGAGGAGGGGGGCGGCCCGGATGGGTCCTCCTCCCTGCCGCCCTTCAGCGCCGCCGACCGCGCCCTCTACCGGCCACCCGGCCAGGGGCAGGACAGCACCATCGTGTCGGGCCCCTCGCGCGATGAGGGTTCCGCCCTGTGGATCATCTTCGTGGTCGCCGCTATCGGCGTACTGATCCTCATCGCACTGGCCGCCCTGACCGCCTATCTCGGCGGCTGAACGGACGTCAGTCCCGCTCGGGTGGATGGAAGCGGAGGTCGAGCCAGTACGGTCCCGCCATCGAACCCGGGCTCACCGCGCCGCTGATCCAGTTGTCGTATTCGGCTTGAAGCTGCCGGATCGACAGCGGGTCAAGCGGGTCCTCGGTCCGCACGTGCCATTCGAACAGGCGGTCCCGCATCCGGTGTTTGGCCTCGGCGTGGTCCGGATCGTCGGCCAGGTTGAACCACTCGTGGGGGTCCTCCCGCAGGTCGTAAAACTCCTCCTCGCCGCTGCCGTACCAGACGTACTTGTACTGGTCGTCTCGCGCCATCTTCGTGTAGTCGCCCGGGATGTTGAAGATGGGCGTGCCCTCCATGTTCTCGTTCCAGTATTCGACGAAGCTCTCGTAGTCGGGATACGGGTTGTAGAGCCACGGCGGGCATATCTCGCCGTAAACGGTGCTCTTGTGCTGGTCGGCCTCGCCCCGCAGGCACGGCACCAGCGAAGTCCCCTGGACACCGTATGGCACTTCGATGTCCATCATCTCGAGCAACGTGGGCATCACGTCCACCTCCTCGGCCAGCGTGCCGGCGACCTCGCCCGGCTCCAGTCCGGCGGGCCACGATATGAACAGCGGCACGTGCAGCAGGCTGTCCAGCAGCACCAGGTCCTTCTTGCACATGCCGTGCTCGAAGCAGAACTCCCCGTGGTCGCTGGTGAACACGACGATGGTGTTTTCCAGCAGACCCTCGGTCTCCAGCCGGTCCAGCACGCGCCCTATCTGCTCGTCCACCCAGGAGATCATCCCGAAGTAAACGGCCATGAAGTTGCGGCGCTGCTCCTCGGTGGCGACGTCCGCATGGGAGGCGCGCTCCTTGACGGTGAAGCGGTTGGCCTTTTCCTCCAATTCGCCCTCCCGCGTGGGGTGCAGCTCCATCTCCTCCAGCGGGTACATGTCCCGGTACTTCTCCAGCGCGATGTGGGGGGCGTGGGGGTCGGAGAAGGACAGGCAGAGGCAGAACGGCTTGTCCTCGGGACGGTCTTCCAGGAACTCGATGGCGGAGCTGGCTTTGATGTGGGGGCGGGTGGACTCCGGCGGCCGGTCGTGGAATGTGGCGCCGGCCCAGACGCCTATCTCGCGCATGGGGTGGCGGCGGCTGCGGGCGAACTTGTGCGTCTCTTGCTCCTCAGGCCCCATCTCGTGGTCGTAGCCCCAGACGTCGGTGTAGTCGAAGTTCTCCCACTCGGGGTCTTCCAGCAGATGGTTCTTGCCCACGTAACCGAGGGAGTACCCGGCGTGCTTCAGCACGCGAAAAAGGTGGATCTCCCGGCCGGCCTCCAGCAGGTTGTGGTTCTCCCGGACGCGGTGGGAGTGGGGGTAGCGGCCGGTGAACAGGGTGCAGCGGCTGGGCACGCAGACCGGGCAGTTGGTGAAGTAATCCCGCACGTTGACGCCGGAGCGGGCGATGCGGTCCATGTTCGGCGTTTGGATGACTTCTTTGCCGTTGACGCCGGCGGCGTCGTAGCGCTGCTGGTCGGTCATGATGAAAAGCAGGTTCGGCTGGTCGGCCATGGGTCAGGCTTCCTCCGAGAAGATGCGGGTGAGCGTGAGAGGATACCACCCGACCCCGCGGGCGGCAAACGTGAGGGCCGCCGTCGTCCGTGTTCGTCCGTGTGCCGCTGGCCGTCGGGCGCTCAGTACGGGGCCGGGCGCCGCCGCGGTCCGCCTTGACATTGGGAACCGCGCTATTTATTGTGGCTGAAGCAGGTCGCGAGGTCTGCGGACCGTTGAGAAGCTTTCCCGGCCCATAGGTGAGTCCACAGGGGAGTTCCAATGAAAAAGTGTCTGGCCGTTGTGCTGTTACTGCTGGTTCTGGCCGTGCCCGTTCAGGCGGACGAAAGCATCTGGATCGAGGGAGAGGACGCCACATCCCACAGCTTCAACCGGCACGGCTGGTATTCCAACAGCGGGGTGGACAAGTCCGTGCTGAGCGGCGGCGAGTGGCTGGGCCACTACGACGAGAGCGATCCTGCGGAAGCACATTATTTCTTCCGCGTCGAGGAAGGCGGCACCTACAGCCTTTGGCTCCGGTGCAATCCCTTCGAGATAGAACACGAGATCACCATACGAGACCACCTCTCAGAAACGCTTGATCCCAAGAACGTCGTGGACGCGACATCGGTTCTGGAGGAAGGGGTGGACATCCGCCGGATAGGCTGGTTCGAGGTTGGGGAGTGTGACCTATCACCAGGTCGCTACGTTTTGACCATCCGGGTGGAGGCGGGCCCGCGCGAGTCCCACGGCGGCATTGACGCACTTACGCTGGTGAACTTCCCGTGGACGCCGGACGGCACCGCCAGGCCTGAAGTTGAGGCCGGGGCCGCCAGTGGAGGCGATGCACCCGCCGGTGGTGCGGGCGATGGGACCTACGTATGGGTCGAGGGCGAGAAGCCCGCGCGCCACAACTTCAACCAGCATGGCTGGTACAGCGGCAGCAATGTCAACCGGGAACTGCTGAGCGGTGGGGACTGGCTGGCCCATTACGACTCCGACAATCCTGCCACAGCCGAATACCATTTCACCATTCCGGAAGCCGGAACGTACACCGGTTGGCTCCGGCTCAACCCGCGCAACAAGGCACTGTACTGCGCGCTGGACGGTGGGTCGTGGGAGCCAGTGCCGCTGGACGACGTGCGGGAACGGAACAACCTGCTTAGCCAGGGGATCGACATCCGGTCTATCGGGTGGGTGCGGCTCGGCTCTTTTGACTTCGATGCCGGCAGGCATTCGATAGCCTTTCGCGTCGAGGCGGAAAACGGCGAGGCCCACACCGGCATCGATTGCCTCACGTTTGTCGGCTTTCCCTGGGCGCCCAGTGGGTTGGACAAGCCAGAGCCGGCCGAGGACGCCGGGCCGGACACCTGGTTCCCCTTCTATCCCGGCGACGATGAGTTTTCCGAAGATTCCATCATCGACATGACCCCCCTCATTGAGCAAAGGAGCGGCATCCCCGCGGGGAAGCACGGCTTTGTGCAAAGAGATGGAGACCGGTTTGTGTTCAGCGACCGGCCGGAGGAACCGGTGAAGTTCTGGGGCACCTGCGCCAGCCCGGCTGCCAACCCCGAACTCCAGCGCCAGCAGGCCCGCTTCTACGTCAAATACGGCATCAACCTCGTGCGTCGTCACACCGTCCAGCATGAGGTCGGCCTGCTGCAAACCGACCCGCAGACCGGGGAGCGGCGGTTGGACCCGGACCGCCTCGACAAGTTCGACAGGTGGTTTGCCATCTTGAAGGAAAACGGCATCTACATGTGCTGGTCCTGCTTCTATCCCCACATCATCACGCCCGAAGACGGCTACCCGCAGGAGCTCTACAAGGAACTGCCGGACCGGGGCGCGGGCAAAAGCACGAGCGGCGTGGTCAACCTCATGCCTCAACTGCAGGATGCGCAATGGGAATGGCTCGAGACCCTGTTGCTGCACGAGAATCCGTACACGGGCAACCGCTACATCGATGAACCGGCGCTGGCTATTGTTGAGACGCACAACGAAGACTGCATTTTCTTCCACAGCCCGCTCAATACGCTGGCTGCCGGCGATGAGATGCCCCGTCACACGGCCATCTTGAAGCGCAAATGGGCCGAATGGCTGCAAGAGCGCTACGGTAGCGACGAAGCACTGCGGGAGGCCTGGGGCGACGGGATGCGTTCGGGCGACTCCGTCGATAACGAGAACATGGACATCTACGGCGCCTGGCAGATGGGCGCCGAAGGCCCCATTATCGGCGAAAACGTCCGCCCGCGTGAGCGGCAACGGATGGGTGATTTCATCCGTTTTCTGGCCGAGACCCAGCGTTCCTTCTACGAGCAGCGTGAACGGCGCCTGCGGGAACTCGGCTACAAAGGCTGCACCATCTCGACCGCCTGGCGCGCGGGAGGGCCGGCGGCTGACCCCGCCAACATCTGGGCCGACGACGCCCAAACGGTCATCAGCCGTCATAACTACTTCGGTGGCGGCGCCGGAGGGCACAACATCGAGGCCGGCGAGGTCAACAACGAATCCCACATGCCCGTGCCCGGAAGCCGGATACTTTCCACCGGCATGTACCAGGTGGACGACAAGCCGTTCATGAAGACCGAGTGGACGCAATTGCCGCCGAACCAGTGGAAGGCGGAGGCCGCGCCTCTGTTCGCCTTCTACGGCATGGGGTTGCAGGGCTGGGACGCCTCCACCCACTTCGCCGGCAGCACGCCGCGTTTCGGCAGCGGCTGGCCCCGTCTGCGTTCCTACGTGACCGAAACGCCCCACTACCTGGGGCAGTTCCCGGCTCTTGCTTTCTCCATCCACAACAACCACATCGAGCAGGCGCCTCCGGCCGCGGCGCGACGGTTGAAGCTGGAAGATATCTTCCAGGGCATTGACGCGCTGAATCAGGATTTCACCGGCGGGGGCTACGACCAGAAGGAGCTGACCGGCAACCTGGCCACGCCGAAGGAGGTGCTGGCCATCGGGCGGGTTACACTCAAGATCGATGAGGAGGTCGATCCGCCAGAAAAGGTGGACTGGGACCGCTACTGGGATAAGCAGCAGGCCGTGGTCGAGAGCATGACCGGCGACCTGGTCTGGGACTATGGCAAGAAGGTGGTGACGGTCCGCTCCGACAAGACACAGGGCATCATCGGGTTCGCGGGCGGCCGCAGCTTCGAGCTGCCCGCCCTGGAAGCGGACGTGCGGACGCCGTTCGTGAGCCTGCTCTTCACCCCGCTGGACGATAAGCCGCTCGCGGAGTCGGAGCACATCCTCATCACCGCCATGGCCCGCGACAAACAGAAGGGTGCCCGCTACTCCATGGACGGCTCCGAGCTGCTGGATGTCGGCTCCCCGCCGTTGATGATGGAGCCCGTCCAGGCGACTCTGACACTGGACGGCCCGCCCATCGAATCGGTCCGCGTGGTGGACATCTACGGCGTCCCCACCGACCGGGAGGTCGAGCGCGAGGGCAACACCTTCGACATCGACGGCCGCTACGCGACCTATTACTACGAGGTGCGGCGCTGAGGCGGGGCCCCACCCGCACAGCGGGGTTTGTTCGGGGGGTGGCCGTGTATGCACCCCCCGGACCCTGATGGATGATGTCCAACGGGCCCGGCTCCTTCCCGCGTGTCCGGGGCAAACAGATATCCCGGCAGATGCTTCGGGAGAGCTGTGTTCCTGCCCGCTCGGCTGGAAGAGGCAACGACCGCCGGATCGCAGGTCCCCGGACCGGCCGTCGGCTCGCCTCCGGCTATGTGTCTTCCCCTTTTTATTCGCAGATCCTACGTCATCTGTCACGTGGCACGATCGCTGCGAATCGAGACCGCAGAGAGTGGAGAAGCCCGGAGGGAAGCAGAAAGAGATGGAACATTCCGCGACGCTGATACACCAAAATAGTAGCGGGTCAATGCCGACCCCTCCGATACCGTTTTCTCGAAGCTCCGGCGAAAGGAGGTGTACTCCAACGCACAGGAAGCACAGGTTGCCGTCGCGGGTACCCTCCGTCTCAGGGGGGAAGACACTGAAGTTGGTTTCGGTCGTGAGCAAAGCTTCAAACAAATTTCGGGAAACACCATGAAGAGGATTAGCCACATTGCAGTTTCTTTAGTTGTCGTTTCTGGTCTTATGCTGATGGGCGCAGTCTCCCTGGTGGGGTGCGAGGACGAGGGCGAGACTGCTCCGGGAATGGCTCAGCCCCGGCGGGAGCAGGTCGCTCCGGAGCGAGAGGCGTGGCCGGCGCCCGCCGAAGAAGAGGAAGCTGAGGAAGAACAAGAAGAGACCTTGACCCCCGCGGAGCCCGAAGAGGCCGAACCGGCGCAGCCGGGTGGGGGTGAAACTGAAGCGTGGCCGGAGTGAGCGGCGGCCTCAATACTTCTTCCGCTCCATGACGTCTGATCGAGCACTCAGGTTCAACCGTGGAGGACCGAATGATTGCCCGTAGTAAGTGGTATAAAATAGCCCTGGCACTCGCCGTTGTGCTGGGGCTCGTAGTAAGTTTTGTCCATCAGGCCGGTGCGCAGCAGATCGAGCTTCCGCAGGAGGCTGAACAGTCGGAGCAGGAGGCAACCCTGAAAGTGGGGACCTATAACGCTGAAGCCGTGTTCCAGAGTCATCCCGGACACGCTCGACTTATGAACGCCGTGCAGGAAGCTCAGCAGCAAGTGGAGGGCGCTGATCAGCAGACCAGGGCTCAGATCCAGCAACAGATATCCCAGCAACAGGCCCAGATCATCCAGCAGTTCCAGAGCGACGTCCAGGAGGCATTGCCGGAGGCCGCCGAGGCCGCGGACGTGAAGGTTGTCGCCGTTGAGATTGCCTACACGGCCGAAGACGTCGAGACAGTGGACGTCTCCGAGCACCTGATCAAGGCCTTTGAGGGGGCTGCGGCAGAGGAGGGCGAACAATCGCCTCGTCCGCAGCAGCGCCCGCAGTTGCCCAGACGCTGACGATGCGTTGACTTCCGGGCACCACCCGCGCTAACAAGCGCGGGTGGTGCTTTTTCTTTTGGCCATTCTTCCCGCGGGCCGGGAGGATGGGGACTGCTCATGATGGCCGGTGGAAGTCGTCCATGATTGTGATAGGCTGAGGTGCAGTCGGCCGAGCCCTTCAGTGGGCGGCGTGCGGGATCGGTCGGCCCGCGTTGCGTTGTCTCCCCCGGTGTGGAAAAATAGACCTTTCGAGCCTGTGAGGGAATCTTCAGATGGGAGGTGTGTGATGGCCGACCTGCGAGCGAAGGCACGAGAGCTTATACGTGATTTCAAGGGTGATTCCTACGCGTTCGGCCCGGGCGCCATCGAGCAGTCGGGGGATCTGGCCGGCCGCATCGGGCAGGACTTCCTGATCGTCCGCGGCCGCTCCTGCGAGGAGAACGGCATGCTGGACGGCCTGAAGGCCGCCTTCGACGCAGCGGGACTGAATATCGTAGGGGAGTGTCTGGGCGCGGCCCCCAATTCCCCGGTCGAGGACGTCGAGCGGGTCCGCGACGAGATACTGGCCGCCGACCCCGGCGCGGTCGTCGGACTGGGAGGCGGCAGCCTCATCGACGCCGCAAAAGGCTCGGTTACCCTGGCCTCGCTGGGGGGCACGTGCGAGGCCTATTACGGCGTGGATAAGGTTACCCAGAAACTGGAGGCCAGCGGGCAGGAGCTTCTGCCGATGATGGCCGTGCAGACCGCCAGCGCCTCGGCCGCCCACCTGACCAAATACGCCAACATCACCAACATGGCCACCATGCAGAAGAAGCTGTTCATCGACGAGGCCGTCGTGCCTCCGGTGGCCGTGTTCGACTACCTGGCCACGCTGACTATGCCCGAGAAGTTCACCAAGGTGGGCGCGTTCGACGGCATCTGCCACCTGCTGGAGGTCTACTTCGGCGTGCCGGACACTCACCCACGGGTGGACACGGTCGCGGAGGTCGGGCCGACCGGGCTGGAGCTGATCATCGGCGCTCTGCCGGGCGCGGTGGAAGAGCCGGAGGACGAGGGCGCCCGCGAGGACATCGGGCTGGGCACCGACCTGGGCGGCTACGCCATCATGGTCGGCAGCACCAACGGTCCGCACCTGAACAGCTTCTCGCTGGTTGACGTGATGGACCACGGGCAGGCCACGGCGCTGCTGCTGCCGTACTACACGGCCTTTTTCGCGCCGGCCATACAGGACCGTCTGCTGGTGGTGGGCGACATCTACCAGAGGCACGGGCACATCGACGACGCGGTCAACCTGAAGAGGCTGCCGGGCACGGAGCTGGGCACGGTTGTGGGCCGGGCGATGGCGCGGCTGGCGGAAGACGTGGGATTCCCCACGAAACTGGATGCGGTCGACGGCTTCGGCGACGAGCACGTGGAGCGGATGCTGACGGCGGCCAAGGACCCGTCGCTGGCGTCCAAGCTGCAGGGCATGCCCATCCCGATGAAGCCGGGAGAGGTGGACCGCTACATGGGTTCCGTGCTGGAAGCGGCGCGCACGGGCGATTTCACGCGCATCGTGCCGCACGACGACTACGGTTGAGGGCGGGCGCGAAAGGGGTTTTGCTCCGCCCGTGTGAGCGCACTATTGTCCGATAGGGGGTGCTGTACATGGATAAGAACAGGCGTCGTTTCTTTGCTGCAGTGGGTGCGGCGGGCCTTGGGGCCGCTGCCGCAGCCGTTCCGGGGGTCTCGGGTCAGGAACAGGCGGAGGCTGCGCCTCCGGGCGTGCCCGCCACCGAGAAGCTGATGCGCGAGCACGGCCTCATCCAAAGGCTGATGAACGTCTATCAGGAGTGCGCCGACCGGCTGGCTGTCGGCGAGGACCTGCCCGACGGTTTGATCCTGAACGCCGGTGCGCTGGCCGACGAGTTCATCGAGAGCTACCACGAGGAGGCGGAGCAGAAGTACGTGTATCCGGTCTTCGTGGAGGCCGGGCGCATGGCCGACCTGGTGGCCGTCATGGTGCGCCAGCACGCCATAGGCCGGCGGCTCTCCGAACAGACGATCTACCAGGCGGGGCAGGGCGAGCAGGCCGAGCCGGAGACCCGCGACAGCCTCATGCGCACCTGCTGGCGTTATTCCCGCATGTACCGGGCGCACGTGGCATTCGAGGACAGCATACTGTTCCCGGAGTTGCGCGACGTGGTGAGTGGGGAGGAATTCTGGCAGATCGCCTCCCGCATACGCGCGTTCGAGCACGAGACGCTCGGCCGCGGCGGACTGGCGCAGGTGGGGGAGCGGGTCGCAGAGATCGAGGCGCTTCTTGGACTGGAAGGGCTCGACAGCTTCACTCCGGTAAGGAGGGAACGCGCCGAATGAAGATCACGCGCATCGAGAGCTTTCTGAAGAATAACTTGCCGGTCTGCCGTGTCACAACCGACACGGGCGACACGGGCACGGGGCAGTGCTCCACTTACGGTGGCGCCATAACGGTCAAGACGCTGCACGAGATGGTGGCGCCGCTGGTGCTGGGGGAGGACCCCCTGAAGATAGAGGCGATAACCGATCACGTTATCGACCGGACCATGAAGTTCCCCGGCACGTTCGTCTGCCGCGCTCTCAGCGGGGTGGACACGGCCCTCTGGGACCTGAAGGGCAAGCTCTTCGGCCAGTCGGTGGCGAAGCTGCTCGGCGGTCCGGTGCGCGAGCGCGTGCCGATGTATGCCTCCAGCATGCAGCGCCAGATCAGCCCCGAGGACGAAGCGGCCCGGCTGAAGCGCCTCGTGCAGGAGCAGGGCTTCGGCGCGGTGAAGATCCGCATCGGCGCCGGGCCGGGGGCTCCGATGGGGAGCGACAGCGATGCCTGGCCCGGGCGGACGGAGAACCTTGTGGAGACGGTCCGGCGCGAACTGGGCGACGCGGTGCGCATCAACGTCGACGCCAACAGCAGCTTCACCGCCGCGCGCGCCATCCGCGTCGGCCGGATGCTGGAGCGGTTCAACGTCTTTCACTTCGAGGAGCCCTGCCCGTATCCCGACATCGAATCCACACGGCAGGTGACCGACGCCGTAGATGTTTACGTGGCGGGCGGTGAGCAGGACAACAGCATCCCCCAGTTCCGCCGGATGATCGCCATGCGGGCCGTGGACATCGTGCAGCCGGACATACTCTACATCGGCGGCATCTGCCGGGCCCGGAGGGTGGCCATGCTGGCGCGGGAATTCGGGCTGGCCTGCACTCCCCACGCCGCCAACCGCGGAATGGTGCAACTCTTTACGGTGCACCTGGCGGGTGCGATGCCCAACTGCCTCTACGAGCAGGAGTGGACCATCGAGTCCACGGAGTGGACTGACGGGCTTCTGGAGCGCCCGCTGCGCATCGAGGACGGCGCGGTCCCCGTGCCCGACGGACCGGGGTGGGGCATAGGGGTGAGCGACGAGTGGCTCGCCGACTGTGAGCACCGCGTCTCGGAGCTGGATTGAGCGCGACGTGTGCCGGTCAGTCCGCCCGAAGGTGCTTGTTGAAGAAGTTTATCACTATCGATTGCAGTTCAAGCTGGGGCGGCTGCAGGCTGAAGCTGTGGGGCGCGCCGTCGACGAAGACCAGGTTGTGTTCCAGGCCGGCGGCCCGGGCGGCGTCGGCGAGCTGGCGCGAATGCTCGGGGGGCACCACCTCATCCTCCGTGCCGTGCAGGATAAGGGTCGGCGGCCCGTCCGACGCCAGGTAACTCAGCGGAGAGAGTGTCTCGGGGTCCACTTCGTCGGGCACCGAACCGACCGGTGAGTTTGCGCCGTTGAACAGTGTGGGGCCGTACATGTCCACCACCGCCTGCACGTCGGCCGACAGGTCCGCCTCGGGGCCGGGCTCGTGGAGGCCGTCCCTCGGGGCCGTATGGGCCAGCATGAGGGCCAGGTAGCCGCCGGCGGACGCGCCGATGACGCCGATGCTGTCCGGGTCAACCCCGTAGAGGTCGGCGTTTGCGCGCAGGTAGCGGACGGCGCTCCGGCAGTCGCGCAAGTTCTGCGGCCAGGCCGACCAGCAGTTCTCCCTGGTGGAGAGTGCGTAGTTGATGCTGGCGCAGACGTAGCCCTTCTCGGCGAGGGCGCGGGCTATGCCGGCCTCGCGCTCGTCGGCTTTGTCGCCGCCGTGGAAGCCACCACCGTGGATGACGATCACCGCCGGCGCGCTCACGAAGAGTGTGCCGGGGCGGTAGAGGTCGAGGCACTCCTCGCGGTCCGGACCCAGATAGGGCACGTCTCCGGTCACGTCAACGTCGGGGCCGAACACCATGCGTCACTCCTCCTAATCGGCGGGCAGTCCGCTGACTCCCCCCATCTGGTAGCCCGGCCCCAGGGTGTACAGTCGTTCGACACCTTCGTCCTGATTCACGTGGGCGGCCACCACGTGGCCGACGAATATCACGTGATCGCCCGTCTTCAGCTCGCTCTCGAGCATGCACTCGAAGTTGGCCACGGCGTCGCCCAGCAGAACGCAGTCGATCTCCGAAGCCGGTTCCGTCGGCGTTTCCCGCTCGGCCAGCTTGTCCATATCGCGTCCCGAGTGCGTGCCGAAGAACAGCGCCTCGTCCGCCATCTGCGCCGAAGGGAAGGCGATCACGAACTCCCCGGCCTCCCGGATCGCCCGGAGGCTGTAGCGGGTCAGGCCCACGGAGATGGCCATCATGGGCGGATCGTGCGAGGTGATCATGGTCCAGCCCAGCGTGATGGGATTGCACTTGCCCTCCGAATCGCGGGCGAGGGCGATCACCACCTGCTCCGGGTATTTCCGGACGATAGCATCGGAGTAGTCCGTCTCAACCTGCATAGTTTTCGTCCTCCTTCTCGGCCCGGTACCAGTTCCTCTCGCATCGTTTCGGCTTGTATGCCTTGCCCTCCGGCAGGTCGTCCTCGGCACGGATTGTCCACTCAAGCAGTTCCTCCAGAAGTTGAGTGCGGACCTCGGCAAGCTCCGCATCGCCGTAGCGGTCCACCAGCTCTGCGGGGTCGTCCTCCACGTCGTACAGCCGTCCCCGGCCCATCATGTCAAAGTAGAGCTTCCATTTGCCCATCCGCACCATCTTCGTGTTGCCACTGAGCGTTACGGCGTTCAGCTCGTCGAAATAAACGCCCTCGTAATCGAAGTGCAGTTCCGGCCACTCATCCTCTCCGTAGAACAGGCCGCCGTAGCCGACCTCGGCGTAGATGCTGCGGAACTCCTCGGCGGGGTAGTCGCCGCCGGTGAGCATCGGCCAGAGGCTGCGGCCCTGCGTTCCGTAGGGGGGCTCGATGTCGAGGGCCTCGCAGAGAGTCGGCATTACGTCCACCAGCGACACGAACTCCGGCCGCGGTTCTTCCCCGCTTTCGATCCCCGGCCCGCACCAGGTGAGCGGTACGCGGATGAGGGAATCGGGCATGTCGACGCCCTTGCGCTGGAGCCCGTAGTCGCCCACGTAGTCGCCGTGGTCGGCGGTGAAGATGACGATCGTGTTCTCCAGCAGGCCCCTTTGCTCGAGCGCGTCCAGCAGCCGGGCGACCTGATCGTCGATCAGCCGGAGCATGCCGCAGTAGTTGGCCCGGTAGCGGCGCCAGTGGCGGTCGTAGTCCGGGCACTTGCTCTCGATCAGATGGTGCAGCCAGCGCCAGCGGGGTCCCTTTTCTTCAAGCGCCTCGGGGCCGGCAAGCCGCTCGGGCACATCGCCCTCGGGGAAGAGGCTGAAATAAGGCTCCGGCACCTGATAGGGATTGTGCGGTTCCGGGAAACTGACCCAGAGGAAGAACGGTTCCTCGTCCAGTCCGTCCACACATGCGATCGTGTCTCGCACGATCCGCCAGGGATGCTGGCACTCGAGCGGGAAAGGGGTCGGCTCAAGGCTGAGGGAGGTGCCGGAGGCCAGCTCGGAGAGCCATTCGTCGGCCTCCTTTTCCAGGGCGGTTCTGGTGCCGGGACGGCCGCCTTTGCGGTGGCCGTACGGTGCTATGAAGTGGAAGTCCTCCGGCTTCAGGTATGTGTGGTTCTTGCCCACGAGGTTTATCGAGTAGCCTCGCTCGCGGAGTATTTCCGTCAGGTTCGTGGGGGCGGTGATGTTGTCGAGGCCCCAGTTCTGCCGCACCCGGTTGGCTTTGGGGAAGCGGCCGGTCATCAAGCTGCAGCGGGCCGGGGCGCAGATGGGCGTCGGCGTGTAAGCCCGCCGGAAGCGGACGCCGCGCCGGCCCAGCGAGTCGATGAAAGGCGTGGTATCCAGCGGGAAGCCGTCGGCGCGGGAGAAGTCCGCGCGCTGCTGGTCGGTCATTATCAGCAGGATGTTGGGGGTGTCCGTGGCCATCTGCGGTCCACCAGGGCTGGGAAGGGGCATTGGTCCCGTGGCTTATCCGACATCGGGGTGACATTGTAACCGCGCACCCGCCGGGCCCGCCACCGAATCCTCCTGACCATGCCCGCGACCTTGACAAACGGCGGGGGATACCGTCCACTCGTAGCTTCGCGCCACCTCCAGCAGGAAGCGACATGGGCAAGGACGCGCACCACAGCGAACCGGCGATGCCCCGGGCGGCCGACCTCGCACTCCGCGGGCTGGTCGGCTTCGGTCTCGGCGGGATTGTGGCCTTTATGGCTGTCTGGTTTCTGCCTTTGGGGCCCGTGAGCGAGTTCCTGCGGATGCTGGTGGTCTTTCCCGCCAGCGGCGCGCTGGGCGGCGCGGTGCTGGCGTCCGGTTCTGCGGGCCGGCCGAGCGGGTTGAGCGCCGCCTTCAGCTTCGGTGTCGGTTTCCTGGTGGCGGCCGGGTCCATGCCGCTGGCATTCTTCCTGCGGGAGTCCGGAATCCTGGCCCCCGCGGCCACGCCCATAGGTTTCGCCGTAGGTTTCGGGGCGGCGGGCATGTTCGGGGCGGGCTTGTTCTCCTGGCAGGCTGCGGCCGCCGGCCTCCTTTGCTTTGGCGTATCAGGCGCCGTCGGTGGGCTGGTCATCGCGCAGGACATCGAGGCGGCGGGGGTGCTTCTCATCGGCTTTGCGATTACCTATGCCCTCGGCGGCGGGGCACTGGGGGCGGTGCTGTCCGGCTTGTGCGGCGCTGAGGAACTGCGCGGGGACGACCACGAGCGGGCGCCATCCCCGGATGCCTCACAAGATACACAAGACGTTACGGAGCAATGAGATGTCGGCGGAGCGGAACGGCGGAACGCAGGAAAACGGAGAGTTCGGGCCGGTGGTTACCTACCTCGGCGGGCCGTTTGGTAAACAGAAGTTGGACGTGGCGGCCGAGGTCGTGGTCACTCACGACCACCTGGACGACACGGCCCGCGGCGGCGAACTGGGGCTGATGGTAGACCGCCACGTCAATCCCCACACCGAGCTGCCGTGCGGTGTGTTCGTCTCGCGCGACACGCCGGGTGAGGACGTCCGTCGGCACGGCCCGTATCTTTCGCTCGCCGTGCAGCCGCCCGACCCGGACGGCGAACCGGTCGGCGGCGAGATGTACGACCCAGACGCGCAGGACCCGCCCCACGCCCGCGAGTGGGACTTCCTCATGGAGCACGCGGAGAAGGCCCTCGCGGAGGCCGGTGTCGGGGCCGACGCTTCGGCGGCGGACAAAGTCCGCGCTTTCGGCCGCTACGGCGTCAAGTTCAAAACCTCGCCCACGTACGCCTCCTTCCATCCGGTGGACGTGCTCCACCACAGCACCTACTGCACGGGGGCGGCCAACGTGCAGGCGGCGCTCGCGAACGTGCACGGCATCCCCGCGCGCCACTGCTGTATCTCCAACCACACCATGACGGAGGTGCACGTGGACGGGCGCTGGCAGTTCATCGACAACCACGCCAACAGCGAGCCCTTCGTGCCGGGTTCCGATTACGTGGACGTCACCATCAACTACGACCGCTACGACCAGTTCACCGAGAGGCAGAAGAGCTACATCTCCCACCGGCGCTGCTGGGCGCGCAGCCCGTGGCACTACTCCGGCATGCTCAACTGGCACTGGGCGTGGGGCATGGGCAAGAACCGCGGCATCCGCACGGACGTGATGGACGGCTACGGCGTCGGCGTGCCGTGCGACCCCCATCACGCCGCCGCCCTCTACCCGGAGCGTGGCAGCTACCCGTTCCCCGCATGGGACGGCAACCCGGTGATGACACTCACCGAGAAGGCATCCTGGCTACGGGTCAACCTGCTATTTGGTGCGGGGGAGCGACTGCAGAAGGTGTTCTACGTCGGCCCGTCCGACGACAACCCCGTCACCGCGGCGCACGTGGACTGGTGGTTCCGGGGCGAAGTGGGAACGGCCGACGTCGTCCTCGACTTCGCTGGAGAGGCGATTGAGCCGTCGGAACTGGTTCCCGGGAGCGGCACCGTCACGAAGGTGCGTTTCAACCTGCCTCCGGACGCCCTGGCCGAGTCGGGCCTGCACGCGCTGGTGTTGACGAACCGTTCCGACCGTCGCCTGGACGCAGTGGTGTACCCGACTCCGCTGGTGGAAGCGCCGGCCATCGCCACGGAGGGCGCCCGCCGCATCCGGCCGCATTCGCTCACGTCCGAGCCCATCCTGATTTGAGGACTGGCGTTCAGGAGGGCAGTTTCCCCCGGACTCACGTCCGGGGCTGACACCTGTCGCCCGCCATCTGGCGGGCTCGGGCTGTTTCTACGGCGGCCCCTTCCCGCGTCGAGGGACGAGGTCTGCCGCCCGGTGAATCACGGGCGGCAATTCGCCGTACGGCGAACCCGCGTGGCCGCCCTGCTTGGGCAGAAGCAGGCGGGATGCCGGCGCTTCAGCCGTGTCACTTGCAGGCCCGGCCGCCAACCGTTAACCTTCCTTGGGTTCGGTCTGAGAATTCGGCTGCCGGCCGGGAGTCCGCCACCCGCGCGAAGCTCTCCCGCGCCGGTATCTCGGACGGAATCCTGCCCGGGCACCCGCCCGGACTCCGCACGCGGCATGCGGACCTTCATCACGAAACACCCGCAGAGGAACAGGGATGGACTATACCAGGTTCGTCGAGGAACAGGTCGAGCAACTGAAGGAAACCGTGGGCGACGGCCTCGCCATCAACGCCCTCAGCGGGGGTGTGGACAGTTCCGTGGTCACCGTCCTCGGGCATCGCGCCCTGGGCGACCAGCTGAAGACCTACTTCGTGGACAACGCGCTGATGCGCAAGGGCGAGCCCGAGCGCGTGGTCGAGTCCTTCGCCGAGATGGGCATCCCCGTCAAGCTGGTGGACGCGCGGGAGAAGTTCCTGACCGCTCTGGCCGGCGTCACCGACCCCGAGGAGAAGCGGCAGGCCATCACCGATACGTTCTACTCGGATGTCTTCGCCGACCTGGTGCGCCGGACCGGCGCGAAGTACCTCCTGCACGGCACCATCCTGACAGACATCGAGGAGACGGTCGCCGGCATCAAGCGCCAGCACAACATCCTCGAGCAATTGGGTATCGACCCGGAGAAGGACTACGGCTACCGGGTGCTCGAACCGCTCAAGACGCTGCGCAAGGACGGCGTCCGTGAGGTGGCCCGCGTGCTGGGCATGCCGGAGGATATGTGCGAGCGCATCCCGTTCCCCGGCCCCGCGCTGGCCACGCGCATCGTGGGCGAGGTCAACGAAGAGCGGCTGGAGACGGTGCGCGAAGCGACCGCCATCGTGGAAGAGGAACTGGCCGACACAGGCGCGTTCCAGTACATGGCGGTGCTGCTGAGCGACCGCGCCACCGGCATCCGGGAGGGCCGCCGCGAGTTCGGCCAGATCGTCGTGGTGCGGTGCGTGGAGAGCGTGGATGCCCGCACTGCCACCGCCAGCCGGCTGCCGTGGGAGAAGCTGGAGGCCGTCTGCGCGCGCATCACCGAAATCCCGGACGTGAACCGCTGCCTGTATGACCTGACGCCGAAGCCCCCGGCCACTATCGAGTACGTATGAGCGGCCCGCACCCAACCCCAGCGTAACAGAGGAAAGGTATGGAAGGTTATCTGCTGCTCGCCGACGGAATGCGATTGGACGGCACATTGAAGGGCGCCCCGAACACCGCCATCGGCTGGCTGGTGGCCAACACGGCGGTGGTCGGTTTCCA
>JAWODG010000111.1:0-10993 GCA_046483385.1 Candidatus Brocadiia bacterium | reverse complement strand
CGTCGGGCGGATCGTTCTGGACAGCATGGATTCCCTCTACTCCCGCTTCCCGGGCCCGACGGTGCTGGACCGGGAGTTCCGCCGGCTATGCCAGTGGCTGAAGGACTATGGCCTGACGGGGCTTGTGACCGCCGGTCGCGGGGGAGAAGGACTCACCGAGCACCGGCTGGAGGAGTACCTGAGCGACTGCGTTCTGGTGTTGACGCGGGACGTGCAGGGCGAAGTTGCCACGCGGTACGTGGAGGTGGTCAAGTACCGCGGGTCCGACCACGGCACGAACCGCTACCCTTTCTACGTGGCCAGTCAGGGCATCTCGGTTGTTCCCATAACAGAGGTGGGACTGGACTATCCCGCCCCCAACGAGTGCGTGAGCACGGGTGTTGACGGGCTGGATGAGATGCTCGGCCTGGGCGGCATGTTTCGCGGCAGCGTCGCTCTGGTCGCCGGCGGTGCCGGGACGGGCAAGTCCAGCATCGGTGCCAGTTTCGCGAAAGCCGCCTGCGAAAGGGGGGAGAGAAGCCTGTACTGGGCCTTCGAGGAATCCCCGCAGCAGATCATCCGGAACATGAATTCCATCGGCATCGAGCTGGCTTCCGAGGTGAAGGACGACCGGCTCCGGATCGAGTCCATCCGGCCCGCGGTAGAGGGGTTGGAAGGACATCTGTGGCGAATCCGGCAAGTCGTGCTGCAACAGGAACCCGACATCATAGTGATGGACCCGGTTTGGGATTTCGAACTGGTCGGCAACCACCGGACGGCCAAGGCGATGTGGGTGCGGCTTTTCGACTTCCTCAGATCGCGTGGTATCACCGCTCTGCTCACCAGCTTGACGCCCACCGGCTTGAAGGCTTATCCTGTTGAGCCGTCGGTTTCTTCGGCCGTCGATACCTGGATTGCCCTGGAGGCCGTGGCCGATGCTGGGACCCGGCAACGGGCGATACACGTGGTGAAGTCCCGTGGCATGGCTCATTGCGACGAACCCCGACTGCTTTCGTTCGGTGAAAACGGGGTGTGCGTGGCTCCGATGCCGCAGTGAAAGCCATTCCTGACAGGCCTGCGGGCCCCTTTTGATTGGCCGGCGGCCGGATGGCCGCGAAATGACGACGCACGGACCGAAGACAGACCCGCCGTTTCGCGGGTGCTCTCACCTGATCTGTCCCCTCGGGAGGTGTGCGGTGAAGGAGGAACCGAGACAACATCCTGAGACTGACTTTCCGGCGGAGGAGTTGTTCAAGAACGGGACTTTCTTCCGTCTCGCCGTCGAGGAAGCGTGGCACGCCCTGATCGTCGTGGACACTGACGGCAGGGTCGTCTATGCCAACACTGAGGCCGAGCGCCTTTTCGGACGCCCTCGGGCGGAACTTGTGGGCGCAGAGCTGGGCCATCCCATGCTGGGCCACGAGGAGCCGGAGATCCAAATACTTTCGCCCGGCGGCGATATCAGGGTCGCCCATATGAGAGTCGGGACCCTGGCCGCCAACGGAGAGACGCTCCATCCCGTGCAACTAAGAGACATCACCGAACTGAGGCAGATGCGCGAGGAATTGGGTTCACTCTCCGGGGAAGACGAACTGACCGGGCTACCCAACCGCTGCTGCTTCACGCCGCTTGCCGAGCATTCGCTTCGCCTCGCACGGAAGTTGAGGCACCCGCTTGTGCTGCTGTGCGTGGACGTGGACAGTTTGGCCGCCATCAACGAGCAGTTCGGCGAAGGAAGTGGAGACGAACTACTGAAGCAAACGGCAGAGCTGCTGAAAGACACGTTCGATCCGGCCGATCTCGTGGCTCGCATCGGCGGGGATGAGTTTGTCGTCCTCGCCGCCGAAACGTCGGCCGAGGAGGCGGGAACGCTGCTTGCGCGACTGGAGAGCGCGGTAGCGGAGCTCAACAGGACCAACCGCAGGCCCTACCGCCTGTCACTCACCGTGGGGACTGCGCGATTCGACCCGGACGCGCCTGTTGAACTCGACGAGTTGCTGGGAGTGGCCGACCAGGCCGTCCATGAGGCCAGACAGAGCCGGCTCAAGGACTGACACAACCCCCTCATCGGATCGTCGGACAGATGACGGACAGACCAAGAACTCAACAGACCCCACCGGATGAGTCCGGGGACCAGGACTTCTTCCCCCTACCCCTCGCGGTGATGCAGCCCGGCACGACCGCGCCGATCGACCTCTATCTTCGGGAAGAGGAACCGCGGCAGCGCTTTGTGCTTTACAAACGGGCCGATACCCCTCTTACCGACGAGGTCCGCCAGCGCCTGCTGGACCATGGCGTCGAGAAGCTCTATGTCCGCAACGAGGACGAGGATGCCTTCTACGCCTATGTGGAAGAACAGATCAACGCCATTATGAAGGATGACCTGATGCCGGTCGAGCAGGCGATGCCGATCGTCTATCAGACCGGCACGCGCATCATGAAACGCGTCCTGGAGGACCCCCGGTCCGGTGAGAACATCAAACGGGCCGCCGGCATCGTGGAACCCGTGGTGGATGCCGTCCTGAAGAGCGAGCGGCCCGTGGCCGACATCACCTCCCTGATCGCCCACGATTACTACACTTACACGCACTGCATGAACGTCTGCGTCCTGCTGGTGGCCGCCAGCAAGGAGTTGCTCGGGGTCACGAAGGAGAGTACGTCACGGGTCATCGGACTCGGAGCGATTCTGCACGACATCGGCAAGAGCCGCATACCGGAAGACATCCTGAACAAACCGGGCGAACTGACCACGGAGGAGTGGCACCAGATCGAAAAGCACCCCGAGTGGGGCCTCGAGATCGCGCGGGGCTATCTCAACCTGGCCGATACCGCCGCCCGCATCATCAAGAATCACCACGAACACTACGATGGAAGCGGCTATCCGGAAGGGCTCTCCGGGGAGAAAATCCACCCGGTGGTGCGCCTCAGCACGGTGATAGACGTGTACGACGCGCTGACCACAAAGCGCTCCTACGCCGACGCCGTGACGCCCTACGAGGCGCTGAAGATCATGGTCGAGGAAATGCCTCGTCACTTCGGGCTCAAGGAGTTGAGGGGCTTCATCAAGTTCCTCGGCCCACGCGATGACATGCGCGACGCCCGGTCAGGATGAGTCTGCCGGTCCCGCCTCGCCCCCGTTCGTCGGGGGCGCCACCGTATAAACCCACCATCGTGTGCGTTTCTGTCGCCCGGAGCGCGCCTGTCGCTCGAAGTATATCTTCATCACGCTGCCGTCTTCTGTCCGCACGCGGAACCAGTGCTTCCTCACATATCGCTCCGGGCCGCCACTCGTGCACGGGCCGGTCTCCTTCCACGCATCCAGCGTCTCGGCCACTCGATATTCCCGCCCTCGCCAGCGGAATCGTCGCGGCAGCCCCGGCGCGCCAATGGCCATCCGGCGCGTCGAGAGAGACCTGGACACAGGCTCCAACGGCTCGCCAACGAATTGCTCCTCAGCGGTCATCCTGGCACTCCCTCGGTCACGCACCTATCGCGCGAACTCGATGGCTCCCGCGTCCCGCCGACCGACCGGTTCGTTCCCCATGAAGTCGCGGAGGAACGGGCCGTTGAACTCCCACTCGTAAAGCTCATCGATCGTCGTTTTGGCATCCGCCAGCGTGCCGCGGCTCACCCGCAGGAAGTCGACGGCCCCGGCGAAGTAGCCCGCCGAACCCCTGCCCACGCAGAAGTCGCCGGGGTTGGCCAGCGAGTCGGTCGGCCCCAGGGGGATCGCTTCCGAGGCGGCTGACTCGCCGTCCACATGGAAGGTCACTCTGGCCGCCGGACGGTCCACCTCGGCGATGACGTGGTGCCAGCGGCCATCGTTCACACCGGGGCCGGTCACCGCCGCGCCTTCTCCGCCGCCGCTGAGGCTCAGCGCGATGCGACCTTCGGTGTTCACAAACAACTCGTAGCCCCTGCCCTGATGAATCTTCGAGGCCAGCGTCCCGCCGGTGTGACCCGGATCGGTCCGGAAGAAACACTCGATCAGGAAGTTGTTGGTGTCCATGTCGAGGGTCTTCCGTCGGCTGCCGCTGTAGACCATCGATCGGCCCCGCCCGCGCGCCACGCGGCCGTCTTCGATCGCCACCGGATACTCCACGTCCCTCGTCATATCGGCGTGGGAGAGAACAGCGTAGCGTGACTGGCCGTCGAAACGGAGCGCGCCGTCAATCCAGTCCTCCAGCGGGCCCGCCACGTAGTCATCCGGCGTGCATTGGTTCACGGTCAGGTCGTTGCGCGGGATAAAGTAGTACATACCCCGCTGCATGTGCTCCTCCTGCATGTAGAAATGCTCCCCGAGGACCACCTCCGGGTTGGCGTCGCTCCTGTAGAAATCCCACTCGCCGACGACCGCCGCGAGTCCCCACGGCACGAAGAACCGCACGCCGCTCTCCCGCGCCGCGGAATCCCGCGTCGGTCTATAGTCTTCCCGCGCGGGGTTCACAAGAGGCATCTCGGCGACATGGCGACCGATGCTGCTGACGCGGGCGCCGAGTTCTCGCAAGGCGTCGCTTAGCTCCTCCAGAGTGTTGCCCGTGTACACCTCGGCCCCTCGGCGGCCGCGCGTGCTGGTGCCGCCGACGTAGCCGAAATCGCCCTCGCCTCGATATCCGCCCTCCGGCTGCCCCCAGAAGATGTTGTCACCGTAAACCATCGTAGGAATGCCGATGCGCCCCATCTCGCCGGTATCCCCGCCGAACTCCATGGAGACGTCGCCCGGCCGGTTCTGACCCATGAAGCTCCTCGACATGTCGACCATCACGTTGCCGAGGATGCACGAGCGGTTGCCGGAGCTGCCGTTGAGCCCGTAGTCGAACCGATAGATTGTGTTGTTGAACAGGTGGTTGAGGAAACCGAAAACCATGAAGTAGCCGCAGTGGCCGTAGTCGCCTCCCCTGTCCGGCGGGATGGTTCCCGCCAGAATGTTGTTGAAACAATACATCTTGAAGGCGCCGTCCAGGTACAGGTTGTAGGCCAGCGGCGAACCGGTAAACGTCTTCGTACCGACGCAGTTGCGGCTGACGTTGTTGTAGAGGTACGCCGGGCCGCCCTGAAAGATCTCGATGCCGCCGTAGTCGTTGCAGCCGAGCATGGTGTTGTCGGCCTGGTTGTGGTGAATCAGCATCCTGGACAGGAAGACCTCGTTGAGCGCACCGCTGCTCTTTCCGCCCAGCGTAAACACCCCGCAGCCCCAACTGGTGTCCACGATGTTGCCCGCGATCTCCGCGGTCTCCGGCAGCACCACGCAGATGGCGGGTATCTGCGAGGTGGGCCTCTTGCCGGGCCGGTAACCGCTGTTGACCACCCGGTTGCGCATGACCTCCACGCGCTTAAGCACTCCGTAGGGCTCGCCCAGCGTCCTCTCGCTGACGCCCTCCACCCAGATGGCGCCCTGCATGTCAACGTTGCGCGCGTCGTTGTCGCATATGAAGATGTCGCCCATCACGTCGTTGTCGAACTTGCCGATGTCGGGCTCGGAGGCCGCCGGCGGGCCGCTGTCCCCCCCTCTCGGCCGGGGGAACGCCACGACGGCGTTCATGACGTTGTAGAACTTGCAGTTGCGCACCGTGATGTTGTGACAGTTGCCGACGATGCGGACGCCGGGCGACGCGCTGATGTACCACGGGTATCCGTACATGCCGTCATCGTCGTCGTTGAAGCTGAAGCTCAGGCCGCTGACCTCGATGTTGCTCTGGTCGAAGATAGCGATCGGACAGCGGACCTGGGCGGCTTCGAGCGTCGCGTCGTTTGGATTCGAATCGTCGTCCAGCCGGATGTACAGCCGGCCGGCGTGCTGCCCTTCAGTCTGGAAGAAATACTCGCCGGGGCTGTCCAGGAACTCGGCTACGTTCTCGACGTAGTAGCCCACGCGGTCGTCGAGCTGGTAGGGCTGGTCCGGGTCGCCGCCCCGCCGATACAGCGCGCCACCCGGGGAGTTAATGCGCAGGGCTCCCCGCTCCGGATCGTAATCCTGCGGCAGGACGCGATGTACCGAACCCATCAGGTTGCGGTGCTGCGTCCACACGACGGCTCCGTCGAAGAAATCCGCCGGCAGCCCGGTCCAGCGCGAGTCGGTCAGCCAGCCACTGCCGCCCGTCCCGATGAAGGTCTCCCAGCGGTGCCAGTCCGACATAGGCTCATCCGGATCCGTGATGGTCCAGTTCGGGTCCCGCGCGATGTGCAGCCGCACGACCCGGTGACCATCGGTCCGCCAGATGGCGCCCATCTTGCAACCGGCGGCGTCGGTATCGAAGTCCATGCCGACGTCGTTGTACCACACCTTCTCCGGCTCGGGGATACCGGGGGCATCCTCCGGTGTGCATCTTTTCCAGTTGGCCGGAATACGCACGGAACCGTAGATTCGGGCTTCGCCCTCGCCCCACTCCGGATCGCTGGTCAGGCGGATGGGGTCGGCCGGGGCTCCGGATTCGTCGGCGCGCATGTAGCCGCGGTAGATTGTTCCGCGCTTGAACACGTACGTGGTGGGACCCGAGTGCGCCGCGGCGCTGCCGGCCGCTTCGGCGTCCCAGGGATGATGCTTCCACGCGGCCTGCTTCGTCGTTCCGTCAGCGGCATCGCTACCGTTCTCGTAGTCGATGTAGCGAACGGTCTCTCCAGCTTCGAACACGAACGGCTCCGGCGCCCACTCCAGACGGCCGGTCTCTACAACACGGGCATGCGGTTCCTGCCACGAGTATTCCTCGGCACGAACGGCTCCCGCGCCGAACGCCGTGAGTGCCACCACTGCCCCGCAGATCGCCCATGGAATCCATCTGGTCCTTTGCATGCGAATCTCCGTTCATCTGTCGCCGGACGCGCCCGCCGACCATGCGGCAAGCTGCCCCGGCTGGTACAATGCAAAGATTAGCATGCCGCCGCAGGGACACAAGTGAAACGGCCAGCACAGGATCTAAGAGATGAGTGAAAACGCGAACATCTATGCCGTGGACGCCGCCGGCTTCGAAAAACACGTGGTTGAGGAATCGCACCGCCGTCCGGTGATCGTGGACTTCTGGGCCGAATGGTGCGCGCCGTGCCGGCAGCTCGGGCCGGTACTCGAGGAACTCACCGCCTCTTACGACGGCCGCGTGGCACTGGCCAAGGTGGACGTGGACAAGAATCGGGAACTGGCCGTGCGCTACAACGTGCGCGGCATTCCGGCCGTCAAGATATTCCGCGACGGTTCCGTCGTCAGCGAGTTCACCGGCGCTCTGCCCCGTCCCGAGGTCGACCGCATCATCCAGAGCATTCTGCCCACGGCGGCGGACGAGTTGGTCAAGGAAGGCGATGCGCTGCTGGAGCAGGGGAAAACTGAGGCGGCGACGAAGCGGTTCCAGCGGGCGCTGGAAGAGGACGAACGCCACGCCGGGGCGTTGGTGCGACTCGGTGAACTCGCGATCGAGCAAGGAGACACAGAGCGCGCGATGAACCTGCTGTCGCGTGTCGAGGAAGATGCCGCCGAGTATGAGTCCGCGCAAGGAGCCCTGGCACGGATCGAGTTCGCCGAGACGTGCCGGCGGGCCGGCGGGCTGGCGGCATGCCGCCGCCGGGTGGATGAGGCGGCCGGCGACGATCCCGAAGCCCACTACAAACTGGGCTGCTGCCTGGCCGCCCGCGCAGACTACGAGGGCGCGCTGGCGGAGTTCCTGCACGTTCTGCAGATAGACCGCGAGTACGAAGAGCAGGCCGCCCGGAAGGCGATGCTGCGGATATTCGCACTCGTCGGTCCCCAGAGCGAGCTGGCGCAGCAGTATCGCCGGAAGCTGGCCGCCGCTCTCTACTGAAACACGGCCCACAGGCATGTTACGGGGTAGGCGCACATGACGCAGCAGTCCGAACCTGAGACACCGCTCGCCGAGGCCGTGGAGGCCGCCCGGAAGGAACTGAACCTGCCCGAAACGGCCACCCGTGCCGAGATTGACCGTCGCTTCCGGGAACTGACCCGTCGGTGGCACCCTGATGTCTGCGAGGACGATCCCGAGACGTGCCGGAAACGAATGCAGCGACTCGGAAAGGCGAGAAAAGTTCTCGACCTCCTCATCCAGCGCTACAGATACTCCCTGCGACCCGAAGACATACGCCGGGACCAGGAGCCACCCGCCGTTTCCCACCAGCGCCGCTTCTACGAATCTAACTTCGATCCCGACAGATACCCTGAGGCCGCCCTCACGGCGGAAGGCATCAGGCGTGCGGCCGACCGCCTGGGCCTGGGGGACACGGCAACCCGTCACGAGCTTCGCTCCGCCTACCGCCGCATGGCGGCCAAACACCACCCCGACCGCCGGGAGCCCGAAGCCCGGGAGGTCGCCTCCGAGCGTTTTGCCCGCATACAGGCGGCCTACGAACTGCTAACTCGCTTCATGGACGAGTACCGATACTCCTTCCGGCCGGCGGACGTCCGGCGGGATCAGGAAGGCCCTCTGGAGGACTACCGGCGCCGTTTCGGCGACCCATTCTGGGCGGGGGACTGAGCCCCCATCGCACGTTCGCCCGGGGTGATGATGACTGAGCGCCCCGCCTCCCGTCCCGTATCCCGGGCGAGCACCGGACACTTCACCCGCAGCAGAAAGAAGACGTTCGCCTCGGCGTCGCTGAGTGTCTCGTAGTTGCCCTGTCCTTTGGCTATGATTACGTCGGCGGCCGCAAACCGCCCGCGAAACTCAGCCGAACAATCGTCAAGCGGGGTTCCCGGCGATGCCGTGCCGTTCGTTATCACCTCCGCTACTTCCTCCACACCCGCCCGGCGAGCATCTTCCAGAGTCGCGTCGTTGATGATGGGGCCACCGCGGACGGCCACGGTGACGCGCCCCGCCGGCAGGTGCTCGATCAGCAGACGATCGAACACGATCTCGCCCGCGTTGTCGGCCAGGTACAGGACATCGCGTGCACCCTCGCCAGCCTGCCTCAGTTCCCCAAGCCCGGCCGGGTCCAGCGGCTCGTGCAGCGCCGCTTCCAGTTCGGCGCGGACCACATCCTTGCCGAGTTCGCGCTCGGCTTTGGCCCCGAGGTCTATGACGTTGGCGGCAATGGCAAGCCGTACGGAGGCTTCAAAAGGATCAGAGGCCGCCTCGACCTCCCGCCTCAGCGCGGGAAACAACTCCAGCGCCAGCTCGTTCGAGCGGCGCTTGGCCTCCGCGTAGGGGTCCTGGTGGCCGGTGGCCTCCCGGACAATCTCGTGGATGCGCCGGCCCATCACGGGCGGTGACTCATCGAATGGAAACTCCGACAGTTCGGACAGGACCCTCCGCATAAGCCGCTCTCGCAGCTCCTCGTCACCGGTGGCCATGGTGACCGCCTCCAGAGCCTGCCGCACGAAGCAAGGTATGCATTCGAGGTACGTCTTCATATTACGTCTCCGGGAGGAATCGCGCGACGCCAAAGCTCACACGGCTACAGTCCGGGGTTCGGTGGCCGGCCGACGGAGCCACACAAGGTAAAGCGTTACTCCAAGCACCACAACCGCCCCGAGGGTGGCCACGGAAAGCTCCTTCAGAGTGGAGGACGCCATCAGGTGTGTGAGAAGAAAAGCCGACAGCAGGCCCATAGTCGCCACCTTCCCCTGCCGCTCGCCGTCGTGATCGAAGGCATACGCCGCCAGCGCCCCGAAGGAAACGGCGAGTATAGCGAAGTGCCCGCCCACAGAAACGGGCGACAGCAGCAGCATGCCCGGCGGCACAAGGGCGAACAACAGTCTCTCCCGTTCCGCCCCGCAGTCCGACCGGGGTAGAAGCCACGAGGCCACAAGAAGCAGGAGAATCGCCAGTTTGGCGATGTCCGCAACCGTTCGCGCCGTCCGGGGCGCCAGGTCCGCGACGTTGACATAACTCGGACGCCGACTGGTGCCCGCATTGTAGCGGCTCAGGTAGCGCACCGCCGCCGCCGTCAATGACTGGTTCGTGCTGCGGTAAGACCGCCCGATGAACGCTTCCGGCCCCTCCTTCGCCAGTCCGAACAGCACTTCGTCCGCCCAACCGCGATACCGTGCGTACGTGCCGGAGAATCCCCAGACAAGCAGCGGCAGCACCAGACCAAACGTAATGCCGCCGAGCACCATGCCCCCGAGGGCGCGCCACTTCCGCCGACACAGCAGATACACACCAAACAGTCCCGGAATCAGCTTGAACACGGCGGCCGTACCCAGCAGGAACCCGCCGTGCCACGGCCGCTGCCTGTTGAACAACAGTACCATCCCTCCCGCCACCAGCATCAGCACGAAGACGTCTGTCTCGCATCGAAGCCCCGAGTTGACCATCAAGCCGACGCCAAGCAGCAAAACAAGCATGGGGAAACAGGCGGTCCAGCGGGTTCCCTTCCCGCAGGCGCCGGCTATGCACTTCACGGACCATACAGCCATACCCGCCATAGTAAGCAGCAGGATGGCCGCGGCGGTCCCGATCTGGATTTGCTCACTCAGGGTCGTCGAAGCCAGAACGTCGCTCCTGTCCGGGAGGCGGCCCAACGGGAGCAATCCGAAAGGAGCCCACATGATGGCAAAAGAGGGCCCGTAGGCACGCACGTGGGCGATGGTCTCATAGGGATTCCGGTCCAGAACGAGGCTGACCTGCACTATCTGCCGGAAACCCATGAACTCGGAAGAGCCGCAGAGGACACGCTCGGTGCCCGAAATGACCCAGAAGCCGAAAACGGCGGTCAAGAATGTGTACACGGCTATCCGGAAGGAACGTCGCTCCCACCACCGGCAAAAGCGCCGCAAGCTCATCCCTCGTCCTTCTGCCATGCCTCCGCGTAGGCCCGTTCCCGGCCGATGGCGCTCAGGTCGTGGTCGTGCCCGAGCACGTTTTCGGCCGCCTTCAACCCCATGTCGATGTAGTGGTCCGAGCTTGTGTAGAGGAAGGACGCATTCCGTCCGACGTTGTGCAGATTCTCGAAGGGCTCCAGGTATTGGCCGATGACGTCCAGGTGTTCGTCGTAACCCAGTTTGTAGACGGGGTAGGCGCGTCGGATGCGGACGGCCCGGTGTCCTGAAACCCACTCCGGCCGGACCAGTCCG
>JAWODG010000109.1:0-2649 GCA_046483385.1 Candidatus Brocadiia bacterium | reverse complement strand
CGCTTCACCGACGAATAGCTCGCCGGGAAGTCGTGCTCGGCGACCAGGTCCTGGTAAATGCGCTGGGCCGACAGCCCCAGTTCCAGCTTCTCCTCGATCACCGCCCGGAACGGCTCGCACCGGCTTCGCTGGCCGGGTGTCCCGGGGGTCACTATGGACGGTTTTGCCGAGTCGGCAGTCTCATTCCCGGGGCTCACTATGGACGGCTTGGGCTCGTCGGCAGTGCCGTTCCCGGCGGTCACTATGGCCGGTTTTGGACCGGCCCGCTCGTCGGCCTCCCCGTCCCGTGCCGCCGCCTGGCGCACGTACCGAGACACCGTCTCCCGGTGAATCCCCAGCTCACGGGCGATCCGGCGGTACGACCACCCACGCCCGTGAAGCACCAGAATCGAATCCACTACAGCCATCTTGATCCGGTTCGCCATCCGCATCTCCCTGTAAATACGGAGATGCTAAACGGTGACCTTCCTCGCGATCAAGGTGGCCGGTTTTCAGGTGACCCTCACTGGCCGGTTTTGAGTGACCCCTGACAGTATTGCGGTCCGTGTGGACGCCGCAGAAAAGACCAGAAAAATGCGAAGTCGGCAGCGCCCGGTCGGCTGTAAGACATTGACACATAATGCTATGAGCTATTTTGGGGAGTCTTCTGAAGTTTCTTGACACCACGCTCACGCGGTACTAATATCAGACTGGTCGGCGAATCTCGCCCACAAGGGCGACGGGCCGACGGACTCCCCGAGGGCAGAACCGTGACAGTCAGAGGCCTGCCACTGCCGGATGCGGATCCCGCGTCCGTGTCGCGGCTGCGCGGTCACGCGGGGCACCCCTGCCTCGCACCCGCCAGCCCTTCTATTCAGTCCGAGGGCACCACTCGTTGTGTTGTCAGTGGGCCTCTCGCGACCTCCGGTGCGCCGTCTTGGGGACGGAGTCTGGCGCATGGAATCGCAAGCCGCACAACCACGCGAACCCGACCGCACCGCGGTCGACTCGATACAGGAACGTGGGGTCTCAGGTGGACCTGAATATGCTGGCATAGCTCGACGGTCCGAGCGACGCACGCTTTCTGGGGCTCATCACTGGTCGGGCATTTCGCCGCTCACCCGGACGGCGCCCCGGCCTTTCCTGCAGCCTCCCTTTCAACGGCGAGACAACACCACATCCGCGCTGAACCACGCTCCCTCTGCGTGGTCCGCCGGACGAAGAGTCAGTACTCCGGGCCGTCATTGTCGAGGATGAATCCGATCTGGCACCGTAATAAGGCAGGCGCCCCGTGCTCTCGGAAGGCGCAACAAAAACGAAGGAGCAAGCGGTTCGTCCGCGCACGGTGGTCCTGTGTCCCCTGTGCGGGAAACGCACTGGCACGGAACTCCGGGAAGGTGACGCCGGAGCCTATTGCCGATCCTGTGGCGTCGAAATCGATGTCAGTATCCACGTAAGGAGGGAGTCGAACTCAGAAGATGATTAGGCGGGGCTAGAGCCCTTGAGCCCGTGCCCCGCATTCTGACAACAGAAACCACAGCAACGACACGAAGCGAGCCACCGTAGCGGGCCAGAGCCCTCGAGCCAGCGCCTGCTTGAGCCTGTCGTCATAGGGACTCCCTGTGACCAGGCTCTTTTTCATGCGATGTGCTGAGCCGCTCCATCCGGGCGAGTCCCGGAAAGGAGCGGACAGGTGCTCGCGGAGTATCGTCGCGCGCTCGAAGCGCAAGTCGGATCGAAGGAAGTCGAAGATGAGATGAAGCAGCTCAGGGAGAGGTCGGAGGCGCTGGCTCGGTACCCGACCGTTCAGGACCTGGAGCAACTCATCAATGACGAAGGCAAGAACTACGAGGACAAGGACGCGGTGCTGGCGGTCATCCTGGCACGGGTCAAGCAGGGGGCGACGCTCTTCCCCGTGCTGAACCTGATGTTCCTGACGCGGCTCGCCGGGATGTACCAGAAGTCGCGACGCGCCTGGGCGGATGACGAGGAGCTCTTCGGGCGCGTGCAGACGGAGTTCTACCGCGTCGCGGTGGCCTACCCACTCGACCGCCGGCCGAGGAAGATCGACGTAAACCTCCTGCTTGACACCCGGAGCAAGGTGAACGCCTGGCTCCGCCGCGAAGGGAAGCGGCGGGAGCTCCATGAAGGATTGGGGCCGGAGGCCGAGACCGGCCTGCGCCCGACCGATATTCAGGAGCGCGCGGCCGCCGGCGCCGAGATGGAAGCGTACCTGCTGGGTCTTCTGCGTGCGGGGATCATTGATGAGCAACAGTACGACCTTCTCCTCGAGACGGCGGTCTATCGGCGGATGACGCAGAAGGAGTGGGCGGAGGCGCACGGCGTCGCGCCGGCAACCGCCAGGAGCTGGCGCCACCGGGCCTGGAACTCAATCCGCGAATTCAAAGCAGCGGCGCGCTGAGTGGGCGATGTGGACCGCCCGAGCCTGTCTCGGGCAGATGGGGCAAAGGGGATTGCCTCCCGTCGATTCCGCTTCACAATGCCAGGGCAGCGTGTTCCGTTTCGTCGGTAGATATTGATAACTACCGACGTTTCGGAACAGCGCGGAATGTCCGGGACGTTTGACACTGTTTCCGAACAGGGCTAACTCTGCTAGCCCCGTCTGCGAACGCGGTCAAGTTGTGTGGCAAGCCGCTTGACATGGTTCCG
>JAWODG010000052.1:0-9360 GCA_046483385.1 Candidatus Brocadiia bacterium | reverse complement strand
CCTGGGCCAGTATCAGGGAGAGTCCGATGGCCACCCCGGCCTGGGAGAGTATGCCCATCGCGTCCCAGGTCGCCCTACACGGTCCTGACAGCGCCCGCATCGCCCTTACCTGGCCGCGTCGGCCCCGGGCGCAAGACCGAGTGCCGGGCGTCGGGAACACAGCGCACAAGGTCGCAGATCCGCGCTTGCGGCCCGCAAGCGCCAGATGCTTAGTAAAAGCGGCTTCAGGATGACACCCTCACGTTGTTTTGCCACGCGTCAAGTAACCGGTCTCCAACGGAAATACCGGAACATGACAAAGTAGCACTACCACCGACATCCAGCCGCCGCACGGCGGGGCAAGCCCCCTCACCCCCGGTGATCGAACACTTTCAATCTCCCGCCATTGCTGTCCCGAGGGCTTCGGCAATGCGCGCCAGTACCTCGATTCCCTTCGTCTCGGCGTCTCGTGCGGTTCGCAGGGCTTCAAGGGCCCCGGAGCGCCGCTCGCCGTCCTGAAGCCGCTCGCGCATCTCCGCATCGGCGCCGAGTTCGAACGGGAAGAGTTCACTCACCTTGCTCAGGCTCCCGGCCACGCTTCCATACTGGTCGATAGCCGCGCCGAAGTCCACGTTCAGGTCGGCGTCGTCCAGGCGCTCCCGGGCCTCCCGCAGGAAGCCGACGCTATGGCGGCGGCACTCCGCCCAGCAGGCCGCGTTGTAGGCCATGCCGAAGCCCGCCACGTCGCCCGCCAGGATGGTCTCGGGCTCCTCAAGGGCCGCAATCCACCGGTCATAGCCGGCCAGGCCGGTGGCGTACTCGCCGCCGTGGCCATGCTTGCCCTCCGCCACTTCCAGCGCAAACTCGAGCGCCTGCCGGACCGTGACTCGTTCGTCGGCGGCCTCCCGTGGATGCACGATCATCAGGTAGCACAACCCGATGCCCGTATCTCCCAGCTTCGTGTGGTGGGTGCGACCGACGCTCCCGTCGAAGTCGTGGAACAGGTAGTTGCCCTCCTCGTCGTAGCCGTGGACAACGTAGTAATCGGGCACGCCCATCTACCAGCCGAGGACCGGCAGGCCGGCGTCGATTGCCTCCTGGACGCGCCGGAAGTACTGCGCCTGTTTCTCCGCGAAATCGCCGGCCTGTTTGCCGGCGAAAAGCCCCTCGACCCTGAGCCCCACGTTACCCGCCAACCGGTTGCAAGCCTCGTCTCCCCACGCGGTCGGCCCGCTGGGGCAGAGCACCCGGTGTACGTTCAGCGCGAAGGCGAACCCGGAGCCGCCGTATATCCAGTCCGGAGAGTTTCCGAGGCCCAGGTAGCGCGAGCAGGCCACCAGGCAGCCGGGCAGCGTCATCCATGACGGGTACCACTCGAGCCCGTCGAGCCACACCTTGCCGTCCTCACGCGTGGGGCCGGCAGCGGCGGCCCCCGGCTGGACCTGCACCCCCTCGGCCTTCAGCGCCGCTGCGATCTCGGCCACTGCTGCGCGCTCGTCGGCCTGACTCCGGCGGAGCAGGTCGGCCTCCTTCGCGCGGTTCTTAACCGTCCACTTCTCCTCCCAGGGCCACATGACGCAGTCCTTGCCCTCCTCCAGCCGCCTGGCGATGGCCGCGTAGCGGTCAGCGGCGGCGCGCAGGTGGCCCGCTGCGTCACCTCCCAACTCGTCGGCGACACGGCGCAGGTAGGCGGCGGCCGCCTGCCGGCTGGTCAGCACCTGCGAGTAGGAGAAGGCGTTGCCGTGCTTCCAGGCGTCCTCGCGGTCCTCCTCCAGCGCCGCGATCCAGGCGCCGTAAGCCTCGAAGCCGAAGAGCCTTTCGCCGTCCTTCTCGCTGCCCCTGTTCGCCAGTTCGACGGCCGTTCGCAGCGAGCGAATCACGGACTCTCGCCGGTCAGCGGGCTGGCCGGCCGGACGCAAGACCGAGGCGAACCAGGCCTCGCCCACGAATCCGGTCGGCGTCTCGCTTTCCTTGTAGCCCTTCTCGGACCCATCGTACGGCTTGCAGATGAACGCGCCGCCGTCCTCGCGGTAGCCGACCAGCAGGTTCCATTCCCCGTTCATGTAGAAGAGCGGCACCCCGCGTCCGATGCTTTCCGCCGCGGCTTCGCGCAACTCTTCACGCCAGTCGGGGTTCTCCTCGTCGCTGAACGGTATTGCCTGCCAGTCGTAGTCCACGCCCCAGACGCGCGAGACGATATCCGGCCACTCCATGCCCATCTCGGAGTGGACCTCGGCGACGAACAGGTTCGGCGCCATGGTGAGCTTGAAGGCGGCGCCCGAGAGCCCCAACACGTCAACGTAGTCGGCGTCCCGGCCAAAGCACCTGAGAGCTTCAACCAGGCACCGGGCCTGCGAGTCCTCCCGCGTGAAGAACGACCCGCCCCAATCGACATCCTCCATGCCCTCGATCCAGACTTTGCCGCCCTCACGCCGGACTTTGGCGGGCGTTGCGCCGCCGCCGTCGAAGGTTGCGGGATCAGGGCCGGGCTCGACGCCTTCGGCGGCGAGGGCTGCCTGGATCTCGGCGATGGCCCGGGCCTCCAATTCACGGGTCTCGGACAGGATATCCTCTTCCCGCTTGCGCACCTGTGGCGTCCAGTCGTCGACGGCCTTGCCGCTCCAGGGACCGAGGAACGCCTCCGCCTTGCCGAGTTGGGCTTGAAGCAGTTGCGCCTCCTGCTCGTACAGTTCGGCCGCCCGCAGGACCGCGTCCCGTGCTTCGGGCGCCAGGAGCGGCGCCTCGTCCTTCAGGAAGGCGGCGGCCCGGGCGCGCGCATCCTGCCATATCTCGTAATTCCACCAGTTCGCGAAGAACAGTTCCTTCCGCCGTTCCTCGCTGAGTTCGTCGGCGGTGCGGATGTCCTCGCGCCACGCTTGCAGTGCGGCTTCACCCCACGCATACGGATAGCCGTTCGGGTGCAGCGACCTGACGCGGTGCCAGTTGCGCACGGAGATCGACAGGGAGTCCAGCAGCCTCTGGCGCGCGTCCGGCTGACCGCTGAACTCCGCGGGGATCATCACCCACGGCCCCACGTCCTCGGCCGGCACGACCTTGGGTTCACTACCGCTCCAGTAGGTGCGCCACAGGAACTTCCGGTCGGCGCCTTCGCCCTCGCAGCCATAGGCGACCGCTACGTTCAGGTCGTCCTTCGTGGGGTACCCGACTACGGGCAGGCCCGACCCGATGGCGGCCGCTATGTCGTCCGCGTAGCGTCCCATCCGGGGATCCTGCTCGTTGGCCATCTCGTCGATGACGCGGAAGCGCCAGCCCGTCGCTTCGGCAACGGCGGCCTGCGTTTCGAAGAATTCACCGACGGGAATGGAACCGCACCATGTCTTCTCACCCTGGTCCGGCTCGCCCGCCCAGCGCACGCGGAAGGCCAGCCCGGAGTAGCCCATGATCTGCGTCGCCGTGTAAGGGTGGTCGGTCACGGCCAGCGCGGCTTCCATGGCCCCCGCGAAGGTAGTGTCGCACGAACGCCCCCATTCCATCGTCGGCACGCCTTCGACCCGGAACTTCCCGTCTTCACGTTTCACCGTTCCCGGCGCGTCTTCGGACATCTTCGCCCCCTGTGTTTTCTCGGTTGCGTCTTTCGGTTTGCGGGCCGCCGACGTAGGCAGGCCGACGACCGCGATGGTGATCAGCGCCAGCACGGCCGCCGCCGTGAGGCCGACAGTCATACGCCCCTTGCGCCCATCGAGTATGCGGCGCACGCGTTGCGTGAAGCGCGTCTCCGCGGCGGCAAAGGTGTTCAGCAGGAGCCGGCGCGTCAGGCCCTGACGGCTCCGGCGGGTGATGTCGGCCACCTCGATCAGGCTCTGGGCGTAGTCGGTGCGCGCCGCGCCGTAGGCGGACAGCACGGCGTCGTCGCAGGCCGTCTCCGCGTCCCGTCGCATTGCCCATCCGCAGAGCCAGACGGCGGGGTGGAAGAACAGGAACATCTCCGCCAGCCGTTGCACCAGCAGCACCGCGTTGTCCTTACGGCGCGCGTGGGCGGACTCGTGAGCGACGATCAGGCGCAGTTGCTGCTCGGACAGGTCGTCGGCCATCGGTTCGGGCAGCAGTACCTCCGGCCGAAGGACACCGGCCAGCACCGGGCCGTGCGCCACAGGCGAGAGGGCCACCATGATGGGACGGCGCATCCCCAGCGCCCCCGCGGCGTCGCGCGCCGCGGCCGCCAGGGGGCCGGTCCGTTGGGGCACTCCCGTGCGTCGTAGAAAGCTGACGAACGCGAACCCGAAGACCAGTCGTAGCGCGAACAGCACCCCGCCGGCCGCCCAGAGAGCGGCCGCCACTCCGTAGGCGTCCACCTGCCGCCACCACACCGGCTCGGGCGCCATGGCCAGCGGGGGCCTGACCATCCGTGGACGGGAGGGCATACGGAAGTTCGCCGGACCTTCCACGCGGGGCACGGGGGCCACAACCGTCCGCACCGGCGTGGGCGGACGCGGGGCGGGCTCCGGCGGTCGCAGGAACCAGTAGAGCGAGAATGGCGACGCGATCAGCAGCGTCACCACCGGCTTGGCCAGCACGAGCCCCCAGAAAGCGTGCCGGAGCCGCGCCGACCGCAGCCGCAGAACGAGGATGGCCAGCAGCACCACGCCCGCCAGAATCGCCAGCTCCAGGCTCAGCCGCCCCAGGTAGGGCACCAGCCAGCGGCCAACCCTGTTGATGATGTCAATCGCCTCCACAGTCGTCATCTCCCCCGGCTTTCGCCTCAACGACTTCCCGCATGGCCTCGATCTCGGCTTCGCTGACTTCGTCCGACTCGATAAGGTTGCTCACCAGCGCCGCGGCCGACCCGGAGAAGAACAGGTCCATGATCTCCCGCAGGCGATCACGGCCCATCCGCTCGCGCTCCACCAGCGGGCGATAGACGTCCGCACGCCCCTCGCGGCGGCTGGCCAGGAAGCCCTTGTCCCGGAGGATGGACATCATCTTCTGCACGGTGGTGTAGGCCATCGGCTTTTCGGGGTCCAGCCGCTCCTTGACCTCCCGCACGGTGGCCTCCCCCATGTCCCAGACGCAGTCCATGATGAGGGACTCGAGGGGGGTAAGCCTGTCCGGTCTTCCGTTGCCCATTGCCTGCCTCCAAAAAGATAAGTCCAAAAACGTTAGGCCGAAGACCTTCGGACAAATATACCCCCGATCCCCGGCGTGTCAAGGGGTTTTTCCGAAAATCTTCGGACAAGAGCGACATACCTCTGGCCCTCCGGAGGTCGCGACGACCCACCCCGGCAGCGCTCTCGGGCCGGGGAATTCCCCGCACCATGGGCGAGGCCGCGCCGGCGTAAGCCGGCCCGGTGACGCATAGCCCGTTCCTTACGCTTGAGGGCCGCGCTGGAGAGCCTATACTGGGGGGCTTTGCGGCTCGGCAGAAACCCTCATCCCCCGGAGGCAGAGACGCACGCCATGGGCGCCCTCACCACAAGCATCATCGTCCTGTATCTGCTCGTTCTGGGTTACCTGGGCTATCGCGGCTACCGCCAGACGCGCACGGCCACCGACTACATGCTGGCCGGCCGCACGGCCCACCCCATCGTGATGGCGCTCTCCTACGGCGCCACCTTCATCAGCACGTCCGCCATCGTCGGGTTCGGCGGGGTGGCGGCCAACCTGGGCATGGGCCTTCTGTGGCTTACCTTCCTCAATATATTCATCGGCGTGTTCATCGCCTTCGTCTTTCTGGGCGGACGCACCCGCCGGATGGGCCATCATCTGGACGCCCACACCTTCCCCGACCTGATGGGCAAGCGGTTCGACAGCAAGTTCATCCAGATCTTCAGCGGGCTGGTCATCTTCCTGTTCATGCCGCTTTACGCGATGGCGGTGATGAACGGGGCCGCGGAGTTCATCGCCTCTTCCTTCCACATCCACTTCGACGCGGCGCTGGCCATCTTCGCCGTCATCGTGGCAGCCTACGTCATAATAGGCGGGCTGAAGAGCGTCATGCTCAACGACGCCCTGCAGGGCGCCATCATGCTGGCCGGGCTGATCATCATGCTGGTGGTCACCTACGTGAAACTGGGTGGGGTGACGGAGGCCCACACGGCCCTGACGGAGCTGGAGGGCCGCATCCCGGACGGCCTGCGCGCGGCCGGCCATCAGGGCTGGACCTCTATGCCGAAATTCGGCTGGGGCAGCTCCGAGTACAACCTCTGGTGGGTGATGGTCAGCACGATCATCATGGGCGTCGGGATCGGCGTGCTGGCGCAGCCTCAGCTCGTTGTGCGGTTCATGACGGTGAAGTCCCAGCGCTCGTTGAACCGGGCCGTGGCGATGGGCGGCATCTTCATCTTCTTCGTCATCGGCACGGTTTACATCGTCGGGCCCCTCTCGAACGTCTTCTTCGCCCGGGAGGAGGCCATCCAGTGCAAGATCGTGGACACGAATGCCCTGCTCTATCCCGACCCCGAATCTGGAAGCAAACTGATGCCCGTGGACCCCGACGCCCCGGAGGAGGTTAGGGGGGCGGCGAGGCGGTTCGTCAGCTATCGTCTGGCGGGCGAGGGCGCCGAGCATGCGCCGCACTACGTGCTGCACACCGAACACCTGCGCATCGAACCCGGCGAGGACGGCCTCAGCACGCTGCGGCCGGGCCTCATAGCCATCCGCCGCACGGTCGGGCCGGGCAGATCGCTGCAGGGCAATCAGGACAGCGTCGTGCCCATCTACGTTGGCAGCGCCATGCCGCGGTGGTTCGCGCTGGTGTTCCTGCTGACGCTGCTTTCGGCGGGCATGAGTACAGTCTCCAGCCAGTTCCACGCCATCGGCACATCCATCGGCCACGACGTCTTCCAGCGGGCGCGGGGCCGCAAGGGCGGCTCGGTGGCGGTCACGCGCATCGGCATTGCCGTGGGCATCATCGTGGCCATAGTGCTGGGCAAGGCCGTCCGCGGCAACATTATCGCGCTGGCCACCGCCATCTTCTTCGGCCTCTGCGGGGCATCCTTTCTGCCCATGTTCATCGGGGCGCTTTTCTGGAAGCGGATGACGAAGGCGGCGGCCGTCGCCTCCATGCTGACCGGCTTCTGCGTCAGTCTGTTCTGGCTGGTGTTCATGAACGCGAAGGTGGCGGGAGGGCTCGGGTTCTGCCGGGCGCTCTTCGGCCGCACCACGCTGGTGCCGGAGGGCTGGAGCGTGACGTGGAACGTGGTGGACCCGCTCCTCATCGCGTTGCCGGCGTCGGCGATAGTTGCGATCCTCGTCAGCTTGCTGACCCCTCCCATGGACGAGGAGCACGTGGAGTACTGCTTCGGCGGCCCGGAGCCCGAGCGGGGGTAACGCGCCCTCGGCCTGGTAGGTGGCGCCCCGTTAGGTCGGACGCCTTCGGGACTGCGGGCCATCGGCGCGCCTTGACGCGCGCCCACGCACACCGCCCGGGCCGGCATGCGCTTGATGATTCCTCTCCGTCCGCTAACATATTGGAGATTCCGAACCTGCGGTCGGGCCCCGCCGTGCGTTCCGACCCCCCTATGACGGACAACCGGAAAGCTATACCGCATGAGTGAACAGACCGCCGTGCAGTCCCGCCTGCTATTGGCCGGCAACGAAGCGGTGGCCCTGGCAGCCCTCCACTCGGGCGTCAGGATGGCCACCGGATATCCGGGCACACCGAGCACCGAGATACTGGAAACCCTCGTCGAGCTTGCGTCCCCCGACGTCATAAAGCGCTGGGCCCCCAACGAGAAGGTGGCCCTGGAGGTCGGGCTGGGGTCGGCCTTCGCCGGCGCACGCACGCTGGTGACCATGAAGCACGTCGGCGTGAACGTGGCCGCCGACCCCCTCATGACGGGCGCCTACACCGGGGTGAAGGGTGGACTGGTGCTGGTCAGCGCGGACGACCCCGGCATGCACTCCTCTCAGAACGAGCAGGATAACCGCCACTACGCCCGGTTCGCCGGGCTGCCCATGCTGGAGCCGTCCGACAGCCAGGAGGCCTACGACTTCGCCCGCCGGGCCTTCGCGCTGAGCGAGGAGTTCGAAACTATCGTCATGCTGCGCCTGACCACGCGCATCTGCCACAGCAAGAGCGTAGTCCGGCCCGCCGAACCCGAGCAGGTAGACCGCGAGTACACCTTCGAGCGGGACATCGAGCGGTTCGTGATGGTCCCCGGCAACGCCCGCAAACGCCATGTCGTGCTGGAGGAGAAGCTCGGGCGGCTGGAGGACTTCTCGAACCGGACCGACCTGAACACCGTCGTCGGCAACCCCAGCGGCGCGGCTTTCGGCATTGTGGCCGCGGGCGTGGCCTACCAGTACGTGCGGGAGGTCGCGCCGAACGTTCCGGTCTTCAAGGTCGGCATGTGCTGGCCCCTGCCGCTGAAGGCCATCGGTGCATTCCAGCAGAAGGTCGGCTCCGTGCTGGTTGTGGAGGAGTTGACCGACTTCATGCTGGAAAACCTGAGGGCGGCGGGCATCACCGCGCAGGGCAAGGACGCGGCGTTCCGGCAGGGCGAGTTGGACCCGGACCGGGTCAGACAGATCATCGACGGGGAGCCCGACGAGGTGCCCGAGGTGCCCGAAGACCTGCCCCCGCCCAAACCGCCCGTCCTCTGCCCCGGATGCGGTCACCGGAGCGTCTTCCACGTGCTGAAGAAGCTGAAGCTGACGGTGACCGGCGACATCGGTTGCTACACGCTGGGGGCGCTGCCGCCGCTGTCGAATCTGGACACCTGCGTCTGCATGGGCGCCAGCGTGGGCAACGCGCTGGGCATCGAGCGGGTTGTGCCGGAACAGGAGGCGCGCCGGACGGTGGCGGTCATCGGCGACAGCACCTTCTTTCACTCCGGGCTCACAGGAGTTCTGGACGCCGCCTACAACGGATCGGTGGGCACGCTGCTGATACTGGACAACCGCACCACGGCCATGACCGGCGGCCAGGCCCACCCCGGAACCGGCGAACGGCTGGACGGCTCGGAAGCAATATAGAAAGCCTGATGGGGAAGTAGGTACGTGGACAGCTGGGTTAGATGCTTCTGATGATAAAGTTATGACCTACACTTGTGATACTGAAGACTTGGATCAGCCAGGAGTTTGGGTAGTCCAAGCTTCTGTACAAGAAGGTGCCTATCAGCTAAATGGGAGATGGGTAAGATTTCATGTCTATGATCCATTAAGACAGGAGTGTACAGCTACTACGGCCGCACCTACTACGGCCCCATAGTCTGTTAAATTTTCAAACGATCTGGAGATCAAAATGCCTTACATTGTAAACGGAGACCCTACATCTTGGAAAGAAGATCTTTACAGTGACTCTAACTTCGACTACGAGTATCCTAACAACCTTGACCTAAAGCCTGGCTCAGACTTCCACAACAAGCTCAGATCAAGGATTTGGAGAAGGGCTAGAGAATCACGTAATGAGATTCAGAAAAG
>JAWODG010000218.1:0-66093 GCA_046483385.1 Candidatus Brocadiia bacterium | reverse complement strand
TGAAAATGGCGATATTGAAAGATTTGTAGTAATGGCAGGCTGTGATGGTAGACATAAAACTAGAGAATACTACACAGATGTTGCTCAAGAATTACCAGAAGAAGCAGTAATTTTAACTGCTGGTTGTGCTAAGTTTAGATATAACAAACTTGATCTAGGAGATATCGGTGGAATTCCCAGAGTATTAGATGCTGGTCAATGTAATGATTCCTATTCATTAGTAGTAATTGCTCAAAAACTTGCAGAAGCAATGGGAGTGGATGATATTAATGATCTTCCGATTTCTTACGATATAGCTTGGTATGAGCAGAAAGCGGTAACTGTCTTGCTTGCACTATTAGCTGTTGGAGTTAAAGGGATTCGTTTAGGACCCACACTACCAGCTTTTTTATCAGAAAACGTAGTAAAAGTATTAGTAGAAAACTTTGACATAAAACCAATTGGTGAAGTCAAAGAAGATGTAGAAAAAATTATGGCAGGAGAGTAAAGAGGACAAAAATGTATTTTGCAATTTAGTAAAATAATTATATGAACAAAAAGGCCTTAGCCCAAATTGATATCTGGGTTAAGGTTTTTTTAAATTAAATATACAAAAAATTTAATGTATTATTCTAATGAAGACCAGTCACCTGTTTTTAAATCAATTTTTATTTCTAAGTCATCTGGCTCCAAATCTTGATAAAGAGAAGATAGTAAATTCTTATAAAAACTATAAACAAATTTAGACCAGCTGTTGAGTCCCTCAATATTAAGAGAAGCCGGAGCTTTTTCATTACCTTTATAATGAGCCATGATCGCATCTGCAGCTTCACTTGAAATTTTTTCTTGACTGTATGAGTTTAAATGAAATTTCTTTAGTTTTGCTAATGCCATACTTTTTACTCTATCTCTTACGATTTTTTTGGTATACTTTGTAAAATCCTCTGAAAAAGAGGGGACTTCTTTAATATATCTACTGTTTACAATCAGTTCATTATTATTAGTTATTTCAATTAAGCGAAAAGCATTGGGATAGCCAATTAAAGAAGAAGTTTCAATATCATAAATAAAAGAATCATTATCAAATTCTTTTTTAACTATATCCTGAGCATGGTGGTGACCTGTAAATACGATTTTCATATTTCGCTTTGCAAAGTTTGAAGATACTTTCTTCCAGTCATCAATGATATAATTAGAAAAGTATTTTTGATGACCTTTATAATGTTCTAAAATACTGTGATGTACAGCTCCAAAAACAACTTTGTTATTATTGCTTGCTTTAGTTAAAATATCATTAATCCATTTTTGGGTGGTTTTTCTTATCCTCCCATTACAAACATGATAGCTTTCTTTACTATTATAGATGCAGCTGTCGATCATTAAAAACCATAGACCCTTGACAGGTTCTACAACATAACTTAATGAGTTATCATCTTTATAGATAGCCTGCTTATATCCAAAATCATTATAGATATCTATAAACAATTCCGGAGTAACTATCTCTCGTGATATTTCTTTCGTATCATAGTTTTTGGTATTAAAACCATCGTGATTGCCGGGAATAATATATATATTTATACCATTATCAGGCAACCTTTGTAATATCTCTGCTACAGTTTTATGACTTTTGATATCCCCAGAGTCAGTTAAATCGCCTGTTAATATTACAAAATCAACATTACCCGTTTTTATAATTTCTTCAACGGCTTTTTCCAATATTTCAGCACTTAAACTTAAAATTTTTCTTTCTTCTATTCCGTATTTTTGATATAGAGAAGATTTTTTATTATTAATTATTTCAAACACATGAGTGTCTGTTATTACCGCAAATTTTGTTTGAGGATAGGATAAGGATCTATCTTTTTGTAGAGCCCTTGTTTGAGAAGAAAAAAGATAAATAAAAAAACCGACCATAATAATCATAAAAGAGATTGTTATTATAGTTGGTGAGAAATTAAAGAAAAAATTTTTTAAAAGATATTTAGTTTTCAACATATTCGTTAGCCCCCATTCTGATAATAGATATAGACAAGAATCTAATATCTAATTATTTAAACCAAGATAGATAAAATTAACCAATTCTTTTTTGGCTTTACCATAATCATAATCTTCATCATATTTTATTCTAACGGTAACTCCATGGGTGGCATGTAAAATTGCACTTGCAATAATAGAAGGATCTACATCTCTAACCCTATTCTTTTTAATTTCATTTTCAATTAATTCAATGAATGTTGATTTAAAATTTTTCATATATAATCTAATTATCTCTAATTTTTTATTGTCTTCTACCATAGATGTTTTTATAAGTAAATTACTTATTTTAGGGTATGTTTTTAAAAAATCAAAATGGTAATCAAAAAAGAGTATTAATTTGTTCTGTAAGTCAATATTTTTCTCTTCTAAACTGTTTATCAATTCAATTTTTTCATTTAATTTGTCCCTTAAAACATAATCAAGAATTTCATATTTATCTTCAAAAACTTCCTTGGTTTTGTAATTGATACTTACATCTAATTTAGCTAAGTCTATTTCTTCAAAAGAATATTTATTAAATAATTTAATGAATTCGTCTGATATAATTTCCTTTTTATTCATTTTTGTTCACCTCTAGATTTATTTTTATGTTTATTATAATATTTATCAGCAAATAGTAATATGAATTATATCACACTAGTCCATTAATTTTTTTAGTTTGTCCATCCTATTTATAATTATTTTTTGGCGAGAAGTAATGATCACACCCTCTTTTTCAATGTTTTTTAGAGTTCTTGAAACAGTTTCACGGGTTGTTCCTATCATGTTAGCCAATTCTTTTTGGGTTAAAAATAAGGAAATAGAAACTTTATTTTCTTTATTTTTATTACCATGTTTTTCCCCAAGATGGTATAATAAGCTAGCCAGGCGGCTCTTACTATCTTTAAGACCGAAGTCCCTAATATTTTGTTGGGCTCTCCTTAGTCTTTTGCTCATCACTTTCATAACTTTAACAGTAATTTGTGGATGATTTAAAAATATCTTAGATAATTTGTGGCTGTTTATTGTATACACTTCTACATTGCTAAGGGCAATTGCTGTAGCTGGATAATTATCTTTATCAAAAATTATAACTTCAGCTAATAGATCATCTTTTTTAAAAATATTTAAAATTTGCTCATCACCATTTTGGTCCATCTTGAGCATTTTGACATTCCCTTTTTTAATTATATAAATATATTCTCCTCGTTCTCCTTCAAAAAATATAATTTCATCTTTTTTGAATTTTTTTAAACTTGTGATATCTTCAATAATACTTAATTCCTCTTTATTTAAATGTGAAAAATAGGGGACATTATTTAGGTTAATCATTATTTCACCTCTTTTTATACTACACTTTAAATTATATAAGAAATGTTAATAAAATAAAAGTATAGGATCTTAAGGGGAGTTGAATGGAGCTGAAGGGAATTGATAATAGTGTAGAAAAAGACTGCTGGATATAGAAGTCTAATCCATAATCCAGCAGTTTTGAGTATATTTATTAAAAAAATATTTAATTTGAGTTTAATTAATCTACCGATGTAAAGAAAGCAAATTTTCTTCCATAACCTGTTGAAATAGAAAAGATTAATACAGCTAGCATTACCCAAGGATAAAATTGATGAGTGACAACCTCAACGGTACTGACCATAACTGCATCCTCAAAAGGAGCATACATAGAACTCATCATAGAACCGACTACTACCGGTACCATATAAGGTATTAGATAATTAAATGTTGTTCCAGCACAGTCCATTAAGTTTGCTCTTCTATATCCACTGATTTCATATTTTTCACCCATTTCTTTTGCAATTTCACCTGTCCCAATAATTGCGGCAGTATTTAGACCTGTTACGATATTTAAAGAAATTAATAGTGTTACTATGGAGAGTTCGGCCGTTTTAACTCCCCGGACAAATTTAGCCATAAAATCTATTATAATTTCGATACCGCCACCTTCTTTTAGTAAATTGATCTGGGCGAATAGGATTAATACGAGAATTATGGTGGGTACTGAATCCTGAATTCCTTGCAGGATTATCCCACCTGCTCCAAATGGTTCGGGTACATTGATAATCATATCGGGAGTAATTATGTTAGTAGAGAGACCGATTAAAAGTCCGGTGATGATTCCATAACTTAAGGCTTCAATGAGATGGTGTTGACGTATACACAAATAAATAATTACTATTGGAACTAACAAGAACAGTAGGCTTAACGGTTGGGGGTTGCTTACGTATTCACTAATTTGATCTGACATACTGCCCCCTGTTCCAATGAAGCTATATAGGATAATGGTAATTATAGCAGTGGGGATGGAATATTTTAAACGGCTTTTGACAACTCCCCCGATGTCCATTCCTTGAGTTGTAGCTGAGGCTATAGTAGTATCAGAAACCGGGGAAAGGTTATCTCCAAAAGCCCCTCCTGATACGATTGCTCCAATTAAAAGGGCAGGGTTACTACCCACCAGGTAACCAACGGGATATAAAATAGGGCTAACCACAAAAATGGTTCCGACAGATGTCCCAGTTGAAATAGATACTACTCCTGTAAGTATGAAAGTAGCAACTACAAATTTACTACCTACCAGATTTAAATTAACCAGATAGGCAGCCAAAGTTTTTACAAGCCCGCTTTCATTTAAAATAGTACCCGAAATACCTGCCAACATCACAGCAGCAATTAGTATCATAGCAACTCTTGAACTGAACCCATCAATAATGATATTGGCAAACTTCCTTTTGTCTTTTACAAACGGCATAATTATAATTAGAGGTAAAAGAAAGACCACCCAGTATTCAGGTATATTAGCATTCTGTAAAGCTATGTAGACTAAACCTATTAGGGCCAGTAATATAGGCACAAAAACCATAAATTTACCACCATAAAATTTCAAGTCCTCATTCTTTTCTTTATTATTCATTATCGATACTCGCTCCTCTCTTATCCTTTGATTATTTTTTTATAATACCCTTATTTTTAAATTCTTCTGCGATTTCATGTAAGCCCAAATCTTCTAGTTTTTCAATATTAGGTATCCCTGTTTCAATATCCCAATTCCTAGCTTCATAATATTCATTGAGCATTGGTTCTATTTCCACCACACTACCTGCTGATTCCCCACATTCTTCAGGTAATGGTTCATTAAGAAAACGATCAGGCAAAGTATCATCTTCTCGCCGAATGCCTTCTCTTACAATATATGCTCTTTCAACGTTCATAATCCTTTCAGTAGCCTTTTTAACCTCCTTTTCTTTAAAATCGATTTCTGTTAGATAACTAAGTAATTTTGCTGCTTCTTTAAATGAGATTATTTCCATATTTACGATAGTGTTTTTACAGGCTTCCAGGCAGTCAGCCAACACACATCTTTCTTCATAAAATTTAACAACTTTCCCTTTTCCTTTATACTCCAGTCTAAATGCTGACTCTGGATGGCCAAATCTCCTTTTACCTTCCTCAGGATCTTCCATGAATTCAAACCAGGGTTCACTTCTTAAGTGGTCACCACCGCGGGTCGCAACAGCGACTCCCAGCCCATAACCTTTTATACCTCTGGGGTCTGCCTGAAAAATCTCTAAGCCTTTAACATGCATTGCTAACTTTTTACTGTTTTTACCGATTTTTTCAGCAGCGGCCACTACACCATCTGCTAAAAGATCCCCAAAACCTTCACGTTTTTTAATTTTTTCGATTAATGTAAAGATAGCCTTACTATTCCCCCAGGTGGGTTCTAACCCATCTATTTGATTACTTGTTAATATATCTTTTTCATATAATTCCATCGTGAAAGATATACACTCTGAGGTTGTTATTACATCCATCCCATAACGATTACAGAGGTCAATGGCTTTAAGGGCATCTTCAATATTTGAAACACCCACTCTTGAGGAAAAACCAGCCAGGCCTTCAAACTCAGGCCCTTCACTTTTTAATCCCTTATGTTCACCCTTATCAATTTCAAAATATCTGCTGCAGGGGATTGTACAGCTAAAACAGCCCTTTTCTTTTTGTTTATAATTTTTTGCCAGGTATTCTCCGCTAACTTTGTCAGCATCTTCGAAATAACCGGTTTGAAAATGCCTGGTTGCTAAACAACCTAATTCATTTAAAGATGATACTAGCTTAGTGGTTCCTAATCGAACTCTAATATCATATTCTGAATGATTTCGAATTTCCTGATCCATCTTATCGATTAGTGCTTTAAATTTATTTGGATTAGAAGCTTTAAGATCTTCAGTTCCTCTTACGGCGATTGCCTTTATATTTTTAGAGGTTAATACCAATCCCATTCCTGTTCTAGCAGCAGCCCGGACTTGATTACAAAAAATCCCGGAATATTTGACTCCATTTTCAGCAGCCGGTCCAACACTAGCCACCTGAACTCGTTTATCGTTTAATTCTTCTACGATTTTTTCCTGAGTTTTAAAGACATCTAAACCTTCTAGATGTTTTGCAGATTTTATCTCGGCTTCTCCGTTTTTTATAAAGATATATGATAATTCTTTAGCTTTTCCCTCAACTACTACCTGATCAAAACCTGCAAATTTTAATTCGGGTCCGAAGAAACCACCGGTATTTGAATCACCTAATATATTAGTCTGGGGAGATTTGGCAGTAAAATTTACTCTTGCTGCTCCCGGGAATAAAGTTCCTGTAAGTGGTCCAACTCCGATATATAATTTATTTTCTTCACTTAATGGTTTTACACTGGGAGGTACTTCATCATATAGTCTACGAATATTTAATCCTCTTCCCCCTAGATAGTTTTTTAGAAAATCTGGGTCAAGTTTTTCAGTTTTTATAGAATTTTTTGTTAAATTAATCCGCAGAGCTTGGCCGCAGTATCCAAAATTCATTTTCCATCACCTCCTGGTGAACTATCAAATTTCAGGGCATCAGTAGGGCAGCGTTTCACACATTCAACTTCTCCTCCGCATAAATCACAGATTAAAGGAATCTTATTTTTGTTAAAAGTAATTGCATCAAAAGGACAGGCCTTTTCGCATTTTTTACAACCTATGCATTTATCTTGATTGACCAGGATTGCATTTGTTTCTTTGTCCCTACTAAGAGCATCTACAGGGCAGACTTTAACACAGGGGGCGTTTCCACACTGCCTGCAGACATAAGGAATATCCTTTCCTTTTTTTTCAATTTTTTCAATCTTGATTCTTGCTCTTTTCCCATTAAAACTTCCAGTATGTATAAATGCACAGACAGTTTCACAGGCCCGACAACCAGTACATTTGTCAGAATCCACATCAATTCTTGAAGGTATTTTTTGTTCTGAGTTGATGATTTCTCCGGTAGCAGGGTCAATTCTATCGATTCTAAATATGACTCTCCCCTTTGGATCCGGACAAGTTAACCGTTTTGTATGTGGAATCCAGTCATTTTCTTCGTTTACTTCTCTTTGTTTAGCAGGAATTATAGGCATCAAACTCTGTAAAGCCCAAAGACAAATATGTTGGTTTTCGGGTATTTCAATTTTACCTCCCTTAACAGTAAAGTAATCCCCTTTTTTCATGGGTAAATCACAAAAACCTTCAATGGTTTCAACAACTATTTTTAGGTCATACAATTAAATCATTCCCCCTTTTAATTTTTTAAAAAACCATTAATTAATATAAATAGGGCGGCAAACACAAAATTAAAAAAACTTTCACCCTGGTTAGGGACGAAAGACTATTAATTCCGTGTTGCCACCCTTATTAGTTAATCATTGATTAACTCACTTAATAGAAACCACCTTATATTAGGTGAATTCTATTTACTTTAACGGATAAATACCGGTACAGGATAATCTATCCTTTTAAAGATATTTCCCCCTACTTCTAACAAGGCCATTCACTTTAATATTTCATTCCCGAATTCTCAGCGGTATCGGTTCTCTGTAAATGAAGATATAAAGCTACTCGTCTTGCTCATAGAATTTATAAATATTATTTATTTGAATATAATTTTAACACTGAGAACTATCTATGTCAAGAATTTTTTTATTAGACAAGGTCTTGACAACTTGTTTTTGTTAATATATAATAATTAACAATAATTTCAAATGATAAAAACTATGAGTGGGAATAAGTAAGCTTATTGCTGAAATACACCCTTGAGTTGCCGGTTGAATTAATAGTAGGCTAGGCCGTTTTCCAACGTTATCTGGTGAGAGAGTGTTAGCTTTCAATAGAGTTGTTCTGATTATTTTTTGTATAATCAGAATTAATTCAGGTGGTACCGCGCATACGTCGTCCTGAAATAAGGGACGGCTTTTTTTATTTTATAACACATTTTATCATTTGTGAATTATCAATAATTGAGGAGGTAGTAGTAAATGAGAAAAAGGAAACTGAGTTTTATAATAGCAATTTTACCAATTCTAGTTCTTCTTTTGATGGGGGCTTTTTCAGTTTTTTACTGGAAAGTCGGAATGATAGTTCCTTTATTAAGTGGTGTGGTAGCAACTGGAATCATAGGATTTTTGTTTGATTACAGCTGGGATGAATTACAGCAAGGTCTAAAAGAAGGGGTTGCAAAAGCATTACCCGCAATTTTTATCTTGTTAATAGTAGGTTCTATTATAGGTACCTGGATTTTAAGTGGTACGATTCCGGCCATGATATTTTATGGTTTAAAGTTTTTAAGTCCTTCTTTATTTTTACCTTTAGCAGCTCTGATAACTGCAATTGTTTCGACAACTCTGGGAACTTCTTTTACTTCGATTGCCACTGTAGGGATAGCTTTAATTGCTGTGGGTAATGCAATGGGTTTTGCAACCCCCTTGACTGCAGCAGCAATAATTTCAGGTGCATTTTTTGGGGATAAGTTATCACCTTTATCAGATACTACAAATATTGCAGCAGCAATGGCAGACTGTTCGCTTTTTGAGCACGTAGGTCATATGCTCTGGGATACAATTCCTGCTTTTGGACTGTCCTTAATTATCTACTGGGTAGTTGGACAGTCTCAAGTTGGAGGAGGATTTGAAGGTACAGAACAAATCAATATTTTAATGCAGGGGTTAAACAGTTCGTTTAATATAACACCACTGTTATTTATATTACCGTTAATTACTATTGTGCTGGCGGTCCGCAAGACACCGGCTATCCCAACTTTATTATCCATGTCATTTTTAGGTGGGATTTTTGGTATGGTATTTCAGAGTGCCAGTCTGGTTGAAGTCTTAAGTTCATTTACTTCTGGTTACAGCATTGATAGTGAAATAAGTATGATAAATAGTTTACTTTCCAAAGGTGGGGTTACTTCTATGGGAGATACCATAATTCTTTTAATTACTGCAGCTGCCTTAGGAGGTATAATGCAAAAAGTTGGTATCTTGGATGTTATTTTAGAAAAAATGATGACCTGGATTAACAGTAGTAAAAAATTGTTGGTAACATCTCTGATAACAGCTTTTTTAATAGGTTTAAGTACTGGTGCCCAGGTTTTAGCTATTATTATACCGGCCAAGATGTTTTCAAATAGCTTTAAAGAGATGGGACTACATACAAAGAATTTGAGTAGAAATGTAGAAGCAGGGGGAACAGTGGGAATTACATTGGTTCCATGGAGTGTACCTGCTATCTTTGCAGCAGATATGTTAGGAGCAAAGCCCGTTGAATTTATACCATTCTTATTTTTCCCGATGTTAGTTATCTTGATTAATCTATTATATGGGTTGACCGGGATTTCTATTGCAAGGATAGAACCACAGAAGAAAGAAAAATTAAGGAGAGAAGCATAATGGGAGCCATTTTATTAAAAGTGCTTGGTACAGCACAGGATGGAGGATATCCTCAGCCGGGATGTAACTGTCCGAACTGTCAAAGAACTTTAAATAATAAAGAACTAAAAAGGCTGCCGGCTTCTTTAGGTATTTTGGATATTACACATAAAAAAAGTTATATCATTGATCCCACTCCTCATTTAGCTGAGCAATTAAATATTTTAAATGAAACCGCTAAAAAGTATGATTTTTTAAAAGACCATTTAGAAGGGGTTTTAATAACGCATGCTCATATGGGTCATTATCCAGGGCTTATGTATTTTGGTAAGGAAGCAATAAATAGTGACAAATTATCGGTTCAGACAAGTAAGAGTTTGAAAAATTTTCTTACTTCAAATCAACCCTGGAAACAGTTAGTTGACAATGAAAATATAAAAATAAATACTTTTGAATTTGAAAAAGAAATTTCCCTTTCAACTGACTTGAAAGTGATTCCAGTTGAGGTTCCACACCGTCAAGAATTCAGTGACACCTCAGCTTTTATAATAAAGGGCAGCAGTAAATCTGCCTTTTATTTACCTGATATAGATAGTTGGGAAGGGTTTGACGATAAATTCAATGAGATAAGCCAAAAGACAGATTTTCTTATCCTAGATGGGACCTTTTATTCTAAAGAAGAGCTTATGAAGTTTAGGGGTAGAAAGATTGAAGAAGTCCCTCATCCTCCTATTAAAGAAACTCTCAAAAAAATTGATAATGGTATCTTAGAACTTAATGATTCAGAGGTATATTTTACACATTTTAACCATACAAATTCCATTTTAAGGCCAAATTTTAAAAATGAGGTAAAGAGAAAAAACATTAAATTTCTTAAGGAAGGAGAGGAATTCAACTTATAAACATAAATTAAATTGATATTATAATTGAAATATGGACTAGTGAGTATTATAATAACATAACAGATATTGATTTTCGAAGGGAGAATCATATATTGTTAACTGTCGAAAAGATCGGTGGAACTTCCATGTCGGAGTTTCAAGTCGTATTGAAAAATATAATAGGTAAACCGGGAGATGATCGTTTTAGTTATAACCGGGTCTTTGTGTCGGCTTCATCGCCCCGTTCATCAGCATCAAGCTGCTGGATACGCTGTTGGTGTATCTGGGATTTTTCTGAACCAGTAGAGAGTTTTGACCCGAGACAGGAATATGGCCGACGAGAACAAGGCCCCGGACGAAGAGCAGCCGGAAGGCGACCGAACGGCCGAGCCCGAACCGGCGGCCCTGCCGGAGGAGGGCGCGCAGCAGCCGGAGGGCGCCGCGGAGGAGGTGGAGATACCGTCTCCCGAGTCGGCCCCGTGGCCGCGTCATCTATCCATATCCCTGCGCCTGCTGGTGGCCGGCGTGCTGCTCTGCTCGGTGGCCTATCCCGCGGTGGTCACGCTGGCCGGTCAGGCACTGTGGCCGGCAGAGGCGCATGGGAGCATAGTGGACCTGGACGGCCAACCCGTCGGCTCCCGGCTCATCGGTCAGGAGTTCGCTTCCGATGCATTCTTCCACCCGCGACCCTCTTCGAAGGGCTACGACGGCATGGACAGCGGTTCGCAGAACCTGGGGCCGCTGAACGAGGAACTGACCGAGAGGGTCGCGCAGCGACTGGAAGAACTGGAGGAGCAGGGCATCCCGGCGGAACGGGTGCCGGCGGGGTGGGTGACCGAGTCGGGGTCCGCCCTGGACCCCCACATAACGCCTGCCGCCGCCCGCCTGCAGGTGCCGCGGGTGAGCCGGGCCACGGGGATGGCGCGGGAGCAACTGGAGAAGCTTATCGAAGAGCACACGGAGGGCAAGTTCATCGGCCTTTTCGGCCAGCAAAGGGTCAATGTCGTGCTTCTGAATCTCGATATCCGGAAACGTGTGGACACAACCGAATGAACGAGCAACCCGAGCGAGAGAGCAGCCGTGAGGTGCCGGGCACAAGCTACGAGCACGTGCTGATCAGTGTGTCCAATCCGGAGACGGCCGATCAGCTCATTCGGCTGAGCTGTCGGCTCACCGATGCGTCCTCGGTGCTGCACATCATGAACGTCACCACCGAGGCCCCTTTTCCCGAGCGGGCGGCCTCGTGGAGGCGGAGTTCGCAACTGGTGATGGACATGACCCATCTGGCCACGCGTCTCGGGCGGGTGGCCAAGCCACTGGCCGCCACCGCGAAGTCCATCCCGGGAGCCATCGTCAATGCGGTGGGCGACGTGGAGGCCGACCTGGTGATCATGGGCTGGTTCGGGCGGGTCACGCCGATGGCGGTCAAGAAGAGCCGGGTTGTCAACAAAGTTCTGAACAAGGCGGACGCGGCTACGGCCGTGCTGAAGTCCCGGGGCGAGCTGGAGGAGGTGAAGCGACTGGTGGTGCCCGTGGGGCTGCCGGGCATCAACGAGGAGCGCCTCTCGGTGGTTCAGGCCCTGCGCAGGGAGCAGTTGACCCCGACCGTACTGGTGCACGTGCTGGGCGAAGGTTCGGGCCTCGACGAAGCAGAAGCTCGGGATATGCTGGGCGAAGCGACGCAGGGGCTGGGGCAGGCCGTGGAGACACGTGTGGTGGCGGGAGGGGATGTGGTCGAGGGATTGCTGAGTGTCGCCGAAAAGGACGACCTGATAGTTGTGGGGCCGGGACGGGAGTGGGTGTTCGGCAGCTTCCTTTTCGGGCGCCATGCCGACCAGATAACGAACCGGGCGCCCTGTTCGGTGCTGATGTACAAGTCCCGAGAGCAGAAGCTGTTCGCCTGGTCCCGCGGACTGCTCAAGGCTATAGGCCAGCGGCTGACCGGACGTAGCGAGTAAGTTCCGCCGGCCCGTGCGCGTCTTTGGCCGTTCAGTCCGAGGTGGATATGTGCCATAGGTCGCGCGACAGCCGGGCCAGAGCGAAGAAGACAATGAGGAATTCCAGACGCCCGAGGAACATGCCGGCGGTCTGCGCCCACAGCACCGCATGCGGGGCTTCGGCCGAGGTAACACCCACCGATAGGCCGACCGTCCCGAGAGCCGAGGCAAACTCGAACAGGGAGTCCTGGAGGCTGAACCCGTGGGCCGCCAGCACGCCCACTCCGACGCTCAGGACCAGGAAGTACAGGAAGGCAAATGTGCCTACTTCGGCCAGCCGGTTCGGAGTTACGTAGTCCTTCTGTTCGCCGTCCCACACGTGTGGCTGCATGACGGCGCCGGATGGGGCGACGCCCATGCGAAGCTTCCACCACAGGGCCTTCAGCAGAAGGTAGACGCGGAACTGCTTCAGCCCGCCCGCCGTGGAACATGCCCCGCCCCCGATGATCATCAGCACGATGGTCAACCAGAAAGCGGCCGCCCCCCAGCCCGAATACGTGGTGCTGGTGAACCCGGTGGTGGTCAGCGCACTCGCCGTCTCGAACACCGCCACCCGCATGTGTTTTCCCGCCAGTGGATACAGGCCCGCCAGCGCTCCCAACATGGCGGCCGTGGCCGTCACCAGCAGCAGGGCGAACAGACGTAGCTCCCCGTTGCGCCAGACCGCCTTCCACCGACCGCGCACCAGCAGATACGCCGTCACGAAATTCAGATTGCCCAGCACCATCAGAGCAATGGTCACCGCTTCGATGCCGGCGGAGTCCCAGTGGCCAATACTTGCCTCATGCGTGGAGAATCCACCGGTGGAAACGGCGGTGAACGAGTGGTTCAGCGCATCGAATGGCTGCATGCCCATCAGGACCAGCGCAAGCAAGCCCAGCGCGGCATAGCCGGCGTAAAGGGTGACCACCAGTTTGGCGGAACGGCGCACGTGGGGCACCAGCTGGGAGCGGCCCTCTGCTTTGTAAAGGCCCGGCCCTTGTGGACCGGTCAAGGCCGCCACCATGATAATGGCCAATCCAGCACCACCACCCAGTTGCATCATGCTGCGCCACAGCAAGATAATCGCGGGACGGCCACGGCCGTCTGGGGACTCGGCACGGGCAGCGGTTGCATCATGCTGCGCCACAGCAAGATAATCGCGGGGGCGCTCTCCTGGTCGACCACCGTCAGGCCGGTGGTGGTCCAGCCGCTGACTGACTCGAAGACCGCCTGGGTGAAACCATGACCGGTCACCAACAGGAAAGGAATCGCCGAGAAGAGGCAGATTCCAACCCAACTGAACAGGACGATGATGCCCCCGTCGCGCACGCCGAGTGAGACGTCCTCGGCCGGCTTCATTAGTCGCTGCGTCCCGAGACCCAGCACCAAAAGAGCCGCGCCGGGGATCAGAAAAGCCGGAGCATGCTGCCATCCGCCGATGCCCAGCAATGGGGCCAGCACGGGAGCGGCCATGGCGGTGCCACCCAGGGCGAAGATCAGCCCCGTATGGCTGATGATGGCTCTGTAGCGAGGAATCAGAGACGCGTCTCGTCGCATAAGGGCCCCTGTCATGTCGTATCGCCGGTCAGGACACGCAGGGCCGGACCGTGGTCTTCCGGCACGGTGATGAGAATGAGCCGGTCCCCGGCCCGGAGTTCGGTGTTGCCCCGGCATATGACCGGCTCGTCATCCCGCAACAGGTAGCCGACCAGCGACCCGTCGGGCAGGTCAATCTCCATCAGTTGCTTGCCCACGCTGGGGGCGTCCTGCCGCAGCTCGACGACGGTGATGTTGACCTTGCCCTCGCCCACGGGGATCAGATTGGTTACTTCCGTAAAGGTGGCGGTCTGTTCGATGAGGCTGGAGAGGACGCGCGCCGTAGAAAAGGCAACGGTTATGCCCAGTTCCCGGAAGACCCCTTCGTTGTCCGGGTCGTTGACCAGGGCTATGGTGCGGGGAACGTCGAAGTCGAGCGCCGCAAGCTGGCAAGCCACCAGGTTGTCCTGGTCGTTGGTTGTGACGGCCAGCAGGGCGTCCGCCGTGCCGGCGCCGGCGTCCTCCAGCACGTCCAGGTAGGTGCCGTCCCCATGCACGACCGTCGCCGGAACTCTGCGGGCCAGCCGCTCGCACTCCTGCCGGTCCCGGTCCACCACGGTGACGGTGTATCCCTTGGCCGCAAACGTGCGGCACAGGAAGTAAACAAGCTCCCCGCCACCAACTATCAGCACATGCATCAGGAGGGCTCCCGTTGGTTGTCAGGCAGGTCTTCCCGCACGGACTCCAGCAGGCTCTCTGCCGCCATAACCGTCGGGCAGACAGTGCTTATGCCGAGCCGTTCGTACACGGCGCCCCGACGCGGCTCGAAGACCCGAGCGATCACCCGTGGAACGCGGAACAGCCGTTTGGCCACCTGGGAGACCATCAGGTTGACGTTGTCGTCCCCGGTGGTGGCCAGCAGCATATCGGCTTCGCCGGCTTTGGCCCGGCTCAGCAGATTATGTTCGGTGGCGTCTCCCGCCAATGTGAAACCTCCATATTCCGCGGGCAGTTGCCCGAAAGCCGCTTCATCTGAGTCAATGACCACCACGCTGTGACCCCGTCGGCTCAACTCGCCGGCCACCTGGGAACCCAACCTCCCACAGCCTACCACGACTATGTAGAAGCTCCGGGACATGCCCGTCACTCCTCCTCGGTAGTCTGTTTGTCCTCGTCGGGTTGCCTCTCCAACACCATCTCCTGCTCCGGTTCCCAGCCGGAGACGCGGTGCAGGTTGTCCCGGGCCGGCTTGTAGGACGGATCGGCGGCCAGGGCGGCCCGGTAGTTCTGCTGTGCGCCGGCCACGTCGTCCTTCATCTCCAGCAGCGCCCCCAGCAGGTTGAACGCCTCGGGGCGGGAAGAGTCCAGCGCGACGGCCTGGCGCATATGCTCTGTGGCCGCGTCGAACTTGCGCTCTCCGATAAGTTTCTTGGCCAGTTCGACGCGCGAGTCGTAGTCCTGCGCCTGCTCTTCGGTGATCCCGTCTCTGTCCAAGACGCGCGAGACGATATCCCGGATTTCCTGGGGCGAGAACGGCTTCTGCAGGTAGTCCACCGCGCCCAGCTTCATGGCCTCGACGGCGGATTCGACTGTGCCGTAGGCGGTGATGATGATCACGTGCACGTCCGGGCGCAGTTCGGCTACGCGTCGCAGCATCTCCATCCCGTGCATACCCGGCAGCCGCAGGTCCAGAAGGATGACTCCGTAGTCCTTCTCCTCCAGCTTAGACAGCCCCTCTTCGGCGTTGACGGCCGTGTCCACCTCCGCCTCGAGCGGCTTCAGCGAATGTGCAAGCGTCATCCGGATGTTCTTCTCGTCATCCACTATCAGTATGGGTTTGTTGTCCATTGTCCTGCCTTCCTTTTGCCTCGGCCTGTTCGGCCAGTGGAACGGTAAAGGTGAACTTGCTTCCTTCGCCTTCCTCTGATTCGACCCAGATGGTGCCGCCGTGGGCACGCACTATCTCCTTGCAGATGGCCAGGCCCAGGCCGGTGCCATGGGCATCGGCTCCCTCGACCTGCACGAACTTGTCGAATATCCGCGACTGGTATTCCTCGGGAATGCCCGCGCCGTTGTCTTCCACCGAGATGTAAACCTGGGAACGCGAGCCCTCGGCCGAGACGCGGATGTGCCCTCCCGACTCCGTGTAGCGCAGAGCGTTGCTGATGAGGTTTGTCACCACCCAACTTATCTTGTTGGGGTCGGCCCGCATCTCCGGGATCCCGTCCGGTACGGTGCTGGTTAGTTCGACGCCCTTCTCGCGGGCCTGCTCCTCGAAGACCGAGACGGCTTTGCGGACCACCGCCTCCACCGGCGTCCGGGTGAACTCCATCTCCATCTTCCCGCTCTCGATTTTCGAGAGGTCCAGCAGATCGTTTATAAGGGCCTTCAGCCGTTGAAGCTCCTCGTGCGCGGCGGCCAGCAGTTGTCGCTGGTCATCGTCGAGTTGGTCGGCAACCTCTTCCTGCAGCAGGTCCACGCTCATCCCGATGGTCGTCAGCGGGGTGCGCAATTCGTGCGACGCGGTCATCACGAACTCGCTTTTCAATCGCTCCAGTTCCTTCAGTCGGGTTACGTCGCGCAGCACCAGCACGACCCCGCGGAGGGCCTGTCCCTCAGTACGTACCGGGACGATGGAGAACAGGTAATGGTGCGTCTCGTCGTCTCTCTCTATGGTCAGGACGCGCTCGTTTTCGGGGATGCGGGGCGTGGTGCCCGATTCGGCGGTCTCCTTCACGTAATAGAACAGCCGCTCGTCCTTGACGACCTCGAGAAAATGCCGTCCCTCGGTCTCGGTCGCGCTGGTCTTAAGTACGCGCGCCGCCGTCTGGTTTACGTCGGTGACCCTCAGTTCCTCATCCACCACCAGGATGCCGTCGTCTATCGACCGCAGGATGGCTTCGCTCTTGCGTTTCTCGGCGATAATCTGCTGCACGTTCAGGTCGTGGAAAGCCTTCAGGCGCCGCACCATCGTGTTGAATTCACCCGCAAGGCTGCCCAGTTCGTCGCCGGAGGAAACCGGCAGTTCGACGTCGTAGTTACCTTCGGCGACATCGCGGGCGGCGTCCATCATCTCGCGCAGGGGGCTGACCAGCCAGCGGGACAGTAGCAGGCTGAAGACGACGCCCGCCACCATGGCGCTGGCGCCGATCAGCACGATGGACCACAAAGCCCGCCCGGCCACACGGCCCGCACGCTCGCTGGCGTCGAACATGGTTTGCTGGTTTATCTCGCGCAGTTCTATGCAATTGTCCCGCACAGACGTAAACCGCGGCTGCAAGGTTTCGTGGTAGTAGTCGGCCACCTGGTCGCGCCCCTCCAACTCGCGCAGACGCGAGAAGCCCACGAGATAGGAGGAGTAGCCGCTCTCTATGGCCTGCAGGATATCCCGTTCGCCCTCGATGGTGATGTTGTCTTTCGCCCGCGCCAGTGACTGCAGGAAGGCACTCTCATTCTCGTGGAATCCCTCCAGCGCCTCCTCCTCAAAACCCAGTATCAGCAGGAGCGTGGCGCTGTCCTGGCGCTCTATGGCGTCAATCATGTTCTCGGCGGCCAGGATGCTTTTGTAGTTTTCCCGCAGGATCGCCTCGCTGGCCCGACCCAGCCGCCAGAGGTTCACGAAGGCCCAGCCCAGAACCAGAGCCATGAGCACGAGGATTATCCCGTACCCGGCCAGGATCTTTTTACGTAGTGTCCATTGCATTGGCAGTATCTTCCGGAGCGGTCTGGGCGGGACCCCCGTATTCTACAGTGACCGGTGCCGCGTGGCAAAGCAGCAAGGCCACGGGCGGCGCCCGCTGAAGTGAGATCAGGTGCCGCTCAGGTGCCGGATGACGGCCGGCGAGACGGGGTGATCCTTCCGAATGGGGTGACTACCGGCGCGGGACTCAATGCGTCGTCACGGACCAACCGGATGCGTTCGTCTGCCCTATAACTCGGTAACTTTGAAGCGACGTGAGACGCGGGAAGAGGCGACCAGCGGGATCGGGTCCCGCCCCGGCAGGAGTAGCGTGAACTGAGTCGTATCCTTTGGCACCAGGGCCAGCAGAATGTAGCGACGCTCGCCCGGCTCCGACCGCTGGTTGTGCAGCCATAGCTTCAGCGGGCAGCGCTGCCCTCCGGCCAACAGGTAGCCGTCGTCCGTAGGGTCTTCGGTGATCAGCGCCGTCCCGCCGACGTCCCGCAGTTTGACGGCCAGCACGATCCGGGAATCGCCTTCCTTGGGGCCTATGATGATGGACACGCTTGCCGAGCGCGGCACGCCGACCTCCCGCGCGCGCCGCGCGTAGAGCACCTCCGGGGCGCTGCCCCCGCCGGAGTCGCGAATCAGGGGCCACGCCGCAACGCAGACCGCCGTGGCCACCGCCAGCGCCAGTACCAAACCGATCACGTTTCTCATGTTGTATTCCCTCAGGCGCCACCATGTCTGCGCGCAGCATGCGCATTCCGGCCGGGCGGGTGCAACCCGCCGCGCGCTCGGTCCGGAAGTGCAGGGTGGCCACGGCGGAGCGTGGACCTCCGAAGGCGGCTCAAGGTGCGGGGGACGCCCCTTCGGAGGGACGCGCTTCATCGTCTCCGTCCCGCTCCGGGGGAAAGCGGCCTGTGAGGGTCGTGCCGTTGCGGGCGGTGCACTCGACCTGCGCCGTGGTGTCGACGAGGTCGGCCGGGCCGGGGCAGGTCAGCCGGACGTAGCGGTCGGTGTAGCCGGTCAGCCGGTCGCCCCGGCAGCGCTCGAACAGGACGCGCACCCGCCGCCCGACGAAGCTCTCGGCCCATTCGACGGCCAGATCCCTGCCCAGTGCGCGGAGTCTTTCGCTACGCTCGGAGGCCACTTGCGGGGGCACTGCGTCCTGCATCCGGGCGGCACGGGTGCCCGGACGGGCGCTGAAGGCGAAGACGTGCATGCGCGAGAAACGAGCCCTCCGGCAGATGTCCACCGTGTGGCCGAACGCCTCCTCGGTCTCGCCGGGGAAGCCCACCATCACGTCCGTCGTGACGGCGGGCCGTTCGAGGCGCCCGCGTGCCATCTCGACGGCTCGCAGGAACTGGTCCGGAGTGTAGGGACGCCGCATGCCGCGCAGGACCTCAGCGTCTCCACTTTGCAGGGGCAGGTGCAGGTGCGGGCAGACGACGGGGTGGTCCATCGCCTCCAGCAGCGCCTCATCCACCTCCGCCGGCTGGAGGGAACTTAGCCGGAGCCGCTGGAGTCCCGGCACTTCGGCGACCGCCGCGACCAGTTCCGCCAGCGCCGTCGGTCCCGAAAGGTCCGTCCCGTACCAGCCCAAGTGGATTCCCGTCAGGACGATTTCCGCGAAGCCGCGGTCCACCAGCCGGCGGGTCTCCTCCACGGCCTGCCGCAGGGGCTGGCTCCGGGGGCGGCCGCGCACCCGGGGCAGTATGCAGTAGGAACAGCCCACGTTGCAGCCCTCCTGCACCTTCAGGAAGGCCCGGGAGCGGCCCCCGAACGAACCGATGCCGAAATCGCCCTCAGGAACGGCTTCAGTCGGGAGCGGCCCCGTGTGGACGGCCGCCAGAAGCTGTCGCCATTGGTCCCGCCCGAAGACACCTGCGACGCCCTCAACGTCTTCCAGTTCGTCGGGGAAGGCGCTGGCGTAGCAACCTGTCACGAAGACGCGCGCGTCGGGATGTTCCCGCGCCAGGCGGGCCGCTTGCTGGCGGCTCTTGCGGTCGGCGGTGTGGGTGACGGTGCAGGTGTTGACCACGCAGATATCCGGGCGATCACCTTCGCCTGCCGCGCGATAGCCGAGCGTTTCGAGGGCCTCAGCCAGCCGGCGCGAATCGTAGAGATTCGCCTTGCATCCCAGCGTCTCTATCCGATACGTGGGTTCGCCGGTCATGGCTTCGGCCGGCCCTCTCAGTTCCGTCGCCGGCGGCCCGCGCCGGCGCCCAGGTTGATCGTCCTCGGCGGACCCTGATAGGCTTCCTCACCGTTCCAGATCACCGTGACCTCTCCCTCCAGACGGAGGCCGTCCGGCCCGAGATCGATCCGTACGCCCGGCGTGCCCTCGGTGTCCAGCGTGACCGTGCTGCCGTCTATGACGAGGTGGAAGGAGGGAAGACAGCTTACCTGCGGGTCCCGGCGCATGGTGACGCCCCACGCGCCCGGATGCTCGTTGGTGTCGGCCACGAAGCGGATCTTGCGGGGACGGCTGCGTGTGTGGCGGATGAGGAAGTCGTAGAGTTGCTCCTGATAGTCCATGCGATAGCTGTGGCCGGTGTCGGGTATGACGGTCCACTCGTGGTCCACGCCGTACCGGGTGAGTTCCTCGTGCATGGCCACGTTCTGCGGGAACAGGCGGTCGTCCTCCCCGCAGGCGATCCAGACGGGCGTGCCGAGCAGGTTGCGGCCGAGGCCTATGCCGCGGGGGGAGCGCCACAGCCCGCCGCTGAAGATGCCGACCGCCGCCCAGCGGTCTGGGGTGCGGGTGCCTATCTGCCACGTCCCGCCGCCGCCCATCGAAAAGCCGAACAGGTAGCGCCGGTCCGGGTCGATGCGGAAGCGGTCGTGCACGTCGTCGTAGGCCTCCCACAGATCGACCTCGCCGATGCCCGTGTAGCCGGTGTTGCCGCGGTTGAAGGGCAGCACCGCGTAGCCGCCGCGGCGTATCTCGGGACAGGTGCGCGGGGGGAACTCGTCTTCCGGTCGGGGCGAGAAGAGCCGCCCCAGTGTGTTGATGGGATTCGGATTGCCCCGCCCGTGCAGCTCGAAGAAGAGGGGGTAGGCGGCGTCCGGTTCCCAATCGGCCGGCATGTACATGCGGTAGAAGCTCAGCTTCCGGTCGCGCGGGCTGACCCAGCTATGGATGAGGGCCCGCTTCCCCTGAAGGTAAGTTTCCCAGTCGGCGGCGTCGCCCCCGAAGTCCTCCAGCATGGGCGGCAGAGCCTGGGCGGCCGCCTCCATGGCGCCAGGGTCCTGCTCGGCCATCCGCAGTGCGCAGGTCAGCTCCTCCATGACCACCGACCGGACCGAGCGGAAGTGGTCGGCCAGCAGCGGATGATCCGCCTCATCCGCCAGCTTGAGCAGAAGGTCGGATAGCTCCTGTGCCACCGGGAAGACGGCGCTGACGGTGCCTTCGGCCTCCGCGCCCCGAGCGTGGGCCGCGGACGGGAGCAGGCGCACCGAGAACCGGGCTCCATGCACGCCGGGGTCATGGACGGGTACGGTTGCCACGTAGCGCGCCGGTCCGTCCTGGGCGTCCGATAGAGTGAGAGCGGCGGAGTTTCCGCCGACAGTCAGCTCCACCGACGCGCCCCGCGCCGGGTTTGCGTAAAGCTGCGCCTCAAGCCGGTCGCCCCGGTAGTAGGCCGTTCGCCTGGTCACGGCCGCCGCCGTCGAGGTTGCCGGTGGATCCGCCATGGCCAGCCCGTTGTTCAGCCAGGGACGCGGAGAACCCCCGCCTCCCCGTCCCCAGTGATACTCCCGACGCGGCCCGCCCGGACCGTCGGAATCATTGATCTGCACGGCCAGCCCGATGCGCCGGAACAGCCCCGGCGGGGTTTCCAGCTCCGCCCACGGGACGTGGAGTTCGTAGGTGGTCGTGCCTTCGTCCGCATCCCGGATAACGGTGCACGGGTAATCCCGCTCGCCGCCGCTGCCGATGTAGCCCTGGCTGTATCTGCCGTGGAAGTGGGCGTACACCTGATCGCCGTCAGGGGTTTTGGCGACGGCTATCGACGCCACCCATGGCGGCAGGCGCAGATCCCCGGAGGAGGGCGCATTCGTGTTGCCGCGCCCGTCGATGCCGATCTGGATGGAGTCGCCCGAGTAGATGCCGGCACCCGTCGCGGTCTGGTGGTGGGTCCGGTCCCGCACCACCACCCTGATCAGCAGGTGCTCGTTCGTGTAGGCGAAGCGGCCACTCGCGATACGCTCGTCATCCTCTTCGATAACGAAATGAGGCTCCTGCCCACGCCAGTCACCGTCGGCCGACTCGATCCATGGCACCACGCCCTCAGCGGTCGCGGCGGGCTCCAGCCGGGTGACGGTCGCGTCTTGCAGTGCGGACACCAGCCCGAAACCGACGAAAAGCCACGCCAGAAGCAATGAGGCATTCATCTCCATCCCCCTTCAGCAGAGGCCATCCTGGCTCATGCCCGCGCCACGCCGGTCTCCCGGGCGGCCTCGGCCACGGCGTCGGCGACCGTGCGATGCACCGCGCGGTCCATGAAGTCCGGCACCAGTTCGCCTTCCGGGGCCAGGTCGGCCAGCGCGGAGGCGGCCGCTACCTTCATCTGTTCATTTATAGTGCTCGCCCGGGCGTCGAGCGCCCCCCGGAAGATGCCGGGGAAACCGAGCGCGTTGTTGATATGGCGGCCATCCTCCGCCGCGGCCGCGCCCGCCTCCAGCGCGTCGTGAGGCCAGATTTCCGGCACGGGGTTGGCCATGGCGAACACAATGGGGTCGGGTGCCATGCTGCGGACCATGTCGTTGCTGACTACGTCCGCTACGCTGACACCGATGAACAGGTCCTTGCCCGCCATGACGTCGGCCAGCGAGCCCCGCTGGTTCTCCCTGTTGGTCTCCTCGGCGATTCGCTCCTTGGCGGGGTTCATGTTCTCCTTGCGGCCGCGGAAGATGGCCCCCGCGCTGTCGCAGAGGACGACGTCCGCCACGCCGTAGTTGAGCAGGAAGCGGGCGATTGCCGTGCCGGCCGCTCCCGCGCCGTTCATCACCACGCGCAGTTCCTCGGCGCGCTTCCCCGTAATCTCCAGCGCGCTGATGAGGGCGGCCAGAACCACGACGGCCGTACCATGCTGGTCGTCGTGGAAGACGGGCACCTCAACGCGTGCCTTGAGCCGTTCCTCGACCTCGAAGCAGAGGGGCGCGGCGATGTCCTCCAGCAGGATGGCCCCGAAGGTGGGTGCCACCGCCTCGACCGCCTCCACCAGCCGGTCCGCATCGTGCGTGTCAACAAGGAGCGGCACGGCCGCGATGTCCACCATCTCCATCAGGATGACGGCCTTGCCCTCCATAACGGGCATGGCGGCACGGACGCCGACGTCCCCCAGCCCCAGAACGGCGGTACCGTTGGTGACCACGGCCACGGTGTCGCCGACGGAGGTGTAGTCGTAAACCTTTTTGGGCTCGGCCTCTATGATGCGGCTGACTTCGGCAACGCCCGGCGTGTATATCTGGCGGAGGCGCTCGACCGTGTCGATTGACAGGCGGCTTGTCATGCGCGTCTTGCCGCCCACGTGCAGGCGCAGTATGTCGTCCAGTTCGGGTTCTGTCTCTCGAGGTCTCACGGCAGATTGGTGTCCATGCAGAGTGAGGTGATGGGGAGCCGTCCGGCGCATACTTTATAGCGCAAAGGGCGGAAACCGGCAACCGCAGGGGAGCGCGGCGAGGCGCGACAGGCCCATGAGGACGCTGTGCGGGAGACGCTTCCCTACAACTGCAGGGCCAGCAGGGCGGCGGCCGTACCGATGCCCGCCCCCGCGAGCACGTCGGTGGGGTAGTGCAGGCCGAGCACCAGCCGCGAGAGCATGACCAGTCCCGTGAACGGGGCCAGAACCCAGGCCAGGTGAGGGTAGTGCGAGGCAATGACGATGGTGAAGCAGACGGCGTGCATGGTGTGGCCGGAGGGAAAGCTGTAGCGGTCCAGCGGCGCTACGCTCAGGCTGATTTCCTCATTGACCTCGAACGGCCGCAGCCGCGTGGTGCGGAGCTTGAGGAGCTTGTAGACGGACAGGCAGCAGGAGCCGGTCAACGCCATCTGCACGAGCGCCCGCACGTGGGCGGCCGGACCCAGCAACAGCAGACCGGCGGCCAGTGAATACCACACCACGCCGTTGCCCAGCCGGCTGACTATACCGAAGAAACGGCGGACCCCCTGCCGGCGGACGGCCCGGTTGAGCAAAAGGCAGACGGGCATCTCCCATTCCGTCACGCGTCGCAATACGGCTTCACGCCGTAACCGGCTCATGGAGGGTCTCCGTATGGTTAACCATGACGCCGCGCAATATCCGCTCGAAGTCGTCGCAGATATTGTCCCAGCTCACGCCCTCGGCCGTCCTGCGTGCGTTGCGCCCAAGTCGCCTGATGAGTTCGTTGTCCTGGACGAGTTCGACGGCGCAGGCGATAAACTGGTCCTCATCGCCGAACTCCGCCAGCAGACCGTTCTGCCCGTGGCGGATGTGCATCTCGGCGGCGGCATAACGGTAGGCGAGAACGGCCAGCCCGCTGGCCATCGCCTCCAGAGTCACGTTGCCGAAGGTCTCCGTCGTGCTGGGGAAAAGGAAGATGTCGGCCGACGCGTAGCGTTCATACAGGCTCTCTCCGGTGCGCATGCCGCAGAAGATGAACTCCGGATGGCGGGATTCGACTTCCTCCCGCATGGGGCCGTCGCCGACCAGCACGAACCGTGCCCCCGGGACGGCGCACTGCATGGCTCGGAACGCCTCGACCGCCAGGTCGAGGTTCTTCTCGCCGGCCAGGCGGCCGACGTAGAGCACAACGGGGTCATCGGGGCCAACGCCCCACTGCTCTCGCAGTTCCCAGTTCCGACGGTCCGGGTTGTAGGACTCCGTATCCACCCCGCGGGACAGCACGCGTGTCGTCTCGTAGCCCTGGTCTTCCAGCTTGTCACACAGCCGGGGCGTGGGCGCGACGGTGCAGGCCGTCCGGTTGTGGAAACGCCGCATGTACGCCATGACCACGTCCTGGAACACGCCCAGATGATAGTGGCTGCTGTAGGTGTGGAAGTTGGTGTGGAAGCCGCTGACCACGGGTATGCCGAGCCGACGAGCGACCATCAGGGCCGAGAGACCGAGGGGACCCTCCGTGGCGATGTAGGCCACATCGGCAGGATGGGCTCTCCAGAGCTGCGTCAGGGACCGGGCGGCCGGCAGGCCGAAGCGCTGCACCCTGTAGCAGGGGATGGGTAAACCCCGCTGGGGCAGGACCTCGAGACGACCAGCGTCTCTGTGTCTGTCGCGTTCGTCCTGTTTCACGCGGATAAGCTGTATGCTGTGCCCCCTGCTCAGCATACCCGTGACCAGCCGCTCCATGGTCATTGCGACGCCGTTGACGTCCGGAGGGTAGGTTTCTGTGACCATACAGACCCGGAGGGCCCCTTCGGCACTCGGGTTCCGTGAGTCCTGATGTGCCATACTCATCATTACCCGAAGTCTATCGCTTTACTTTGAGCATCCGATAAGGAGCGATAGTGTTCCCGGTGAGACACGAGATTCAGAGCGCGGCGGTCGCCGCGGGGGAGGCGGACTCGCTGGCGTCCGGTCGGCAGGGCCCGACGGTGGTCTTCGTCGGATCCAGGCCGTTCCGCAGCAGCAGCCTGCGGCACGCCTCTGACCCGGCAATCACCTCATCCGTCTGACCGTAGAACCACGCCGCGTAGCGCCATCCGAGCTGTGCGGCGTCGTGGTCCTCGGTCAGGCGGATAATCGTTCGGCCAACACTCTCGCCGCAGACGCCCGTCGTTTTCAGGCCCAGCAGCCGGGCCGCCAGAAGCCCCGTCAGCCCCATCGGCCCGGGGGTGGAGAGCACCAGCTCGGTGAAGCCGCGCCGTTCGATGTGCTCGACAATCTCCAGAAACGGCGGGAAGGCGATCTCCCGGCCGTCGGGCTCCGGCAGGTCGAAACTCCCCACCGGCTCAAAGTTCCGAACTGGCCGGGCGCAAGCCGGGGCATCGTCGCAGCAGGTCAGCAGTGTGATGTCGTCCGGCAGCGTCTTCCCCGGATGGTCATCAGCGGCCAGCGCCCGGGGCACCGTCTCTTCGATGACGAAGTCTGTCAGCCACGCAGCGCGGCAAGTGGTGGCCAGTACCTCACTGAGGCCGAACCGCTCGGCCAGCGCCTCCATCAGCGGCGCGTCCTTGTGCAGGGCATGGAACGCCACCAGGTATGGAGCTATGCCCAGGGCGACGGGGCCGAGCGCCGCCAGCGTCTCGATGCAGTCGATGATCTCACCCTTCGAGGCGTGCCTCAGGCAGCGCTGGAGAAACGTGTAGCCGAACTGCTGGCTCAGGTGGCAAGCGGTGCGGAATGCGCGCTCGTCGCTGCCCGCATCGGGCGGCATGGAGGAGCCGTCGGCCCGGCCGTCGAACAGGGACTGGAAGTCCTCCACCAGCGCCCGCTCCGTGCCGCTGACGGTCCGCTTCTTGACCGAGAGGGCGACCCGGCCGGCCAGGCCGGCCAACCGCTGCCGCAACGTGGGGGAGTCGGTCTCCGGTTTGCCCAGCAGCTTCTCGAATATCTCGCCCATCAGTCGGCTTCTGGCTCCGGAGCCGTTCAGCAGGCGCTTGCAGTAGTAGCCGTAGCCGATGTGATAGAGGCTGTGGGCGAAGCTGAGGGCCGCACCGGGATTGCCGGCCGGGTCGTGACGCCCCTGCCGCATGAAGTCCAGGAACTCGCGGACGCTCCCGGCCTCGGGGGTGGTTGTGTACGCGCTGGCCACGTAGGCGCCGGAGTGGTCGTCGCTGCCCCCGCTGAGTATCTTCCTCCACGGCTCGGCGCCCCGCGGCTCCAGCCCGTGCTTCTCGGCCAGCCGATGCAGAAGCTCCGGGGTAAGTGAGCGAACCAGAGCGTCGAACAGCCGGATGGCCCGGGGGTGGTCCGTGCCGTTGAGGCCCTCGAAACGGTTGAAAAGGACCAGCAGTTTCTCCATCTGCTCCACTGTAAGCCGGCCGTTGGGCTGGAACAGCGGATGGGCCACCGAGTGAAGGATGTCCCGTTCGTCGAGCAGCTCGCGCAGGTCGTAGATGCTCTCGCGAGCAAGCTGTATCAGCTTGAAGTCCTCGGGGGTAATGTCGTAAACGAGGCAGTGGATCTTACACCCGTTTTCAGGGAAATAGGTGGTCACCTCCGCCGAGATGAACGTGCCCGGAAGGTGGGATATCTCCAGCGCCCCGTCGATCCGGTTGTGGTCCGTGATTGTGACGTAGTCCATTCCCCTTTCGCGGCACCGCTCGTAGATTTCGGCGGGCTCAACGAAGCTCTCAGGGGCACCGATACGCCGGAGGAACCATTCACTCGGCCTATCGGAGTACTTGCTGTGGACGTGCAGGTCCGCTTTGGATTGCATGTTTGGTCCTTTCGCACAATCCGCCTCCCCATAGCATAGCGCAGCAGTGTGAGATGAGGGTGAGTTTCCCGCGAGGGTGGCCACGGTCCCGCTTTGAGCGGCCTGGCAGCCCTGAGGTCGGTTGGGGCTCCCGGGTGGCCCGCCTGTGAAAGGAGAACGAAAGGCGGGCGCTGGAACCGGCTCGGGACTGTCAGTCGGGGGTGGGCTGGCAGCGGGGGCAGAAGTAGGTGCTGCGCTGGTTGACCTTGACCCGCTCGATCGTGCCGCCGCACCGGGGGCAGTCCTCCCCTTCGCCCCGGCGGTGCAGCAGGTAGCCGGCCGGCAGGTCGCGCGCGTCCGAGCCGCGCGCTATGGACGTGCGCAGGACGTCCCGCATCGCGTGGTGAAGCGCCTCGAGTCGACGCTCGCTGAGCGAGTCCACCGTGCGGAGAGGGTGGAGCCGGGCCTGGAAGAGTGCCTCGTCCGCGTACACGTTCCCCAGCCCGGCGATGATGTGCTGGTTCATCAGGGCGCTCTTCAGTCGCCCGCGTCGCCCGTCCATTATCCGGCGAAAGTCGTCGAAGTCGACACTCAGGGCGTCCGGGCCGAGGCCCTGTTCCTGGACGAACGCCTCCGGGCTCTCCGGCAGGCTGATGCGGCCCAGTTTGCGCTGGCAGAGGTAGGCCAGCCGGTAGCCGCCGCTGAAGCGGAGCAGTACCCGGACGTGCTCCAGCCCGGGTGCCTCCCCCCTGTGGTAGTTGAGGTTGCCGGTCATGCCGAAGTGCAGCCGCAGCCAGGGCGGCTCGTCCAGCTCGACGAGCATGTTCTTGCCGTGGCGGACGGTGGACCGGAATTCCCGCCCCACGAGCGCCTCTCGCAGGTCGGGCGGGGTGACACCCTTCAGCACGTAATCGTCGCGGACCTCCACGCCCTCCACCTTTTGATGGAGCGACGTGGCCTCCAGGTAGCGTCGCATGGCCTCCACGTCGGGCAGTTCGGGCATGGGGCCCCCCTACCTGATGACGAGTTCCATGCCGTCGGTAGCGATGCGTGCCTCGACGCCGCGCTCCTCGCCGTACTCGTCGATCTTCGCCTGCACCTCGTCCGGGTCGGCGTCCACGATCTGCGCGCCGCAGTGCGTGATGATGGCACGGGGCACGTCCAGCTTCTTGCACCAGGTGAGCTGGGTCCGCACGGGCGTGTGCCCGATGAGGCTGTCGCCCGGCTTGCGGACCATCGACCGGTCGATGGTCGCGCCGTCGCCGATATACACCTTGACGCCGCTGAGGGCCGCCTCGCGGTCCTCGATATAGACCAGATCGGGCACGTAGAAAATGCTCACCACACCGGCCGTCACGCGGTAGCCGACGGCCGGTGCTCGGGTGGAGTGGACGACGGGGAACGCCTCGAAGGTGATGCCCCGGATGGTGACCGGCTCCCGCGGTCGGACCACGTGCCGGTCCTCGATGCCGTATCCATCCATCTCTTCCCAGGCCTCCTCCGTGGCATAGACGGGACAGGGCGCGCCGTCCTTAAGGCCCCAGACGTGGTCGGGGTGGGCGTGGGTGACGATGAGGGCCCGCGGGTTGAGTTCGTCCAGGTGCCCGCGCCAGTCCTCCCCGCAATCGATGGTCACGCCCTTGCCTTCATAGACCACCTCGGTGACCGTGTGCATGTTGTGCAGTTCGGTGCGCGGGTCGATGTAGCCGCGGGCGCCGTGGAAGATCAGTTTCATGGCGGGGTGTCCTCGTCGGCCAGGAGGTCGTCCAAAGTTTGCCCGTCAACCTTCCCGCCGGGCCTCGCCTACCAATCGATGCGCCGGTCGATGATTTTGAGGAACTCCTCGCGGGTCGGCGGGTCGTCGTGGAAGCTGCCCAGCACGGTCGAGGTTTGCATGACCGAATTCTGCTTTTCCACCCCGCGCATCATCATGCACAGGTGGCGGCACTCCATAACGACGCCGACGCCGGAGGCGTTGGCCGCGTCCATTATCTCGTGGGCGATGTCCGCGGTGAGGCGCTCCTGTATCTGCAGCCGCCGGGCGTGCACGTCCACCAGCCGGGCCAGCTTGCTGACCCCCAGGACTTTGTCCTTGGCGATGTAGCCGATGTGGGCCCGGCCGTAGAAGGGGAGCATATGGTGCTCGCAGAGGCTGTAGACCTCGATGTCGCGGGCGATGATCATGTTGTTGGCGGCGGAATCGAACAGCGCCTCGTTGATCACCGTCATCGGGTCGGTCTTGTAACCGCTGGTCAGGAACTCGTACGCCTTCGCCACGCGCATGGGCGTCTTGAGCAGACCCTCGCGGTCGGGGTCTTCGCCGATCTCAATCAGCAGCTCTCTCACCAGTTCAGCGACTCGCTCGACGTTCATAGTGCAGTGTCTCCTTCAGTTGTTCTGTCAGTCCGCGCATCGGCTCCAGCTCGTCGGTGCGTTCGCTGACGGGATATTGGCGAAGCGGCCTGTCCGTGCCCGGCAGCCGCAGGTCCGGCGCCAGCTCGAGCAGGGGCACGGCCAGGAACGGCCGCTCCAGGATGTCCGGGTCGGGGATGACCAGGTCCTCGTCTTCGATCCGCTGCTCGCCGTAGACGGCGATGTCCAGGTCGATAGTGCGTGGTGCGTAGGCGTCCGCGGTGCGGACTCGCCCCAGTTCGTCCTCGATGCCCCGCAACACGTCGAACTTCAGCGGGCGGGGGCCCGTGTCAGTCTCAATGCGCCAGATGCCGTTGGCGAAAGGTGGGTCCTGCGGGCGGCGCAACGGGGCGGTGCGGTAGAAAGTCGAAGTGGCCGCCACGTGAACGTGTTTGATCAGCAGTTCGAGTGCGCGCCGCACGTTGCGCTCCGGCTCGATGTTCGAGCCGACCGCGAGGAAGACCCCCACTGAGTTCCTGCCGGCCATATCACTCCTGTTCCCGGGTCATCTCCACCGCCACGGTCCGCGCGAAGCGGAGTGCCCCCGGCTTCTCCACCCGGACATCCACCTTCCGCACCTGCGGGTCCCGCAGGCAGACCTCGGCGACGGCCTGCGCCAGCGCCTCCACCAGGTAGAACGACGAACCCTCCACCAGGTCTATGACGTTCTTCTTGATGGTCACGTAGTCGACCGTGTCGCCGATGTCATCGCTGGCGGCGGCCTTGCTGAGGTCGGCGTAGAGCGTCATGTTCAGCAGCACGTTCTGCTTCGCCTCCCGTTCCCAATCCCGCACGCCGATAATGCAGCGCAGCAGCAGGTCGCCGATGTGTATCCGGTCCAGCGGCTCAGCTCCCATACATCCTCCCTTTCATGTGTCTTCCCCCGTCCACGTATATCACCTGGCCCGTCACGAACGGGCTGTGCACCAGGAACATGACGGCGCGCACGATGTCGTCCGCCGAGCCGTGGCGGTTCAGCGGCACGGTGTGGGCCAGACCCTCCAGGTAGGCCTCGTCCTCGCCGGGGGGCGGCAGGATGAGCCCCGGCGCGATGCCGTTCACGCGGATGCCCGGGGCCAGCTCGAGCGCCAGCATGCGCGTGAGCGTGAACAGGGCTCGCTTGCTCAGATGGTATGCGGCGTGCTCCTCGTCGAACTCCAGCATGCGGGCGTCCAGCATGTTGACGATCTGGCCTTCGCCGGTGCTTTCGGCGAACGAGCGCGAGAGGTAGAGCGGAGCGAGCGTGTTGACGGCGAGCTGTCGTTCGAGCTCCACGGCGTCGAAATCCAGCACGCCGCTGGGGGTGAAGATACTGGCGCTGTTCACGAGTATGTCGGGCGCCCGGCCGGCCAGTTCGGACGAGAGGCCCATAAGAGTCTGAGCCTGCTCGGCGTCGGCGAGGTCCGCCTGGACCGTCCACGCCTGCACGCCCACCTGGCGGAGTTGCTCCCCGGCCTCGCGCGCCTCATCTTCGGAGGTCCGGTAGTGGACGACGATGTCGGCGCCCTCGGAGGCCAGCGCCTCCGCAATGGCCCGCCCCAACCGTTTGGCGCCCCCCGTCACGAGGGCCGTCCGGCCGCTGAGTTCCGGCATGTGGACTCCTTCCTGCACTGAAGGTCAGGAATCTTCGGACCCGGGCTGATACAGCTTCTCAACGCGGGCGGCGAAGACGAAATCCGTCTTCGTCAGGCCGTCCACCTCGTGGGTCCAGATGGTGATGCCCACCTCGCCCCACGTAAGGAATATCTCCGGATGGTGTCCGACCTCTTCGGCCAGTTCTCCCACGCGATTGGTGAACTCGAGCGCCTGCCGGAAGTCCTCGAACTCGAAGTCCTTCTCCAGGTGATGGTCATCGACCACCGACCAGTCGGCGTCGAGTCGGTCGGCCAGCTCCTCCAACTCCTCTCCCTCCAGGGCCGGTATGCCACCCCGGCACGGGACGCATTCTTCCTCGGCAAGATCGATGTTTTCATCGCTCAGGTCTGTCATCCGCGACACCCCCTCGTTGGCTGTTCCGGCCGGCCCCCCGGCCGAAACGGTCAGTGAAACGTTTGGACCCGGCCCGTGGTTGACCGAGCGCAGGTCCGACCCCACAGTTGCCATTATGCACCCGGCGCAAGGCCGGCGCAAGGCCGCAGGGACCCGATCCGCCCGCCACTCGGGCAAGCTGCCCGGTTCGTAGTCGACCGCTTCATACGGGTCCGGCGTCACCACGGATTCAGCCTGTTGAGGGGTGGGGGTTCGGGCACGCTGTGTCGCCCGCCATGCGGCGGGCTCTATTTGCTCGAACCCGCTCGCTACCATCGGGTTGACACTCGGGCCCATTGCTCTCCGCCCACCATGCGTCAGGCTTTCGCTGATGGGGCAGGCGCGCGCGGTCCCCCAGAGAGGCCGGACAGTTCGCCGCACTGCGAACGTCAGGAAGTAGTCCCAGGCGTCAACCTGGGGCCTCGGCTCCGGCAGGCCAGGTGAAGGCGAGGTCCAGCTCGTCGTCGCGGCGCGTTGCCTCGCAGCCTGCCGCGCCCCGGTCCCTGGTCAGGACGCGGAGCCTGACCCACATTCCGCCGCAGCGCGCCAGCAGGAAGTTGCACGCCAGCCGGGCCGCGTACGATTCGCCGACCGGCATGTCGGCATCCAGCACCCGGCCGACGTTCAGGAATTCGGCCAGGTGAAGATCGGCATCCGCCGGCAGGGACAGGCGAAAGCCGACGCGCTCGGGCGGTGCCTCGGAAGGCGCGCGGAACGAGAGTTCGTCCCCGGCGCTCAGTTGCAGCCAGGTCGTTGCGGAGGCGGTCCGCAGGCCAATGCGTGGCGGTGGTCCCGGCTCGAACGCTTCCGCCTCTGCCGGCTCACCGTCCAGCAGGTAACGCTAGCCGAGCGGGCGCCATTCGTCGCCCGCGAAGGTCACACGCACGGGCGCGGCGTCTTCGCCCAGTTCCGCCGCAAAATCGGTGCAACTCATCAACATGGCCGACCTCAAGCGTGCCCCACGGCCGGACGCTCAATCGTCGAAGGCGGCGTCGAAGGCGACCTCGCTGGGCGGGAAGTCCAGCGACAGGACGAATTCGGCCGCCTCCGCGGCGCCGTGTTCGCGGTCCATCCCGCTGTCCTCCCACTCCACCGACAGCGGCCCGTTGTAGCCGATGCGGTTCAGGGCGCGGATGACGGATTCGAAGTCCACGTCGCCGCGTCCCAGGCTGCGGAAGTCCCACCCGCGGCCGGGCTGGCCGAAGTCGAGGTGCGAACCCAGAATGCCACTGCGCCCGTCCAGTGTCACCGCGCAGTCTTTCATGTGGACGTGGTAGATGCGGTTCGGGAAGGCGTCTATGAACACGTGCGGGTCCATCCCCTGCCACAGCAGGTGGCTGGGATCGAAGTTGAACCCGAACTCGGGCCGTCCGTCCAGCGCCTGCAGCGCCCGCTCGGCGGTCTCGATGTCGAACGCTATCTCGGTGGGATGGACCTCCAGCGCAAACCTGACGCCGCATTCCTCGTAGACGTCCAGGATGGGATTCCACCGCTCGGCCAGTAGTTCGTATCCGGCTTCGATCATCTCGGGCGGCACCGGCGGGAAGGAGTAGAGCAGGTGCCAGATGGAGCTGCCGGTGAAGCCGTTGACCACCTCGATGCCCATGTTCTTGGCGGCGCGGGCACAGTTCTTCACGTTCTCCATCGCCCACGCGCGCATCGCCTCGTGGTCGCCGGCTATGTCCTCAGGCACAAAGGCGTTGTGCCGCTCGTCGAGATTGTCCAGGACGAGCTGCCCGGCCAGGTGCGTGCTGATGGCCCAGCACTGGAGCCCGTGCTCTTCCAGCAGCGCTTTGCGTTCGTTGCAGTACTGGACGCTTTCGGCGCCCCTGGCGGGGTCGAAGTGGTCGCCCCAGCACGCCAGTTCCAGCCCTTCGTAACCCCACTCGCTTGCCTTCTCCGCCAGCTCGCGCAGGGGCATGTCCGCCCACTGTCCAGTGAACAACGTCACGGGTCTCACCATCTCTGCGGCCTCCTCTGAGAGTCTACACTCGCGAACCGTTCGCGCTTGTTTCCCGCTGTTGGTTGTATCGGAGGGAGCGCCGGTCTGCAAGTCCGGCGCGGGGAGGCCCGCTCAGATGTAGCCGCGCTCGCGGCAGGCGTCCCGGAACCGGCCGTACTTCTCGGCGTAGGTCTCGACGAAATCCCGGCGGGGCTCCACCTCGCGATCAATGCGCACCATCGCTTCGGTGGCCTCCGGCAGGCCGTCGAACTCCTCGTGGGTGGCGGCCAGTATAGCGGCACCCATGGCGGCGCCCGTTACGGCTGGACGGCGGACGGGGCGGCCCAGCACGTCGGCGCGTATCTGCAGCCACGCTTCGCTCCGGCTACCGCCCCCGGCACTGAAGATGGGGCCGCGCATGCGCGCTCCCAGCTCCTCCAGCGTGTCGTAGGCGAGGCGCTCCAGGCAGGCCACGCCCTCCAGGTAGGCGGCGAACAATTCCTCCCGGCTCCCGGGCTCCCCCAGCAGGAAGCCCTCCGCCTCCGGCCGCTGAAAAGGAAAACGTTCGCCGGTGCCCACAAGGGGATAGCTGACCAGGTCGGTCGGGCTGTGCTCCAGGGCCGCGGCGCTGAGGCGTTCGGTCTCCTCGTGGTCGAACTCGCGGGCCAGGCACTCCGCCCCCGTGTTGCTGGCCCCGCCGGGCAGCCACCAGCCGGCCGGATGGCGGTGGCAGTAGATGCGCCCGAGGGGGTCGAGCAGCAGTCGCTCGCTGACCCCTTTGATGACCAGCGTAGTGCCGATGGTGGTGTTGAACTGGCCGGGGGCCGCCGCTCCGCTGGAAATCTGGGAGGCGCATCCGTCGGTCATGCCTGCGACCACGGGCGTTCCTTTGGGCAGGCCTGTTCGGGCGGCGCCCCGGGCCGAGACCCGCCCGGCCAGTTCGCCCGAGCGCTGAACCCGGGGCAGCCGGGAGACGGGGATGCCGAGACGGCCCTCGATGAACTCCGGCCAGCGGCCATCCAGCAGGTCGTAGCCGAACTTCAGCATGTTGGTCTGGTCGGAGCGACCCCACTCGTCGGTCAGCCAGCCGATGACATAGTCGGTGGGGCTGCAGAAGAGGGCGGCGCGGCCGAAAAGCTTGGGTCGGTTGCGCTTCAGCCACAGGATTTTGGGCAGGCCGAACGAGGAGCTGAACCGATACCCCAGCCGACTCGTCAGGTCGGCCGCGACCGATTCGAGTTGCCGCGCCTCCGCCCCGGCGCGTGGATCGTTGTACATGATAGCGGGGATCAGGGAGCGGTACCCCGAATCCAGCGCGCAGAGCGTGCCGCTGGTGCTGGTTGCACTGACGCAGGCGATCGAGCTGGGCTTGACCTCCCGGAGGCACTCCGCAAGGGCGCCGCGGAGCGCCTCGGTCCAGGCGCCCGGCTCCTGTTCGAACTGTCTCTCTTGTTGTTGGACGGCCGCCTCGGGGAAGCCCCTTTCGGCCTCCGCCGCGACCTCGCCCTCGGCGTCTACCAGCACGCAACGAGCCCCCTGCGTCCCCACGTCGATGCCGCAGAAAAGCGCTTCCATCGGCTCTCCCGTCGTCTGCACGGTATGCTTCGGCCCGGCGGATGCAACGCGCCGGCCTGGGAATCACAATGATAGGACGTCAGTTAGCGGTTTCAACGTGCATCCGGATCCGGCGCGGGTGTGGGGACGTTGGCGCCACGCTGTGCTATGACCTGCACCATCTCCAGAACCGCGGCCCGGGCCGTTTCGAAACGCGAGATGTCCACAGCCCGCCCGGTTTTGTCCCGCTCAACCCGCAACACGCGCCGGAACGGCACGCGTCGTGGGCGCAGTCGCAGCGTGCAGTGCTCGGCGGTGCCCACGGTCGCCTCCAGGCGCTCGAGTGCCAGCACGGTGGCGGTGTTCAAATCTCCGTCGTTCGCCCGGCTGTCGCGCAGTCGGGCCGCGGCCTCTTTAGCCTCCCGCCAGAGTGCGACCTCGTTGCGTGCGTCCCTCAGAACGTGCCAGATGACCAGTTGACGGTCCACTTCGGCAAGCGGGGGTTCGACCCGGACGGAGACCCCGGCCAGTCCCTGCCATGCGGCGGCCCAGCAGGCGCTCCGGACCTCAACGGCGGCCCGGCGCCAGTCGGCCTCGCACAGGTCAAGATGGGCCCATACCTCAGTCTGCTCGCTGATCGCGCCAGATCCGATGAGTCCGGGGACCTCCCCGGAATCGCCACCATCGCGCAGAAGAAGGTGGGGAATATCGTTCCCGAGCGAGTCGTCCGGCCGCTGACCGGAGAGAAGGGGCAGCGGAACGTAGCCGCGTCGTCGGGCCGCCTCGGCCACTCCCGGAGGCGCCACGCTTGCGTCAAGCAGCCACAGCGGCCGCGCTCGGCCCTCGCCGGACGGTGCAGAGGGAGCCAGCGCGCCATGGGCCGCGCTGTGAGCGACGAGGCGGAAGCCCGCGGTTCTCGTGTCAGCTTCCGGCGGACCGGAGGGAAGGGTCAGCCCGGACGCGCCGTAGCCGCGCAGCTTCGAGAGCGCGTGACCGTCCGCCGCAGCGGTCCCGGGGCAGCCCATATACCACAGCCCGAAGGAATCCGGCTCGGGTGCCCCTCGCGACAGCACGTTCAGGTTCAGGGGAATATCATCCGCCGCCCCGTTGGCGCTCAGGCTCAGCCGGCTGCGGTAACGTCCCGCCCGCAGTCCGGATGTGTCCACCGTGAAGGCGAACCATCGACTCTCGCCCTGCCGCAACGTCACCGGGGTGAACGGCTCCAGCCGGGCGGGACCATTCTCAGGATCCGTCACGCGCCACAGCCGCAGGGCCCCCGGCGGCACGCCTCGCGCCATCCCTGCCTCTTCCGGCGGACCGGCCAGCGTCAGACGCAGTTCGCTCAAATCCCGCAGGGCGCGCACGGCCAGAAACCGGGTTCGCCTCTCGCCCATCGGCATCGTGAGTTCCATCTTGCGCGGCCGGGCCGGGAACTCTGCGACCGTCGGGTCCCTGACGGTGAATCCGCGCGCACGCTCGGCATCGGTGGGAAGATCAGCCGGATTCCCCGCGCGTTCGCTGCCACGCGCGGAATCCACCGGCGGAGCGGGCAAGTTCGGTTGAGGCGCGACAACGCATGTCTCCGCATCGCTGGCGGGGACGGCAAAGCTCCCCAGCTTCTCGCCCTTGCTGTAGACCTCATGCAGGAGACAGGCGGCGTCTCCCTCCGCCTGCGGGACGCTTGTGCGCGCCGTGAACATCGTCAATCGGGGAAGGTCCTCGAAGAGCATCGGCTCGCAGGGGTCGCCCTCGCGGCCCTGATCGTTGTACGTGCGCGTTATGATCGACGCCTCCGGCAGCGGTTCCCGCAAGGGCGTGAAGGTAAGTTGTACTTCGGAGGCGCCGGGGCGCTTCCGCACCAGGCTGTCGGCGGCGAAGTGCTCGTTCAGTTCCGCCAGGGATGTGAAGCCGCTGAGAGGTACCATGACAAACTCGTGTGTCAACCGTCCTCCGGCCGGTATGGGCGGGCAGCGCCAGCCCAGAGTCAACGCGCCGCCCGTTCCGCGCACGGGGGGCAAGGCCCGGCATCCGTCGTGGGAGAGGGCAAAGCCGAATGCGCGGCGGGCCACCGGCTCGGTTGGCGCCATCCACCGCAGTTCCGCCGGGCCGGGGTCGGCCCACAGCCGGGCCGCGTAGAACCGTGAGGACAGCACCTCCGCGCCGCGTCCGCGCCCGAGGCAGTAGAGTTCCCGGTCCGTGGCGGAGCCGCCCGCAGGCAGCACAAGGTTCCGTATGGCGGGTGCCGCCGCGCCTGAGAGGGCATACGGGCTGAGGTTCTCGAATGTGAAACGCACCTTAATGAAAGGGCCGCCCGGCGGAAAGATCAGTTCACGTGTTATCCGCATCTCGGGAGTCTGGGCACGCAGCCACACGTGCAGCCCCCCGTCGTCGCGCCGCTGATCCAGCACCTGATAGGGGATATCAGCGGAATGGACTTCCTCGAGCAGGCCGCCGCGTCCATCCGGAGTAATCCGGGTCATCTCCGCCCCGTCGAAGGCGAGCGATAGAATCCGACCGCCGCTGTCGGGATCGATCAACGCCCGAAAGCGAGGCGTGCGCACCGCGAGCCCTCCCTCCCGCTGCTCCAGCGTCACCGCGGCGTTCACGTGCTCGAGCGTTCCGCAGAAGACGGCCAGGGGCATCAGAAGGCAGATAAAAAGGGGGGCCCGCGCTGGTTCTCTGTGCATGGACATGGGGTCTCATGATAACGAGCCGGCCGGCCGCAGGACAAGCTCTGCCGCTCCCCGCCGTCTTGCGCGGGCTCGCGGCGGAGGTTACAATCCGGCCGTTCCGTTTCCGGCGCATCCAGTCCGATGGGGGTCCGATATGGCGACAGAAGGCCAAATGACGGCAGTTTTTCTGGAAGGCGTTCACAAGGTTGTACAGGACGAAATGCCGATCCCGCAACCCGGTCCGCGGGACGTGCTGGTCAAGATGAAAGCGGTGGGGGTCTGCGGCTCGGACACGCATTACTACGAACACGGGCGCATCGGTGACTTCGTCATCCGGGAACCGCTGATTCTGGGTCACGAGTGCGCGGGGGAGGTAGTGGAGGTCGGCCCGGACGTGACAACGCTCGAGCCGGGGGACCGGGTGGCCCTGGAGCCCGGCATTCCCTGCCGGCACTGCGCGCTCTGCCTGAGCGGCCGCTACAACCTCTGCCAGGACGTGGTATTCATGGGGACTCCCCCTCATCACGGAGCGTTCCGGGAGTACGTGACCTCCCCGGAGGACTTCGCCTACAGGCTTCCTAAGGGCGTCAGCGTGGAGGTGGGTGCCACGGTGGAGCCGCTGGCCGTGGGCATGCACGCCTGCACGATGGTGGGCGTGAAGCCGGGCGAAAGCGTGGCCGTGCTGGGGGCGGGCCCGATCGGCCTTCTGGCCGTCTCAGCGGCCTCTGCGGCCGGTGCAGCGCATATCACGGCCGTGGACATGGTGCCGATGCGGCTGGAGTTCGCGGGCAAGATGGGCGCCGACAGAACGGTGGACGCCGGGCAGACGGACGTGTCCAAAGAGCTGGAGAACTCGGCCGATGTGGTTCTGGACTGCGCGGGCGTGGAGCAGACGCTGTCGGAGTCGCTGAAGGTGGCCCGGCCGGGCGGCCGGGTGGGCTGGATCGGCATGGCGAGCGATACCGCCACCGTGCCCCTGATCGAGGCGCAGTCCAAGGAGCTGTCCATCGTCACGGTGTTCCGCTACGCCAACGTTTACGGTCGGGCCGTGAGCCTGCTGGCCTCCGGCAAGATAGACACCGAGCCGCTGATCACCCACAAGTTCGGGTTCCCGGAGGTGGAGAAGGCGCTGAAATTCGCCTCCGAGAACAAAGAGATCGCCCTGAAAACGATGGTCGTTTTTGACTGAGCAGGCCCGTCGACGGGCGCGTTCGGGCTGAGGGCCGTCGTTTTCCGCTTGACAGCGCCCTACCGAATGGTGGTATTATGGCGACCGCTTTGGCGGTAATCTTACTCTTTCGAAGGGAGGTTCTGTTCATGGCCGCACAGAAGGAGATGTTGATCGTTGGGACGAAGGTGAAGAACTACATCAAGGGCAAGGACCTGATGAGTTCGTCGGACGTGCTGGACGCGGTGAACGACGCCGTCTATGAGTTGCTGGACCGGGCTGCGGAGCGAGCCAAAGCCAACGGAAGGAAGACGGTCCAGGGACGAGACGTGTAGGCCTGCCCGCTGATGGAAGCAAGTTAGCGTTCTGATCTGAGAAGGTCGGAAAGAAAAGCCCCGCCGGTTGAGGCGGGGCTTTTTCTGCGTACGGCAGGACGTGTCAGTCCAGCTCCTGGAAAGCCGCGAGCGTGCCCTCGGGGCTGGCCACGTAGAAGACCGGGCGGTTCGAATCGCCGGCCACCAGATAATCGCTCGGCAGGCGGTCCTTCCACAACTCCTCTCCCCGATCGGTTACCAGGACGGCGACGCCGCCATCCTCGGTGCGCAGGTAAAGGCGGTCGGCGCCGGCCAGTATAAGCTCAGTGGCCCCGTCGTAGCTCCACAGCACCTCTCGCTCGCCCGTCATGGACACACAGTGCACGTTGGGCTCGTTGGTGAACACCAGCAGCTTGTCGCCCACGACTTCGGGCTTCCCGGCGATGGGGGCGCCGAAAGACTGCTGCCATTTCAGGTCGCCGTAATCGGCCCCCAGCGCGTAGAGGGTGCCAAGGTTGTCCCCGGCGTAGACACGGCCCTCGTGCAGTGCGATGCCGCTGCTCAATTTTGCCGGTCTCCGGGGCTCCCACCGCCACAACTCGGTGCCGTCCTCGGGCTCCAGGCAGATGATCTCAGAAGCGGCGGCGTAGAGGTTCCCGTCCAGCATAGCGGGTTGGTACCAGATGGGGCCGCGGATGGACCTTTGCCAGACCTGTTCGTGGCCGGGGCGGGTCAGGCGGGCCAGATGTCCGTTGCCGCCGGCCAGAATCAAGTCGTCTCCTTTCAGCAGGGGCGGGCAGAATGGCGCGAACTCCAGATGGTAACCTTCCCCGACGTCTTCGGCGGCCGGATCAAAGGTATACAGGCGGCTGGCCGACACCACAAGCATCTGGTCGCCCAGGGCCACGGGCGAAAACTCCAGCCCGCGGCGGAACATCTCCATGTTCTGCCACGTGCCGTCTTCGGCGTTCAGGACGTGAACTTCGCCCGTGGGAGTCTCGGCCACGAGTTTGTCGGCCACGGGATAGATGGCCTTCAACCGGGGCTCGGAGACCCTGCCCAGCTCCGCGGTCCAGAGCGGCTTCAGTCCCTTGTCCTTGATGTTGAAGACCGGGTTGGAGGGCGCGAGCATGGAGCCGGCCGAAGTGGACGCGGGCGGCCCGGCGGCGGCATCGAAGGAAAGCAGAAGCAGGGCGGCGCCCACCAGAAGCGAACATGCGAGCCAACGGCGCAACGCGATCCTCATAACCAGAACCTCCGGACCGGAATTCTTGGCAATACCGTGACGTGCGCCGCCGATGCGTAAAAGCACGGAGACGCCCTTTTCTTCCCCAGAACTGTAACCATTGGTGTGGGTTGTGTCAAGGGCAAATGATGCCGCAGGGGGCTCGACGCACAAGGCGCAGCCGGCTAAACTGAACGGGGAATCCCCGTCACGGAGCTGGCCATGGAGGATGAACCCCGGTTCTTCTGCGACGCCATGCTGGGCGGACTGGCCCGCTGGCTGCGGGCCGCCGGCTACACCGCCCGGTTCGACGTACACATAGCCGACGGCGAACTGGTCCGGCGCTGCCTGCAGGAGGGCTACGTCCTGCTGAGCAGCGATTCCGGCCTGCTGGAGCGCTATGCCCTCACCGAGGGCCTTGTGGACTACGTGTTCGTTCCGCAGGGGCTCAGCCCCATCGAGCAGCTTGCGCACGTGATGGGCCAGCTGGACCTGCCCCTCAAGCAGCCGCGCTGCATGGACTGCGGCGACGAACTGGAAGAGGTCGACCTCCCGGAGGTTCGCGAGCGGGTGCCGCCGAAAGTGCGCGCCCGGATGGAGCGTTTCTTTCGGTGCGCCGGATGTGGTAAAGTCTATTGGCGTGGAACTCACTGGGAGAGTATCCGGCGAAAGCTGAGAAAGGCCGTGCAGGCGGCTTCGGGCGACCGGGGCTGAGGAGTTTCACTTGTCGAAGCGGTCGGTATGCCCGATAATACCGCCTGAGTTGAAAACGATTGCTAATCCGCAGGGCCGGTCAGGCGTGGTCGCGTCCGAGCCCTGAGCCCCCCGGTCCGGAAGGCGCTCTTCCGGCTCTGGCGTTTTGTAGTCAAAGAGAGACATGGGCGGCGCAGAACAGTTACCCGAGCTTCAGAACCCGGACGGCGAGCCTCTGCCCTCCGACCCGGAGACGCTTAGGCGGAAGGTGCTTGAGCTGTCCCGGGAATTGCGAAGGGCCCAGGCGCGCATACAGGCGCTGGAGTCCGGCCTCAAGGAGCGGAAGCCCGGCGGCGCCGTCGGCCGCACCAGCGACCGAGAGCTGAAGGTGCTGGCCGAGCAGCTTGAACGCCAGGCCATGCTCCTGGAACGCGACGAACAAGTCGCCCGCGAACTCCAGCGCAGCCTGCGGCCCGTTATGGAGGAGCAGCCTCAGGGCATCCAGTTCGCCCTCCAAACGCGCCCGGGAACCCGCGTCGGCGGCGACTTCTACGACATCATCAACCTTTCGGACAACTTTGTCGCCTTCCTCATCGCCGACGTCTCCGGCTACGGTCTGCCCGCAGCGGTCATCATGGCCACCGGCCGGCTGGCCTTCCGCACTTACGCGGCCAACGAGCTGCGCCCGCGCACGATCATGGAGAACGTCAACCGGGCCATGCTGCGCAGCACGCTGGCCGGTCATTACATGACCGCGTTCCTGGGTGTGCTCGACACCGAGCTGCTGACCCTCCAGTATGTCAACGCCTCGCACTGCTCCCCGTACGTCATCCGCAACGGCGAGGCCATACCGCTGGACACAGAGGGACTCTTCGTGGGGATGTTCGAGGACCCGCAGTACGAGGAGAAGGGCCTGCAGCTCGAACAGCACGACCGGCTGTTCCTCTACACCGACGGCCTCCTGAAGAGCTTCGCCGCGGCCGACCGGCGGGAGTCGGAAAAGCATCTGCAGAAACACCTCATGGAGAACGGCCAGCTGCCCATCGAGGAGCTTGTCGAGCGGCTGGCCGGCCTGATGGCCGAACCGGAGGACGACGTGGCCCTGCTGGGCGCGGAAGTGCTGCTGGAGAAGGCCCAGCGGAAGACCATCGCCATATCCAGCATTCCCAGCGAACTGCCCCACATCGAGAGCGCCATCCTGCCGGTGCTGGAGAACAAGGGCTACGGCGAACGGAACATCTTCGCCGTCAAACTGGCGCTGGAAGAGGCCGTCATCAATGCCATCAAGCACGGCAACGAACTGGACGATACGAAGAAGGTCGAGGTCAGTTTCTACGTGGACGATGACCGCGCCATCATCGCCGTCGCCGATGAAGGCGAAGGGTTCGAGCCGGAAGACGTGCCCGACCCGACGGCCGAGGAGAACCTGCTGGCGACCTCGGGCCGGGGTCTCGCCCTCATCAGGGCTTACATGGACGAGGTGCGTTTCAACGAGGACGGCACCGAGATAACGATGATAAAACACGCACCCTGGGCCGCCGCCAGCCGGTAGCCTCGGGTCAGCCGCTCCCCATTCGAGTCAGGCAATGCGCGACGACACCGCGACCGGCGCCACGATCGAGAAAGAGTTCACCGACGACGTCTGCATCCTCTACCTGGCGGGACAGATGCGCGAGATGGGCGCCGACGCCCTCCGGGAGGAGCTGGACGAGATACTCGACGGCGGCACCTACAAGATTATCTTCGACATGGGCGAGGTCAACTTCATCAGCTCCACCGGCCTCGGCCAGATGATGAGAGCCTACCGCACCGCCACCAGCAACGACGGCTTCGTGCGGGTCGTCAACCCCCAGCCGCTGGTGGAGGAGGTCTTCCGCTTCACCAAGCTCCACACCCTGATCGGCATATTCCCGACCGTGGAAGAAGCCCTCGAGGCCGAATAGGGGACCGTCGGCATGCCCCGCCGCCCTCAGGTTTTCTTCGTGTTCGTACCCCTGCTCGTCCGTCTGATCGATAGCGACATTCGCCGTATGGCGAATTCTTCCTGCGGCCCGGGGGCCAAAGGGCGACTCGCGGTCACCAACCCTCGCAGCACCACTCACTCCTCCGTTTCGGCGGCGGCTTCGCGTGATTCCTCCGCCAGCACCCGCAGGCTGAGCCCCTCCCACCAGAGCACGCCGAGCCCCACCACCGTTATCGGCACGACGTTGATGATCCACAGCATGGTGGCGAACGCGCCGGCCGGCCCTTTGTCCACCCCGTAGAGGCCCACCCCCGCCATTGCGGCCACCTGGAAGACCCCCAGGAAGCTGGGGGCCTGCGGCAGCGCCACGGCCAGCGTGATGAGCACCTGCACCAGCACGGCGCCCCCGAACGGCAGCTCCAGCCCGAAGCCGCGCGCCAGGCTCCACGTGCTGACCGGGTAGCAGAACCAGATGGCCAGCGTCAGCGCCACGCCCGCGGTGAACTGCCCCGGGTTCTTCAGGAATCCCAACGACTGGATCACCGAATCGGAGAACTTCAGCAGCGCCTGCGCCCACGCCTCCGGCAGGGGCCGGAGCAGAAAGCGCAACACCCTCAGCATGAGGTCGGGTTTCAGGGCCACCGCCAGCATCCCCAGGATGCCCGTCAGGGCCACGCCCGCCAGCCAGGGTGCCTGGGCCCGGAGCTGCGCCTGCCAGTCCGGGCCATCCGCATCCTCGGCCTGCACCGTTTGGGCCGCCGAAGTTCCGGAGTCGGCAGCGGGCGCGGCGTTGCGCCCGGGCGCCGCCGGCAGCAGCGAGAGGGCCAGAAAGATGAGGAAGCAGGACCCGATGATGTCGAATACCCGTCCCAGGCCCAGGTCCGTGCCGGCGGCGTGGCCGAAGTGGAGCCCCGTCTTGCGGCTGAGCAGGTAGGGCCGGATAATCTCGCCGGCCCGCAGCGGCAGTACGCAGGTGGACATGAATCCGATGAGCGTCGAACTGGTGATGTGCCGGTACGGTATCTGGCCAAGCGGCTTCAGGAAGAGCCGCCAGCGGACAATCCGCAGAGCGTACATGATGGCGATAAACGCCACGGCCGGGACAACATACAGGTAGTTGGCGCGGGCGAGCGAGCCGGCGACCTGCCGCCAGTGCCCCCGCAGCTTGAACACGAAAAAGCCCAGAGCCGCGGCGCTGAGGAGCACCCCGGCGATGAGCATGATGCGGCGTTTCCAGCGGACATCCATCCCGTTCTCCCCCTGAGACCCTGAACGGCCAATGTAGCCCAACGAGGGCCGCCTATGCAAACCGCTCGGGGTCGGGTGCCCGACTCGATCGCAGCCCTGTTTTGGGCCATGGCCGGCCCGTGCAAGCTCTTCGGGCCCCGGAACCCGCCGGACGGCGGGCGACACAGACCGCATCCGCTGAACCGACCGACTACGAGCCCAGGCGGATTGCGGTACTCAGGACAATGCGTAGTCACACGATATGCCCGGGTCCCTGAACGGCGAGCAAGAGCACGAGCAAGAGTGCGAGCACGAGGGGGCGTGCCGGCGCAATGGCCCCCGATGGGCGCTTACGTTGTCGGAGCGATTCGAGGCTGCTACCTGAGCCCGCTCGCCCGACATCCCCCGGCCCGGTCTGATTGACAGCATTACCCACCCCCATATAATGAATATACTGGCGGCAAACGGCCGCCGTTCACCTCTTTTTCCCCACCCGTTCGGGAGCGCCGATGAGCCCCGTCACCTATAAGGATGCCGGCGTTGACATCGAGAAAGGGGAGCGTTTCGTCGAGAGCATCGCGCAGGCCGTCGAATCAACTTACGGGGAGCGCGTCATGGCCAATCCGGGCGGGTTCGGAGCGTTGTTTTCCCTTGATTACGATGAGGACCTGTTCCGTCGCAACTACCGCCATCCCATCCTGGTCAGTTCCACCGACGGCGTGGGGACCAAGCTGAAGGTCGCTTTCAGAAGCGGGCGGCACGATACCGTGGGCATCGACCTGGTGGCCATGTGCGTCAACGACATTCTGGTGCAGGGCGCGGAGCCCCTGTTCTTTCTGGACTACCTGGCCACCGGCAAACTGGAGCCGGGCGTTTTGCAGCGGGTTGTTCCCGGGATAGCGGCTGGCTGCATGGAGGCGGGCTGTTCCCTTCTGGGCGGCGAGACCGCCGAGATGCCCGGCTTCTACGGCGAGGGCGAGTACGACATGGCCGGCTTCGTGGTCGGCGTTGTGGAGCGGGACAAGTTGATCACCGGGCAGAAGATAGAGCCCGGCGACGTGATAGTCGGCCTGCCCTCCAGCGGGCTGCACTCCAACGGCTACTCCCTGGTGCGCCGGCTGCTTTTCGAGCAGGAGGGCCTGAGTTGCGACGACTCCCTCGAGCGGTTCGGCATCGAGCGCACGGTGGGTGAGGAGCTGCTGATCCCCACGCGCATATACGTCAAGCCCGTGCGCGCGGTGCTGCATCGGTACCGGGTCAAGCAGGTCGTGCGAGGCATAGCGCACATCACCGGCGGGGGGCTCGTTGAGAATATCCCCCGCGTGCTGCCGGAGGGCTGCGGGGCGGAGCTGGACTCCTCCGCGTGGCAGCGTCCGCCGATCTTCGACGTCGTCCAGGAACTGGGCGACGTCCCGATGGACGAGATGTACCGCACCTTCAACATGGGCCTGGGGCTCGTGCTCATGGTCTCGCCCTACTACGCGGACAGCGTCATGCGGCAACTGCGGCGGCAGGGGGAGGAGCCGGTCGCGGTCGGCCGCGTGGTCGAGAGGCGGCAAGAGGTGACCATCATCTGATGCCCACTGCGCAGGTGTGCCCATGAGAGGGGAGCGAGAGAAAGATACCGACGCGCTTATGGCGCGTTACGGGATCGGCCGGCGTCTGGCCACCCGCGTTGTGGCGTTGCAGTCGCGCAACGTGGACGTTACCGGCACCATCCTGGACGAGGCCGGACGGGAGGAGAGCCTGGCCCGCCTGCTGCTCGACCGGCAACTGGTCGAATCCCCGGAGTCCGTCACCGAGGAGTACCTCCGGCAACAGGCCGAGGAGCTGGGTTTTCCGGAAGCGGACATCCTGCGGCTGGTGGAGGATCCCGAGACGGGCTGGCGGACGGTGGCGCTGGAGGACGACCTTTTGGCCGCCGACGCCCAGGAAGCCGAGCCGGGCGGTGAAGGGTTGAGCCTGGTCCGGCAGCGACGCGGTGAGATAAGCGTCAGCGAAACCGAAGAACTTTTCACCCCCCAGGAAGTGGCGCAACTCAAACTGACCGTGCTCACCAGTCAGGACCCCGACGAGCGGGTCGAGAACCTGCGCAAACTGGTCTTCGCGCCGATGGAGGGTTCGCAGAAGGCCACCGTCTTCGTCAATGTGCTGACCGACCGGGAGGCCGCGCCGCGGGTTCGCCGGGAGGCCGTCCGCTCGCTGGAGCAGATTGGCTTCCGTTCCGACATGGCCGAAGCGGTGCGCGGGCTGTTCACCGAAAGCCCCGAGGACGCCGTCTATGCCATCCAGAGGTTGGGAGCGCTGCTGCGGGACGCCGAGGAAGGGGAGGCCGCCCTCGTGCTGGCCGTCCTTCTGGAGGTGCTGGACCAGAACCAGGACAGCGACATCGTCCGCGAACTCCTGGCACTGACCACGGACTGCGCCGCTCTGCTGGTGACCAACTACGAGAAGACCCAGCAGTTCGTCCAGTCCGCGCTGAGGCAGTTGGGACGCGATTTCGACGGCCTGCGGCCTGACGTGCAGGACGCCCTGGAGGCCTGCGCTCGGGAGGCGCCCGACCTCGTGGGGGAGCTTCTGTGGACCGAACTGCAGCGGACGGACAACCCACGCGTGCGAAGCCTCCTGGTCAGGTTGAGCGAAGCCCTGGCCGCTTCCCGGGAGCGATTGGATGAACTCGCCCGCCAGGCCGTCGCCCAGATACTCGATCCCGAACTGCCGGAGAGCGAGAAGGCCGGGCTGCGCTACGCGCTGGTGCGCCTGGGGGAGCCGGCCGCGCAGGTCGTGCTGGAACGCATGAGCGATGTCGGAGGCGCCCGCCGCGCCGAGCTGATACGCCTGCTGGACGTACTCTGCACGGAGAGCGAAGTCAGCGACGCCATGGTGGAGGACTCCGTGCGTTCGCTGATCGACCTGCTCAAGCTGGCCGACACCCTCACCCGGCGCAGCGTCGTTCAGACCTCCGTGCTCGTAGATGAACGCGTTTCGCCCGGATTGCGGCGGGAATTGGCCGAAGAACTGCTGACCCTGATGGGCGAACTCAACCTGCCGGATACCCTGGACATCATCCAGAACACGCTGGAGCAGATAGGCGCGGAGGCGCTCGGCCCGGCCCACCGGTTCATGCGCACCAACTATCCATCCGACGCCGCCGAGCGGACATGCTTCATCCTGGGCAGCATCATGCAGGACAATCCCGGGGCGGCCGACGCGGAGCTGGCCGAGAGCCTTTACGCCCTTTGTGCGGACCTGTTGCACGACGAGGCCAACGAGAGCGGGGCCTTCGCCATGGCGATGGCCGGCGTCTGCGGCTACACCGACTGGGGCCGGGACGTGTTCGACGAATCTCTCGAGGAGATCAAGGACGGCCTCTGGAAGCTGCCCTACAGCATGGACCTGCTGGACGCGCTGGCCGTGATGGCGGGCTCCCGCAACGCCGAGCAGCGCCATCAGGAGGAGTTGTTCGAGTTGTTCGATAGCCTGGTCCAGTTCCAGGCCGGCACCGGCATGGGAGTGCGGAAGGAGACCGAGGAAGGCACCGTCTATGAGTTTGGCCGGGAGGTCCAGTTCGACATCCGGGCCGTGCCCGCCGCCGTGCGAGGGCTGGAGCGCATATGCGTCAGCCCGCAGGCCTCGGGCGATATGCGAACACGCATCGTCAAACGGCTGCTTATCCTGTGGGAGGGTGTCAGCAAGGTGCGCATCGTCTGGGGGCCGGCGGCCATCAGCGCGCTGATAGAGGCCATGTGCAGCGCCGCCTGCTCGCCGCGGGCCAGCGTGCAGACGAGGGTGCGTCTGGGCGCCTCCCTGCTCCGCTTCCTCAACAAACTGCGTGTCATCGAGGGGCTGGGCCAGATATGCAGCCGTCCGGACCTCGCTCCCGAGGTACAGGAGATGGCGGTGGAGACCGGGTTGGAGATGCTCCAGGAGTGGTCCGAGGCTGACGTGCAGGACGTCGAGCGTCGCCTGGCGCTGCTGAAGGCAGCGGGCCGCATCGCCGCCAACACTTCGCTGGACCCGGAGGAGGAGGACGTGCAGCTACTGCGGCAGAAGACCCTCAGCGCCCTGTTCAGCGGCCTGCGCGACGGCCACGAGGCCGTCCGGGAGCCCCTCCAACTGCTGCGCGACTGCCCGGACGTCACCGACGCGCAGAAGCGGGAAATCGACGAGCGGATGAGCAAAGCCTTCGGCCTCGTCCGCATCGGCCGCGAGGACTGAGACGGCGTCTCCGCCCAGCAAAGACGTCTCGCGGGGGATTAGGCTCTGTCTGAGAAATCGGCCATCGGACCGAGAGCGAGCGAATCGGCGGCTGGCAAGGATGCCGAAGCAGGCATGTCCCTGTGACATGTCGATGCAGGCGGACGCAGCCGGACGTCGATGCAGCCGCTCGAATCCAGACCCCGTTTTTCAGATAGAGCCTAAACCCGGGCGAAGCCTCGCGGAGATACCACCGGAGGCCGAGGCCGAGGAGGATTCTGGCCTGCCGGCCGTTCGGCCTTCCCGGTGCTGTCCTCGGTGCCCTCTGTGCCTCCGTGTTTCGCCGTTGCCGTTGTTGCGGTAAAGAGGATCGACGACGGGCAAGAAGTCGGTGCCGCTTACGTGTAGAGCCGCCTCACAGGTCCGGGATGGGCGGGCATTCCCACTCTTCGATGGGCACGTATTCGCTCTCCTGCGGGATGATGTCTACGCCGAAGGGGGCACGGTTGAGGCTGCCGACGTCGATGCGGCCTTGCTGGACGTCCAGCGCGGCGTAGCCGTCCGCGTGGCGGTGGTAGAGGTCTCCGTGGTGCTCCAGCATGTCCTCCTGCAGCGCGTCGCTGAACATGGCCAGCCCGCGGAAGTAGTGGTGCCCGTTGCGCTCCACGTGGGAGATGCCGAGCTTGGCCATGGCGGCCAGGTCCTGAAGCAGCGCCACGGGACCGATGTTGACCAGGTCCTCGCCGCTCATGAAGTAGCGCTCCCGGCCGGCCTTTCGGTTGGCATCTTCGATGTAGGCGCGGTTGATGATGCCCTTGAAGACGCCCTTGCAGTTCTTGTGGCTGGTGCCGGCCCAGCCGCCCTCCAGCGCCCGGGGGAGGGCCTCCAGGTCGCCGTCCGATTCGTCGATGATCATCGGTGGGGCGTCGTCCCACGCGGTCAGGTCGCGCGCCAGTTCGTCGGAGAGGGCGATCTTGCGGGAGAAGGGCTGTTCGACGAACAGGAGCCGCTCGAAGAACGAGGACAACTCCTCGTCGCTCCGGATGTTGCTCCAGAAGGTCTCGAACGTCCCGACGTCGTGGAACTGCTCGTTCCCGTCGAGCGTGAACTGATAGTCCGTCACGTCCATGGAACGGAACAGCCCGGCAATGCGCCGCAGCCGTTCGACGTCCACCTCCACGTCCCCGCGGACCTTGATCTTGAAGTATGTCAGCCCGTAGGTCTCGATGTCCTCCTCCAGGCTCTCGGGGAGCCCGTCGTTCATCTGGTCCTCCACGTCCTCGGCCAGAATGGCGTCGGACAGCCCGACGGTGTGCCGGGCGTGGATGGTGTCGAGCGGCGTCTGCCGGAGGACGGTCTCGGCGGCGTCTCTCTCGATGTGGGGGTGGATGGAGGCGATGTCGATGCCGAAGAGGTTCTCCGCGACGGCCTGATGGAACGGCGTGCCCCAGTGGCGGCAGAGCGCGTCGATGACGGCGCGCTCGGTCAGCGAGACGCCGAAGTGCCAAAGCAGGGCCTCAAGGTCCCTGTCCGCGGCCCAGGACTCCTGGGCGTCGTAGATGTCTTTCCAGAACGTGAAGGCGTCCTCAAAGGAGCCGATCTCCAGCGCGAACTTGCCTGCCTGCACGATGACGCGGTGCATGTTGGCCAGGTCCTGCTCGGCGGTCGTGTCGGGGTGCTTCTCGAACCACTTGGGCAGCAGGCCCTCGGCGGCCACGCCCTCGGTGACGGCGCCGCTGGCGTTATCCTCGAGCGTCGCCTTGACGAAGATGTGGGGCAGGGCTTCCAGCTTCGCGATGCCGTAGCGGAACGGCATCCTGGTGCGCATGGGCACGGTGGAAACGGCGATGGATCGCAGATCAAAACTCATGAGCGACTCCTTCGGCATTGGAACAGAGGGGGCGGCACGTGTTTATACGCCGCCTGTTCGAGACTGTCAATCCGGGGTAGCACTCCTCGCAGGGTCAAGGCCTTCGTTCCTTCTCCTGGATGCGCCGCCAGACGCGCTCGGCGGTCAGCGGCAGTTCGGTGAAGGAGGCCCCCGTGGCTTCCGAGACGGCGGCGGCGATGGCCGGGGCCACGGCGATGGCGCCGCTCTCGCCGACACCCTTGGCGCCGAAAGGGCCGGGGCCGTCCGCGTTCTCCACCAGCAGCGCCTTCATCTCCCGCGGGATGTCCCGCGTGGTGGGGATGCGGTAGTCGAGGGCGCCCAGGTTGACCGGGCGGCCGCGCTCGTCCAGTATCAGGTGCTCCATCATGGCCTGCCCGACGCTCATCAGGGAGCCGCCCTCGTCCTGCCCTTCGACGGCGGCGGGGTTGATGGCCTTGCCGATGTCGGCCGCGGTCACCAGCTTCGTGACGACGTATTGGCCGGTCTCCTCATCCACTTCGACCTCGGTGGCGAAGAAAATGATCTCCCAGAAGGGCGCGGGGCCTCCGAGCGGATGGTCCGGATCCCGGGGCAGGCGAAACTCGCCCAGCCCGACCACCTCGCCCTCGCCGGGGCCATAAGAGGTGCAGATGACGTCCGCGTAGCTCTCGGAGCCGTCGGGAAGCTCAACTTGCCCGCCGGCCGCCCTCACCTGTTCGACCGGGACATCGTGTACTTCAGCGGCCATGGCGGCGATCTTGCCCATGATGTCCTCGCAGGCCGCCACCACGGCGTTGCCCATGCAGACGGTCGAGCGGCTGGAGGCGGTGATGGCGTCGAACGGCACACGGCCGGTGTCGCCGCTGACCACTTTGACCTTCTCGAACGGGATGCCGAGCGTCTGGGCGGCTATCTGGCCGAAGGCGGTCTTCGAGCCCTGTCCCATCTCTGTCGTGCCCACCATCACGGTCGCGCTGCCGTCGTGGTGCAGCCGGGCCAGCGCTTGCGAGGCGGCGCCGGGACGTGGGCTCTTGATGCCGATGGCCAGCCCGCGTCCGCGGCGGGGCGGCAGCGGCTCGTCCCATCCGACCGCCTCGGCGGCCATGCTCAGGCCCTGCTTCCAATCGCCGTCCACGGGCGTGTCGCCGGGGATGAGTTCCTCCCCCTTGTCCGGCAGGTTGCGCAGGCGCATCTCCAGACGGTCGATGCCCAGTCGCCGGGCGGCCCGGTCTATCTGGGATTCGAGGGCCCACAGATACTGCGGCGCGCCGAACCCGCGGTAGGCGGTGGCGGGGGGTGTATGGGAGAAGACGGCGCGGGCGGTCACCTCGAGGTTCGGAATGCGGTAGGCGCCGCAGCCGATGTAGGCTGCCTTGCTGACGATGCGAGAGGTGATGTCGGGATAAGCGCCGATCAGGTAATCGGCCCGGCTGCGGTTGAACATAAAACGGCCGTCGTCGGTGAAGCCGGTTCGCATGTTGACCACGCCCGCGGCGCGGCGTCCGGCCAGGAAGGATTCCGCCAGCGAGAGCGCCAGCCGGACCGGCCGGCCCGCGCGCACGGCCAGGAACGCCATAAGCGGCTCAAACTTGGGGTAGCCTTTGCCCCCGAAGGCGCCCCCCATCTCCGTGGCTATGACGCGCACTTTGGCCGCCGGCAGGCCCATCGCCTCCGCCACGGCCCGCCGCAGGGGGAAGGGGTGCTGCACCGTGCTCCAGATGACGACGCCGTCCGGTTCGTCCGGGGCGGCCGCGAACACGTGGGGCTCGATGGCGAAGTGCACCTGCATGGGAAAACGGTAGGTCTCCTCGATGACGAGGTCCGCGTCGTTCTCCCGGATCGCGCCCCACTCGTAGTGCCAGTCGCCATAGACGTTGGTCTCGCGGTGGGGGCTGTCAGGGCGCAGGGCCGGATCCTGCACGAGCGGGGCCCCAGGGGCCAGCGCGTCCTGGACGGTATAGGCGCCCGGCAGTTCCTCGTAGTCGACGCGCACCCGCTCCGCTGCGGCCACGGCGATCTGCTCGGTCTCTGCCGCGACCACGGCCACCGGTTCGCCGTAGTATTTCGTCTCCCCGGTGGCCAGCACGGGGCGGTCATCTTCCACGGGTCCGTAGCGGGGCATCGGGTCGGGCAGGGCGTCCGGCGTCAGGACGCAGTGGACGCCCTCCATTGCTTCGGCATCCGCCGCGTCGATGCTCAGGACGCGGGCGTGGGCGCAGTCGAGGGTGACCAGTTTGGCATGCAGCAGGCCGGGCAACTGCAGGTCGGCCGCGAACTGCAGCTTGCCCTTGACGCGCTCCTTGCCGCCGCTCTTTTTGACGGACTGTCCCACGTACTCCGGCACCGTTGCCTCCCGCTCAGGCGGTCACTTCGTTGACGATATCCTTGAACTCCTCGTCGGTGACGAGCGCCTTCTTGTGGATGCCGAGGTCCTTGACTCTCCGCAGAATCTCGGCCTGCTCCTCCTCCGAGACCTGAGGCAGGCCCAGGTCGTCTATCTTCATTCTGACGGACGCCATGCCGCTCTTTTTGCCCAGGACGTATTCCGGCTCGCGCCCGACGAAATTCGGGTGCAGGCCGAACAGCACCATGGGGTGGTCCTTGACCAGGTTGACGCCCATTCCCGACTCGCGGGTGAAGGAGCGGTCGCCCACCACGGGCTTGTTGGGGGCCAGCGGGAAGCCGCTTATCTCGCGCACCGCTTCGGCCAGCTCGGCGAGTTTTTCGAACCGGATGTTGCTCTCCAGCCCGTAGAGGGCTTTGGCGGTGACGGCCGCCTCCTCCAGCGGCGTGTTGCCCGAGCGCTCGCCCAAACCGCAGGCGCTGGCGTGAATGACCTCCGCGCCGGCCGCGACGGCCGCCATGGGGACCGCCACTCCCATGCCGAAGTCGTTGTGGGTGTGGATCTCGAGGGGTTTGCCGGTGATCTCCTTCAGCCGGCGGATCAGGAAGTCGGCCGCGTGCGGTGACAGGCTACCGGTGGTGTCCACCAGACCGATGCTGTCGATCTCCGGCAGCACGCCCACCTCCTCCATCAGCCGGAAGAGGAAATCGGGCCGGGCCCGCGTGCTGTCCAGGGGGAACATGACGACCTCCAGCCCCTGGTCCTTGGCGTATTTCGCCGAGTCGGTGGTCAGCTCGATGATGTCGTCCTCGTCCCACTTGGCGAACTGGTGCTTCATCCGGGGGGTGCCGCAGGGGAACTCCAGGATGATGCCGTCCACGCCGCACTCGAGCGCCAGATCGATATCGTCGCGCCGCGCGCGAGAGAAGACGAAGACCCCCGCCTCGGGGCCCATCTCGACCACGGCTTTCACCGCCTCGACATCCTCATCGGAGACGGCGGGCATGGCGACCTCGATCCGGTCCACCCCCGCCTCGTCCAGCAGTCGGGCGATGCGCACCTTCTCCTCGGTGCGGAAGACCAGCCCGGGCGTCTGCTCTCCGTCCCGCAGCGTCACATCGTGGAACAGCACCTTGTCCGGCAGGTCCAGTCTCTCGCGCACCTCGGGCGCGTAGTTGAACGAACTGACCCAGTAGTTCTCATTGTGCCAGGCAGATTCATCCATCGGTTCGCTCCTCCTGTGGAAAGGACATCGAGGACGAGGTCGAGGTCGAGCCTCCTCCGCGTGAAGCTACGGAGCCCAAGGAACGAGGACGATTGTAGCATGTCCGCCGTTCGGCCCACCTTCTGCCGTTCTCCGTGCCTCTCCGTCGCCGTTCTTCGTGCCCTTCGTGTGCTTCGTGGTTATATAGCGTTTGATCAGTCTTCGATGATGGCCACGGCGCGCGTCCAGCCGGCGGAGGCGTTCTCGAACTTGACCGGAAACGCGCACACCGTGAAGCCGTAAGGCGCGGGCAACTGGTCCAGATTCGCCATCTTCTCGATCTGCAGGTATTCCTTCTCGCGACCGTAGAGGTGCGCCGGCCAGAGCGCATCCTCGTCGCCCTCACGGTAGGACTCCGCCATTCTCTCGGCCGGTCGGTCCAGCCCCCACGCGTCGATGCCGATCACGCGCACGCCCTGATCCAGTATCCAGGCGGTGGCTTCCTTGCCAAGGCCGGGCTGATGGGCCAGGTATTCCGGGGTGTTCCAGTACTTGTCCGTTCCGGTCTGGATGAGCACGATGTCGCCGGGCTCGATCGTGTAGTCTACCCTCTCCAGTGCCTGCTGCACGTCTTCAGCGGTTATCTCGGCGCCCGGCTCCTTGTGGCGCATGTCCAGGACGACGCCGGGGCCATAGCACCACTCGAGGGGCACCTCGTCCACCGTGCGTGCCGGTTCGCCTTCGCAGGTCGGGCCGTAGTGCCACGGTGCATCCACGTGGGTCCCCGAATGGGCCGTGCCGCTGATCTGATCGGACGCCAGCGCCATGCCGTCTTTGAAGTCGTCCGGCGAGACGCCGGCCAGCTTCGCCAGCCGCCGCGCGCCCTCGCGATGGTCGGTGTGGTGCAGAGTGGGAGGATAGGGCTCGCTGCAGTAGTTCTGGTGGGGCAGGCTCAGGTCGATGATTCTCGGCATGGGATGTCTCCTACGTGTCTATGCTTCCCGTCTGTGGCGCCTTTTCTCGCATTTGCGCGGCGGCGTCCCGGACGGCCTCGATGATGCGGCCGTAGCCGGTGCAGCGGCAGAGGTTGCCGCAGAGCGCCTCCTTGACCTCGGCCTCGGAAGGGTCCGGGTTCCTGTTCAGAAGGCCCACCGCGGCCATGACCATCCCCGGAGTGCAGAAGCCGCACTGGACGGCCCGGGCCGACAGAAGGGCCTCCTGCACGGGATGAAGCTCCTCATCGCCGGCCAGCCCTTCAACGGTCAGCACTTCGCAGCCGTCGGCCTCCGCGGCCAGCATCAGGCAGGAGTTCACGGCCCGTCCGTCCACCAGCACGGTGCACGCCCCGCATTCGCCTTCGCCGCAGCTCTTCTTGGTGCCCGTCAGCGAGAGGCGCTCCCGAAGCAGGCTGAGCAGCGTCTCGTGGGGTTCCACCTCCAGATGGCGCTCGCGCCCGTTGACGGTGACCGTGATGGATATTGATGAACTCATCGTCTACCGGGTTTCCTTCAGTAGTTCTCGGGCGGCTTCCAGGGCGCGGCGGCTCAGCACCGGCAGCATGGCGCGGCGGTAGTCTTCACCGGCCCGCACGTCGCTGATGGGACGGGCTGATTCAGCCAGGCGTTTCAACCGGGCGTTGAGTCGGTCGGAGGAGGCTCCGCGCAGGAAGGCGGCGTCCTCCTCTTTCACGAGGATCGGTGTAGGGCCGGCCGCCCCGAACGCCAGTCGCAACTCACCGGAGGCGGTCACCCGACAGGCGACGCTGACCGAGGCAAGGTCCATGCCCCGTCGCCGCGCCAGCCTGCAGAACGCCGAGCTGGTTGGCTCGTTCGGGGAGGGCAGGTCAACCGACTCCACCAGTTCACCCGGCTCGAGGGCCGTAAGGCCCGGCCCGAGAAAGAACTCGTCAATCGGGACGGTCCGGCGCCCCTGCGGGCCGAAAACGTTTACGCGCGCGTCGTAGACCAGCAGGGGCGGCGCGGTATCGGCGGCCGGCGAAGCGTTGCAGATATTGCCCACCAGCGTGGCCCGGTTGCGTATCTGCACCGAGCCGATCACCCGCGCCGCTTCCGCGAGGGCGGGGAAGAGCCCCCGGATATTCTCGTTTTTCTCTGCATCGCTAAGCGAGACGAGGGCCCCCACGCGGAGCTGGCCATCGTGGACATCGATGTCCTTCGCGAGTTCAGCGACGTGTTTCAGGTCGATGACCACGGCCGGCTTCCGCGCGCCCTTCTCCATCTGGACTATCAGGTCCGTGCCGCCGGCGAGCAGGGCCGCTTCCTCGGCGTGGGAAGACAGCAGGTCCGTCGCCTCGGCAAGTGAGTGTGGCCTGACGTAGTCGAAGGGCTGCATGATACTCCTGGGAGTCGGGTCTGCGGTGGGCGGCGCTTTTCGCCCCGTAGCCTCCGATGATATCATGGGAGCCCTGTATCGACAAGACGACGGGGTGGTTGTGAGCAGCGCGCAAGACATCGGGGCCGTCATCGTCGCGGCGGGGGCCTCCCGCCGCATGGGTACAAGCAAGCCGCTGCTGAAGCTTGGCGGCGAGCGGATCATCGAGCGGGTCGTGCGCGTATTCCGCGCCGGGGGTGTGCCGGAGCCACTCGTGGTGACGGCGTCCCGGGCCCGCCGGCTGGATGCGCTGCTGGACGAGTTGGGCGTCGCGCGTGTCCAGAACCCCAAGCCCGAGCGGGGCATGTTCTCCTCCGTCCGGGTCGGGGTGAAGGGCCTCACCGACGGGTTGAGCGCATTCTTCGTCCATCCCGTGGACATGCCTCTCGTGGCGCCCGAAACGCTGCGCGCGCTGCGGCAAGCGTTCGACGATGACGTTCCTGTCGTGCATCCCTCCTACGGGGGCCGGCGGGGGCACCCGCCGCTGCTGTCGGCGTCCTTGATACCGGCGGTGGTGGAGTTCGACCGTCCGGGTGGACTGCGCGCGTTGCTGGCCGATTACGACGAGGAGGCCCGCCACGTGGAATGCGACGACCCGGGCGTCCGCTTCGACATCGACACCCCTGCGGACTACCGCCGTGCCCGGGAGATTGTGGCCCGGATGGCGGCCGGTAACGTGTCCCGGTCCGATGCGTTCAAATCGAACGATTCGTGAGGGACGTCGGGCCCGAGCCTGTCCTGCCAGAACGCGAGCGCCCGCTGCTGGGTGACCGCGACAACCCTGTCGTGTTGGCGCCACAGGTCGGCAACGGCGTCGCAGTAGTCCCTGGCCTGCTGTTCAAGGAGGCCCAGCTCGTCCAGCACCACCAGCGGTGCCTCCGCCGCTCGCCGCAGCAGGTCCACCCCGAAGCTATTGAACACCCTCAGGTCAACCTCGAAGTCCGCCGGGCTATCGGCCCCGCCGGGCGCCCGAGCGAAGACGCGTTCCTGGCCGTCGTGGGATGCCAGAGCGAGTGCAACCTTCCGCCCGTTGCGCAGAACGGGATAGGTGCAAATCCCGCCGACCCACGCGGGAGCCATCCCGCGGACCGCCTGCCTTACGGCCGTCGTCTTGCCGGAGCCTATCGGGCCGGTGACGATGACGTTCACAACAGGATGACCTGAGCGATGACGAGGGCGAGGAGCGCGACGCCCATGGCGGCGTTGAGCGCCCCGGCGGGCGCCGGCAGCTTCCGGTCCTCCGAAGTCATCCATTTCCCGGCCCTCAATCCGACCGCCCGTCCCAGCGGCACGCCCGCGGCCGAGAGCACGACGGCTATCGGGGCGTAGTGGATGGCCAGCGGCACGCCGGTCGGCTCGTGTATGCAGGCGGCGATGCCGGTCACGTGCCCCACGGGCACGAAGAGATTCGCGGCCAGCAGGCCGGCCACGCCTCCGGCCGCGGCGGCATAGGGGAGCTTGCCCATCTGCCGCGCATCGACCAGCGCCAGAACCACGACGAGCGCGACGAGCTCCATGGCGTAGGCGTAACACGGGTTCGCGACGGCCCCGCTCAGCATCGGCCGTCCGAGGGCGGCGGCCCCCGCCACCTTGGCGCCCACCGCCAGCAGAAGCGGCACCGCCAGCATCCAGCGCGAGGCCCCGCTGTAGTAAGCGGTGGACAGAAACAGCAGCGCGGCGCCGGTCAAAACGGAGCCGGTCATACCCCTCGGGCAACTCGCGGTCACGAGCGTGCCAAACGTGACCTCTGTGAACGCCCATACGAGCCCGACGACGACAAGGAAGCGCAACTGAAGATTCCGGCGGGGTTCTTCCGGCGACATGGGAGCCTCCTGTCTGAGTTGCAGCCAAGCCCGGCATGATACCGGCCTCGTCACGTATCGGCAAGCCGCTCGGCTTGGGGGCAGGGCCGCTCAGTGACCGCCTCGAGGAGTCCGGATCGCATTGGGGGCGGCGCGCGACCGAGCAACGGGCGCCCGGCGCACTGCGCGCAGGGCCGCGGGCGTGCGCCTGAAGGCGCACGACCTTCACCCGCTCAGTCAAAGCGGGTTCAGCATGACATTCTGACGCGGTCCGGCTGTGCTTGAACTGACTGGCCACCGGGCAGAAGCTGGGGAATGTAGCAAAGCGGCAACAGTTGAATGGCTATGGCTTGCGGGTCTGGCCGCCTCGTGCTACTCTCAACGTCTGACCTTCGGCGTGCGCAAGGAGGGGCGTAACACGATGCACGAGGAAGACCTGTGGGAGTTCGTTGAGGGACGGCTTGCCGACGACGGGCAGGTGGTGCTGATGGTGGTGGTGCATACCGAGGACGACACCCCGGGCAAGCCGGGATTCAAGATGGCCGTCGCCCCGGATGCGGCCCTCAGCGGGACCGTCGGAGGCGGCGCGCTGGAGCACCGGCTGGTCGAGCGGGCGCGGGATATGCTCGAGGCCGGGGAGTCCGCGGCGGTTCTAACCCGCCACGAGTTGCCCGATTACGGCGCGGACGAGCCGCTGGAGATGATCTGCGGCGGAACGCAGACGGTGGCCCTCTGTCCGCTGACCCGGTCCGACGAGGCCACGGTCGAGCAGATCCTCACCTGCCTTCGGGAGGGGGAGACCGTCCGTCTGCGGCTCACCCCCGAGGGGATGTCGCTGGTGGCGGGTCGGCCCGAAGGGGACCGGCACACGTTCACTCATCAGGGCGAGCGCTGGCAGTACGAGGAGACCCTCGGCTACGCGGACACCGTTTACATCGTGGGCGGCGGGCATGTGGGACTTGCCCTTTCCCGGGCTCTCGCGCCGCTCGAGCTTCGCATCGTCGTCATCGACGAGCGACCGGAGGTGGAGACACTGCAGCGGAACCGCTGGGCCCATGAGAAGTGCGTCGTGCCCTTCGACAGCGTGGCCGAAGAGATACCGGAGGGCGAGGGCACCTACGTGGTCATCGCCACCCCCCAGCACAGCGCGGACGAGTGCGTGCTGCGGCAGCTCGTCCGGAAGCGACTGCGGTATCTGGGCATGCTGGGCAGCACGACCAAGGTCCGCCAGATAATGGCCAACATGCGCGAGGACGGCTTCAGCGAAGAGGATCTGGGCCGCGTCCGCTCGCCCGTCGGGCTGCCCATAGGCAGTCACACCCCGGCCGAGATAGCCATCAGCATCGCCGCGGAGATCATCAAGGTCAAAAACGCCTGAGCGGGCCGCAGGTCAGTCCGCCACGCGGACGACCATCTCCAGCTCGACCGGCAGGTTACGCGGCAGGGCGCTGGTTCCCACCGCCGCCCGTGCGTGGCGGCCGTTCTCGCCGAACAACTCCACCAGCAGTTCGGAGGCGGCGTTCAGGACCTCCGGCTGCTCGCCGAAGCCCGGCGCGCTGTTGACGAAGCCGCGCACCTGCACGATCTCCGCCACCCCGTCAAGGTCGCCGATGACGGACTTCACGGCGGCGAGAGCGTTCAGCACGCAGACACGCGCGCACTCGCGCCCCTGCTCGACCGTCAGCTCGTCGCCGACGGCGCCCACGTGCACGAACTCACCGTTCCGCACGGGCACCTGCCCGGAGACGTAAACCATGTCCCCTACGCGTTTGGCCGGCACGTACTGAGCCAGCGGTTCTGGCTCCGTAGGCAGCTCCAAACCCATCGAAGTCAGTTTGTGCTCAACTTCCGGCATACCTCTTCTCCCCGCTCAACGACTGCTATGGCCGTAGTTTACCGGCCGGAGGGCGGTCTGTATAATGCAGGTCTTTGGGGCAGACCTTTGGGTTCCAACAACCGCCTGACGGATATGCCATGAGTGCCAGGGGTGCCGACAACGGCGGCGATGAGATGGCCGTCATGTCACTGGGCGAGCATCTGGAGGAGCTGCGCCGCCGTCTCATCATCTGTCTGTTAACGGTCGGGGCGGCGGCGCTGGTGGCGTGGTTCTTCCGCGAACGGATTATGTCGGTGCTTATCTGGCCCCACGTGCGGGCCATGGAGGCCTTCGAACTCGACCCCACCCTGAAGGTCAGCACCTACATGGAAGGGGTTGTGGCGCACCTGAAAGCCTGCATCATCGTGGCGCTGGCGGTCGCGGCGCCGGTGGTCATCTACCACGTCTGGGCCTTTGTGGCGCCCGGCCTGTTCCACCACGAGCGGCGCAAGGTGTTACGGCTCGGCGCGGCCTGCGTGGTCTGCTTCTTCGCCGGCGTCTGCTTCGGCTATTTCCTGTTCGTGCCCATCGCGTTGCGCTACCTGCTGACCCTGTCGGGACCGTCCACCGAGCCGGTGCTGATGATCAGCGGCTACCTCACGACGTTCTTCTTCCTGACCTTCGCGATGGGCATCGCGTTCCAGACGCCCGTCATCATTTTCTACCTCATCCGGTGGAAGATCCTGCGGGCGGAGAGCCTGCGTAAGGCGCGCAAGGGCGTCATTCTGGGGGCCTTCGTGGTGGGCGCCTTCCTGACGCCGCCGGACCCGCTGACCCAGATCATGATGGCCGTCACCCTCATAATGCTCTACGATCTGGGTGTCCTGCTGGCCGCGCCCAACCGCGAGACGCTGGGCGGGTTCCTGCGGTTTACGGGCAGCATAGTTCTTATAATCGGCGGCGTGCTGGCATATCTCACCTTCTGGCCGGTGGGACGCGTGGAGGCCGTCCGGGGCGGGGTCAGCGCGGGAGACACCGCCGTGAGTCCGGAAAAACCGGTCAGCGTCCGCCGGGGCGACGTGGTCAAGACGGGCTCCGACGGTCTGGCACGGTTGACGCTCGGAGGGGGGGAGACGATTCTTCACCTTGCCGCCGACGGCCGCGCCCGGGTCCACGGTCCCGGCGCGTTCACCCTCTACGAAGGCGAGGCGCTGCTGGACAACGCGGGCGGCGGCACGGTGGAAGTCCACGCCGGCCCCGCCACGGTCAACGCGGACTCGGCGCGGGCGGAACTCGCCGTGCCCGGGCCGGACACCGTCCGGATTACCGCTATGGAAGGGACGGTGACGGCGCGCTCCGAGGGCACAACCCGCACGGTGAGGGCCGGTCACGCCGTCACGCTGCGCACCGGCGGCCGTCCGGTGGACGCAGAGGAAACCGCCCGCAGGTGGGACGAGGCGATAAGAGGCGCCCCGCCCGAGGACTGAGCGCGCGGTGTGCAGGAATGGCTACTCGGGCCATTGTGTGCCGCGGGCGCACGTCCGTGTCGGTCCGTGCCCACCATCGACCGGGCCGAGCTATCCCACGGTCCTGACTATGAACTCCCGGACGGCTTCCCGGTCATCGGGCAGCACCTCGCAACGGGTGGGCTTGTCCTTCAGGGCCTCGATGGCCGGGTGGCGGGCGATGTCCCGGCCGACGGCCTGCCGGACGGCCTCCGGGAACTTCGCCGGGTGGGCCGTGGACAGGCATATGGTGGGCAGTTCGCCCGCGCGCAGCCGCTCGGCTACCGCGACGCCGACGGCCGTGTGGGGGTCCAGCAGATAGTCGTGCTGCTCGTGGTACTTGCGGATGGTGGCCAGGCAGTCGTCCACGGTGCCGGCCACGGCCGCGAAGTCCGAATCGACCATCCCGTCCTCGCCGACCTCCAGCCCGAAGCAGCCGTCTTCGCCAAAGGTGTGCATCAGTTCGCGCACGCGGGCCGCGTCGCGCCCGACGCGGTAGTAGAGGTAGCGCTCGAAGTTGCTGGGCGCCTGGATGTCCATCGCGGGAGCCAGCGTCTTCACCACACCGCCCCGCTCGTAACGCCCGGTTTTGAAGAAGCGGGCGAGGATGTCGTTCTCGTTGGTCGCCAGCAGCAGGCGCTCGATGGGCAGTCCCATCTTCATGGCGTACCAGCCCGCCAGCACGTTGCCGAAGTTTCCCGTGGGCACGGCCACCTCGACGGCCTCCGCGCCGGTCGCCGCCTGCACCTCGAAGACGGACTTGAAGTAATAGACGACCTGCGCCATCACCCGCGCCCAGTTGATGGAGTTGACGGCTCCGAGCGAGTATCGCTCCTTGAATTCGAGGTCCGAGGAGAGCGCTTTCACGATGGCCTGGCAGTCGTCGAAGCTGCCCTGGATGGCGACGTTGTGGACGTTGTCGTCCAGCACGGTCGTCATCTGAAGGCGCTGTATGGGCGAGACGCCCCCGTGCGGATGAAGGATGAAGATGTCGATGCCGGAGCGGTTGCGGCAGCCGGCGATGGCGGCGCTGCCGGTGTCCCCGCTGGTGGCGCCCAGGATGTTCAGCCGCTCCCCGCTGCGACTCAGCAGGTATTCGAACAGGTTGCCGAGGAACTGGAGCGCCACGTCCTTGAACGCCAGCGTGGCGCCGTGCCACAGCTCCACCACGTGCAGCGGTCCCACCGCGACGGTCGGCGCCACCGGCCCGCCGTAATCCTCGCCGTAGGTTCTCTCGACCAGCGCTTTCAGGTCCTGCTCCGGGATGTCCGCGGCAAAACGCCGCATCACCCGGAAGGCGAGTCCGGGATAGTCCAGCCCGCGCCATGCGGACAGCTCGTCCGTGACCTCCGGAATGGACTCCGGAATGAGGAGCCCGCCGTCGTCGGCCAGCCCCATCATGACCGCGTCGCTGAACGAGATGGGCTCGACGCCGCCGCGGGTGGAGATGTATCTCATGGGGTTCCTCGCTCCTCTGGAGAATCAGCCTCTTCGCACGCTCAAGCGGGGCGGCGCCAGTAAGCCGGCGGGAACCAGACTGTACTCATCTTGCCACAGGTCGCCGTCGGTCACGAACTGCGCCGGGCCGACCCACTCCGGCCGGGCCTCCGCGTGGTGCAGCGGGCCGAAGGCGTTGCGGCGGTGCGCCACCACCTCGACGGCAAGCTGGAATTCCTCCTTGCCGCTGGCGAGATCGGTAATCTCCACCTCGTGCGGCTCCCAGCCCACGACCCCGGCCTCTTCGCCGTCCACCAGCACCCGTACGCAGGCACCGGCGAACTCGGGGACCTCGACGAACAGACGGTCGCCGCCTGCGGAGGCCTGAACGTCCGCCCGGAACACCACCGAACCGCTGTAGAACGGCAGCCCTTGCTCCGTCCAGTCGCCTATCGCGGGCGCGGGCGCAGTCGGCTCGACCAGCACGTCCGCCCCGTCCACCCTCACGCTGAAGTCGCCCAGCAGGAAGCACGCCTCCAGGCTGCAGTCCCTGTCCAGCGTGCCGCTCAGCTCCAGCACGTTCTCGCCGCGCACGAGCGCCGCCTCGTCCAGCGGCAGCAGCCTCAGTGACGGGTCCACCCACCAGCCGCAGTCCGCGTCGGTCGTGACGATATGCCCGTTGAGGGTGATCTCGAAGTACTCCGGGTTCTCCAGCGCCAGCATGAGCGGCCCGCGGGGCGCATCCGACATGCGGATGCGGTATCGCAGGCCGATCTCAGCGGTCGGCCCTTCTTCTTCCCTTTTCTGCGCCCACGGCTGGACCATGGAGCCGCCGCGCAGGGGGAGCCCTATCTCCTCCCGGATGGCGCCGTCGGCCTTCAGGACCTCCATCGGTCCCTGCCACGCGCCGTCACCGATGCGAAACTCCGGCATGTCCAGCACGACCACGTTCGGCTCGGTTAGTTCGGCCGTCCACGCGTCCTCCAGCAGGTCCACGGTCCGCACTTCAGCGAACTCGGGGACCGGCGGCAGGTCTTCGTCGCGCTTCGTGATGACGAACAGGCGGCTCCCGGTCGGCGGCATCTCGGTGGTGAACTGCACGGAGCTTTCGTTGCCCTCCGCCTCGACGGCGTACCGGTCGCCGGTCTCGGCATCCCAGAGCTGGACGTTGCCGGCGCGCTGAACGGTCACAGACAGCGGGCCGGTGCCGTTCTCGCGGTCGCGGTTGCAGATGAACAGATAGAGGTCGCCGTCCTCCTCCTGCAGCCGGTAGAACGTGCCCGGCTTCTCATCGCCGTTTGCGTCACGTACGCTTACCACGCGGGCTTCGGCGACCGCCTCCGCGATTGTGTCGGGTTCGAAAGCGATGCGCTCGCATTCAGCGGCCAGTTCGGCGGCCTCGTCCGACTCCACGGCGTCCACGTACCGCGGCAGCGGCTCGCAAAAGACGACCGTACCGCCCGCCCGACGGAAGGCGCCGAGCAGTTCCAGCGTGGCGGAGCGGATGGTCTCAACGGGAGGGACCAGAACCACGGTGTAGGCGGCTTCGCCGACCCTCAGCATCGGAGCGGCGCCGTCCTCGACGGAGCCGAGGCGGCCCATTATGTCTTCGTCGCCGTAGTCGAAGTCCAGGTGCCGGTCCAGCAGCCAGTTGATGAGGTTGTCGAAGTCCTTCTCCAGCCGGTCGATCTGCTCGTCCTTGTCCCAGCCCATGGCGGCGCGGGCCCAGACGCTCTCCACCGGGTGCAAGACCAGCAGTTTGCGGACGGGCTCGCCCCGGCTCATCAGGGCATTGACCCGCGCGTAGTAGTCCTCGACCGCCGAGTAGTGCTCCCACCAGGGGGACTGGAAGGAGATTGAGGCGGGGTAGTCCCGTTTGGCCTGTCCGGCCATGGTGTACCAGGAGAGGTGCTGGCAGCGGATGTTGACGCCGAGGACCGCCTGCCAGTCGCCGACGGCCTTGTGGCCCTCGAACGGCCAGTCCCAGCCGGTGCAGCCGTAGAGTTCCGACAGCATCCACCGCGCGCCGGTCTGGTGCTGGACGCTGGCGCACTGCTTCGCCGTGGTGTACTCGTCCCGGTGCTCGGTGAGCTGGTCGATGCCGGGTGCCTGCATGAACTCGTAGAAGCGCATCGCCGACCCGCCGACGCTCGCCTGGGAGCGGAGCGTGGACTCGGCCAGCACGTGGCCGGTGGACTTGAGGCCGTTCTCCTCGCACCACTCGTATATCTGCCGGGCGAAGGCATCCACGAACAGGTAGGTCTTGCAGTCGTGATAATGGTAGCGGGGTCGGGAGACCTCCCGGCCGTCCACCTTGAAGAACAGCTCCGGCAGGTGGTCCAGTATGTCGTAGCCGTAACGGCGCTGGAAGTGTTCCGGCAGCTTCTCCGTCCAGGGAATGCCCACCACGTCGCGCCCCTCGACCTGCCCTAACAGCTTAACGCGGGTCGAGGAGGTGAACACGCCGCCGTGGTGCGGCTCGTCGGTGAAGATGCCCGGGACAAGCTCGCCGAAGTGGTCGCCCACCTCCCGGCGGTAAGCCTCGTGGGTCACCTCGATAAACCGCTGCACCGCCTCGTGGCTCATGGTGTCCAGGTAGGTGGCGTCGTTGAACCAGGAACTCGGCTCGTCGGCCTTCACGAAGAACACCAGCAGGGCATGGCCTTCCGGCAGGTCGGCGGCGGAAGGATCCTCTACGCGACGGACATCCTCCGCCACGTTGCCCTCCAGCCGGGCGGAGAAAAGGGCGAGGGGCTCCTGCTCAAATTCCCCTTCCTCAGGGGCGCAGACGGCCACGTAGAGGTTGCGGTGGCGGTACTTCGGGTCGCTGGTGACCAGGCCCCCTCCGGCGCCGGACGGCCAGCGGTCCTCGTCGTAGAGCCAGGCCTCCATGTCCAGCTCACGCGCCTGCTCCACGCAGGCACGCACCATGTCGAACCACTCGTCGCTCAGGTAGGGTGTGGCCAGTCCCACGCGGGAGTGCATGAAGAACCCACCCAGCCCCATGCGGTGCATAACCCGCACCTGGCGTTGCAGTTCGTCGGCCTCCAGTTTGCCGTTCCAGGCCCAGAAGGGCTTGCCGCGGTACTCCGCTCCGGGTTCGGCGAAAACATCTCTCAGGTCTGCCATGGGTAATGTCCGTTCTGCGGGAAAGAATTTCACTTCGT
>JAWODG010000118.1:0-12000 GCA_046483385.1 Candidatus Brocadiia bacterium | reverse complement strand
AGTTCTTGGATTTCATGTTGGAAACCTTTGGAAGGGGTTGCTCCGGTCCTGACTTCCGCCCACATGTAAAGCCCGAGGTTTTCGAGTTCCATTTTCGGCTCTGCCATTGCATACGCGCGGTCCTTCGGTGGGATCGGTGCTGTCGAAAATCCGATAAAGCATCCATATTCTCCAAAATCGGAATTCTTTATCCCCCTCTTTTGGGTAGACTGCTCAAAGTTGTGGCTGTAGAACAGACTGTCGCCACGATTGGCTTCAGCTGCTTTGTAGCTTGCCAGTTCAGGATACTTTTCGGTTAGGCCACTCAATTCTTTAGCCAGGCTCTGGACGACCCCATCGACTGTTGTGGGTTCCCGATCCAACTCATTCCCTGCACAGTCGCAATCTCCGCCGCCAGAGTCGACAGCGATAGAAGCTGCCGCCTGTTAAACAGCTCGGCGAACCGCCTGTAGCCCCAGCGGTGGAGCCTGCTGGTTTCGTCGCCTTCAGGGATCAAGTCTGTAGGCACGAACTCGTGCTCTCCCACATCGCCGAACTGCTTGCTCGCCGCCTGGAATGCCGAAAGTTCGTCCGGCCCCACGGCCTTGAAGAAGCGTCCGGTGTGCTCGGGCTTGCAGTCGCTGCAGTGATATTCCATCGCAATGAGGGAATGGGACGGAGGTCCGTCGTCTGCCAGCTCTGTCGGGTACCGTCCCAGGTGCGAGCAGTGCGGGCACTCGTATCGGTTTCGACGCGCTACGGCTTTATTTGCAAAGGTCCCGCCGCATTTGGCGCAATTCAGTTGCGCACCCCGCTCCGGGAGTTGGGATAGTTCGAAGAGGTCTCTGCAGAGGGGGCAGAAGAGGACGAAGTTTGGATGACGGACATTCTTTGCTATCAGATATCCCGGCAGGAGTTCGAACGCTCTGCCGCAGTTGGCGCATCGGTGCTTCTTGACCCAGATGAAGTACTTGACGGGAACGCTTCTGCCGCACTCGGCGCAGATTGTCCTGTAGAACTTGCCGACACGCTCTTCCACCCGGCGGGCCACTTCCTCGGCGCGCTCCTGGAAGAGTTCCAGGTTGAGGTCGTCCAGTTCCTGATGAACTATCCAGTATGCCATCGGGTTGATGTCGCACCCGATTACGTTCATCCCAACCCTGTTGGCTTCAAGAACTGCCGTGCCGCCTCCCATAAACGGATCGAAGATTCTGTGCTCGTGCAGGTCGTGCGAGCGGTAGAACATCTCCCGTAAACTTCCGCGCCGCCCGAATTCGGATAGCAGAAGTCCCCGGAAAAGTGTACCGGGCCGCCGGGCAAACCACTTGTGCACCTGAATGTAGGGTCTATATGCCTGTTGGATCTGTTTCTCCGCAAGCGAAAGCCGGGCGACGAATGGCACGTCGAAACGGCTTTCCACGCGTCCTGCGGTCTCGTAAGTAGCTGAGGATTCGGCAACTCTCTGAGTCTTCAAACGGTCGATGGTTCGCGGTGAATATAGGCGATAAGAGTTGATGGGGTGACGGATAGGTACCAATTTACCCTTTCTGTCCCAGTTCCGCAGCGTGGAGACCGACACGCCCAGTTCCTTGGCTGCTTCGCCTATCGTCAGCATTGATGCCAGATCCTCAGGTTGTTCCACCATGGCCTAAGACCTTTCGCTACGGGTGGTCGATACAAAACAATAGTATAATAGCGGCCCTCCTAAACCCTGTCAAGGCCACCCTGGTGGTCTGTGAGGTAAGGACGCGCACGGGGACCGTATACCACTGTAAGCGAAGCGGTTACGGAAAGACCGTACCGGGACATCAGTGCCCGGGCCTCGCACGCTACTGCCTGCCGAGCGACACTTCGTTGGATGACCCAACGCGCTGCTCCACGCGGCACATCCATATTCGATGAGGCGGCAGTGCGGTCTTGGGCGTTTGGAGCGGTCGGGGGTGGTTCTGGCGACCATACCTGATGAAGCCGTGAACGGCTACACTGGACTTTCAACGCAGGACTTCTGTTGATCTCTCCTGATGGTATGCCATAGCATGCGGCTTCTTTGACATGGAGAGCAGTCGCCACAAAGTAAGACGTCAGTGCCCGGCGGGTTCTTACGCACCGGAGGCGAGGAGATGTGGGGCTCAAGGTCGGGTTTTCCCGGAGACGGCCACGCCGGAGAGGGCGGCGCGACATCCGTGATTCCTGTGGAAGGATGTGGAGATGAAGCAAGCTTTCGCGCTGATTGAACTTCTGGTCCTGATAGCTTTTGCCGCCTTCGTGGTCGGCATGCTGATGCCCGCAAACCACCGGGCGGCCCTGGATTCGGCCCACGGGCTTCGTAATGACCGCGCTTCGGATTTGACGGTGCAGAGCGACTTCCTGACGCAGGCCGAGAGGAGAACGAGAAAAATGGCGACTGACGGACCGACGGATGAGAAGGCGTCCGACGTGCAGTTGTTCGTGTCAACCCGTGGGGACGACGGTTGGCCCGGGCGGCTGCCGGAGCCGAACGCGGAAGGCACCGACGGCCCGCTGCGGAGTCTGGAAGGTGCCCGGAGGGCCGTGCGTCGACTGCGAGAGGAAGCGGCACTGGAGGGACCGGTAACCGTTCGGTTGCGGGGCGGGCGGTACGTGCTCGATGAGCCGGTGACTTTTCGGCCGGAGGATTCCGCCCCGGTCACCTACGAGTCCTATCCGGGAGAGGAAGCGATCCTCGACGGCGGTCGGCGCATCACCGGCTGGCGCATAGACGAGGTCAACGGGCGCACGTGCTGGGTAACTGAACTGCCGGAGGTGGCCGAGGGTGAGTGGTACTTCCGCCAGTTGTTCGTCAACGGCGAGCGGCGCCGCCGGGCCCGCCTGCCGAAAGAAGGGACTTACGTGATGGAGGACGTGCCGGGGCGCGAGCCGGATGCCCGGTGGGGGTCGGGGCACGACCGGCAGTTCCGCGCGGCCGAGGGGGAGTTCGGCAGCTTCCACAACCTGAGCGACGTGGAGGTGGTGGCCCTGCACTTCTGGCTGGAAGAGCGGTCGCCGGTGGCGGACTACGACGAGGATACGCGCATGGTGACCCTCGAGCGACCCACCCGCGGCCCCCTCTCCGAGGACCGGGCCGGGCACTTCGCCTCATACTACATTGACAATGTATTCGAGGGCCTGACTGAGCCGGGGGAATGGTATCTGGACCGTGCCTCCGGCCAGCTATACTACGTGCCCATGCCCGGGGAGGCCCCCGAGACGAGCGAGGTCTTCGCGCCGCGGCTGCTTCAGTTCCTCCGCCTGCTCGGGGACGCGCGAGAGGGCCGTCACATGGAGTTCCTGCGGTTTCGGAACCTGACATTCGAGCATTCCCGCTGGACCCATCCGGGAGCTGAGGACGACGACGCAGTGACGTGCTTCCGCGGCCGGCGGGCGGAGGGCCGCTGGGTGGGGCGCGTCCATCGAGGCGGGCGAGCGTGCGGCGGACAGGCCGCCAGTGACGTCCCCGGAGCGATCTACGTGGAGGGCGCCCGGAACTGCGTCTTCGAGGCCTGCCGTGTGCGCCACGTTGGCTGGTACGGCATGGAGCTGGTGGACGGCTGCCGGGGCAATCGCTTTGTGGGCAATGAGATAGCCGACATGGGGGGCGGCGGGATCAAGCTGAACGGAGGCGCCGAGCGCGGCCCGCTGCAGACCAGTCACCAACGCATCACCGACAACCACATCCACGCCGGTGGACGCGTTTTCCATTGCGCCGTGGGCATCCTGCTGATGTCGGCTTCCAGCAATGACCTGTCCCACAACCATATCCACGATTTCTACTACACCGGCATATCGTGCGGGTGGACGTGGGGTTACGACCGTAACAGCGTCTTCGACAACCGGATAGAGCACAATCACATCCACAACCTGGGGCAGGGAGTGCTGAGCGACATCGGGGGCATCTACACGCTCGGCGTGCAGCCCGGCACGGTCATCCGCGGGAACCTCATCCACGACGTCGTGGCCCGCAACTACGGCGGATGGGGCATCTATCCCGACGAGGGCACCTCGCACGTGATCATCGAGAACAACATCTGCCACGACTTTTCCCACGAGCCGTTCTCCCAGCACTTCGGCCGGGAGAACATCGTGCGCAACAACATCTTCGCTCTGGGGAAGGACGGGACCGTGGGGCACGGGCGGGCGGACGAAGGGCACAGCGCCTTCAACCTGCGGCAGAACATCCTCGTCACCGACGGCGCGTCCATGTTCCGCGGGGGCTACGGGGTCAGGATGACCCAGCGCAACCACTGGTCGGACCTGAACCTCATGTGGGACGTGAGCGGCGAACCGCTGAGCTTCCGCGACCGGCACGAAACCGTGGACCTGGAGGGATGGCGCGCTCTGCGCCACGACCGGCACTCGCTGGTGGCCGACCCCGGCTTCCGGGACGTGGAGGCCCGCGACTTCCGCCTGTCCGAGGGCTCTCCGGCGCTGCAACTCGGCTTCGAGCCGATCGACATGAGCAACGTCGGCCCCCGCCCACCCGAAGAGCGGGGCTGAATCCAGACGAACTCCTCGGCGGCCGCTCGCGCGGCAAAACGGCCGGACCAACCACAACGACACCACGGGCACGACGGCAACGACATCGTCTTCTTGCAGGCGCTATGCGCTTGGGTAAGTGCCAGTTTGACGGTTGGGCTTGCAACTGCTATATTCTGCTTGTATTATGTTCACTGCATGCAACGCGGAGACCAGGGCCCAGCGGAAATCGCACCCGCGGGGCGGCCGAGGGCCGGCAGAAAAGAGGTTGACAGCCGGGACCTTAACGCGTAGGTTAAGATAGTGGCTCAAGAGCAAGCGGGCCAGGGCAACCGATGGCGTATCATCGAATGCCCGCATTCGAGCGGCTCAGCCGGGCAATTCATCCGGGAGGAGTTGGAGCAACATCAGCGGAAGAGCGTGGTGGCATACTTGAGAAAATGCCGGGAGCATCCGGAAGGCCCGTGGTGGAACACATACAAGTTCAAGAAGTTGACCGGGACTGAAGATATCTACGAGATGAAGCCACGTGCGCAGGTACGACTGCTCGGCTTCCTACCGGCTGACCAGCCCAAGACATTCGTGGTCACGAACTGCTTTATCAAGAAGCAGAGGACCACGCCGCGGCGTGAGATCAGGAAGGCTGAGCGTGCCCGGCGTCGCTATCTGGAGGCAATTGAGGGAGGCTAATCATGTCTGTCAATGACCTCGGTCCCTTGATGGATGAGTTGCACGAGGAATTCAAGGACGACCCGGCCTACCGCGCCGAGTGCCTCTACAACGACATCACGGCGCAGATCCTGGACCACATGCGGGCGAACGACATCAGCAGGGCGGAACTGGCCCGTCGCATGAACGTTTCGGAGGCGTACGTCTCCCGTCTTTTCGCTGAGACGCGCAACTTCACGCTCGAAACGCTCGGAAAACTCGCCGTAGCGCTGGGGATTGAGTTTTGTGTCATCGTGCGCGACCAGCAAGCAACCGAGCCAGCGGACAAGCGCGCCCACAAGGCGAGACAAGGCCAGAAGGTGCCGGCCGCAGAAGGCTGAGATCTGGGCAGAGGGCATTTTGGGCACTGACCCACGTGCGGGGATTGGTCATCGCACAATATGCCTCGGAACAACTCCGGTACGCGACGGCGGACCTGCCCGATGTTGACCTGATGGAATACGAACTGAGCGTGACTCTACACCCGGTGCCGCCTCTGGACTGAGCATCTCTCAGGGTTGCTGTTCCCGAATGGGGATGATCTTCTCGTTGCTGTTGGCGCGGAGTTCGGGGGCGTACATGCCCTGCACGACCGCCGGGAGGGCGTGGAAGATGCCGGGGACCTCCGCCCTCATGCGGTAGCGCAGCAGGTGCTTGCCCCGGCCGATGGAGTCCGCGAAGAACGCCACCTTCTCGTCCCGCAGCTCCATGTAGCTGTAGAACCCCTCCTGGCCCTTGCCGCCGCTGCGCACGCGAAGCGGCTCGCAGCCGGCCGGCTTCATGTCCTCGAACAGCAGGTAGGTGTAGTCGTTGTCCGCCTCCACCTCCAGCTCGATCTGCACCAGGTCGCCGCTCTCCAGCCGGTCGCCGTCCTCAAGCGGCACGCGCTCGTAGCGCAGCCGCTCCTCGGTGAGCTTCTGACCCTCCGAGCCCTCGACCTCCACCTCGTAGGGAATCTGTTCGAGGCGGAAGTAACGGCGCCGGAGCTTGAGCTGCAGGCCGGACGCGCCGATGTTCTCTTCCCTGGTGAAGTAGCGCACCCAGGCCGACCAGTAGAGCGCGCCGGGGCCGTCTTTCTTCAGCGTCAGCGTGTGGCGGCCGCCCTCCAGCGCGACGCCCTCGACCACCAGCCGGTTGTCGTAGGTGAAGAAATTCTCTTTACTTATGCGGACGGTTTTCTCCACGGCGCCGTCGTCCAGGCTGAGGGTGAGGGTGTAGTCGGGCCGGCCTTCGCCGCTGGCGACCACGAAGTCGCTCATGGCGGCCACGCAGAGGGTTGTATCGCGGGTGGAGCGCCAGTAGTAGCCGTTCCGCCGGTTCTCCAGCAGCCACTTGACCAGCCGCGGGGCGACCTCGCTGTTCGGCTCCAGCCGCACGATGGCCCGCAGGCACCAGGCGTTGGTCTCGATGTCGTTGTTCCACCAGTACCACCATCCCTGCTGCGGCGTGCGGAACCACGCGATGCCCGTCTCGGGGTTCTCCTGCAGATACTGCATTATGTTGCGCAGGACGGTCCGCGCGCGTTCGTCTTGCCCCAGGTTGTCGAGGGTCAGAGTGAGCAGCGCCTTGCCGTAGAGATTGAGCTCGTCGCGTCCCTCGTAGAGCCGGTCCACGCAGTCCTCGGCCTGCACCTCTCGCACTGACAGCACGTAGGCGGCGAAGGCATGGCGGGAGTGCGGAGACCAGTGGTCCTCCTTCAGCTCGGCCGTCTCCCATGCCCGCAGGAACTCCATACCGCGGTCGATGATGTCGGCCTCTACCTGCACGTCCGCGTCGCGGGCGGCGTTGAGCGCAAACAGGACGTAGGCGGTCAGGTAGGGGCTCGAGTCGCCGTCCCTCCACCAGCCCCAGCCGCCGTCGCCGTGCTGCATCTCGCGGATGCGCTTCAGGCCCTTCCGGATGATGCCGTGCAGCTCGTTCGAATCGAAAACGGGGCTGTCGGCGTAGATGCGCCGGTGCTCGCCTTTCTCGATGCGGCGCACCTCGTCCATGCGGCCGCGGATGTCGCGGACGTCCTCCAGCGAGATGCCCATGTTGCGGAGCGTCTTAAGCGTGAGAACGGCGGGCAGGAAGCGGCTGACCGTCTGCTCGGTGCAGCCGTAGGGGTAGTCGAGACAGTAGGGGAGGGCGTCCATCATGGCGCCGACCAGGCTGGGGGCGAACTGCACCTCCAGGCGCGTCAGCTCCGGCCGCCGCTCCTCCGGGACGGTGAACTCGACCGTTTGCACGGCGTCGCGCTCGTCGGGGCGCATCGAGCCGCAATAGGAGTCCTGTTTCGTCATGCCGTGCACCAGCACGGGGAAGCTCATCCGCATCGCGTCGGACTCCTCGTCGGTCAGGGCGGAGACGGTGACGTCGGCGGTGCCTTCCTTGAGGACCTTGACGCGCCAGTCCACGCGCTTCTCGCCGTCGGCCGGCACGCGCACGTCGACGGTTCGCGGGTGGCCCTCCATCAGGCTGAGGTGCTCCTGCGGGACGTCCAGGCTGACCCGGGCCGTCTTGGCCTCGCCCAGGTAGTTGTGGACGTTGGCGCTCAGTACCACCTCGTCACGTTCCATGAAGAAACGCGGCGCCTGCAGCCTCACCAGCAGGTTCTTGGTGGTAACGGCCTCGTTGCTGGTTTCGCCGACGCGGCTCTCGCGGCTCATCGCCCACGTGTTGAGTTTCCAGGTGGTCAGGTTCTCGGGCATGGTGAGGGTGGCCGTGGCCTTCCCGTCGGGTCCGGTGCGCAGGTCGGCCAGCCACAGGGCGGTGTCGGCGAATTCGGTGCGCACTTCGGCCTGGGCGAAGTCCGGCTCGGCCCCGCCCCGACCTTCCGCCTCCGCCGGCGCGGCCTTGGCCACGCCGTCCGCCGCGACGGCGTTGGCCGCCATGGCCATGGGTGCCTCGGCCTGCTCCTCCATCAAGACGCCGCGGCCAAGGGCTTGCCTCCGGCCGTAGGCGTACGCGCCCCCGGTCAACTCGTCGAATTCCTCCTGCGTGATGGCGGCCCAGTCCTTGACGCCGATGTCCCACGTTCCCTGCCAGCCGGGCGGCAGCGGGTGAAGCGTGCGGAACGGCTCCTGCACGCGGCCCATAGCCGCAAAGCGTTCCAGCAGGTTCGTCGTCATGCTCGGGTGGTGGCCACGCAGGCGCCCGTGGAAGAACTTCGCGATGGGCGGCGTGTACTCGTCCTGGATGTAGAGGACGGACTTGTCGAAGGCGCTCAGGCAGAGCTGCACGTCCGCGGGCTCGCCGGTGGGGGTCAGCGCGTCCACGCTGACGGTCGCCTCCTCGCCGGGGCGGTATTCGGTCTTGTCGGTCCGCACGTCCAGCTTCACGACCTTGTCCTCCGGCGGCACGCAGATGCGTTTGGCTTCCTGGTGGACGCGCGCGTCGGCGATGGTGGTGGCCTCGACGAAGAAGTTGGGCTTGTCGCCTTCCCGGATGGGGATGTCCACGACCGTGTGGCCGTCCCGCAGGTGCAGAAGGCGCCAGTCCAGAAGCGCGCCGTTGTCCACCTCGTCGGCGAACAGCACGTAACTGTCCGGACGGCGCGTGTTGATCATCAGGTGGGCCGTGTCGCCGGGTTGGTAGGTGCGCCGGTCTGTGATCAGCTCCAGGTCGTTGAACCGATAGAGACGGCCGCTGAAGTCGCGTCCGACCACCCATACGACTCCCCGCCCGGTTACGGTGCCGCCCCACTCGTCCGGCGCGGTGAAGGTGATGACAAGCTGGTCGCTCTTCTCGTGTCGCATGCGGAAGGAGAGCGTGCCGCGTCCGTCCGTCTCGGCGGTCCAGCGCTCCAGTTTCTCTTGCTCGATGCGGGCGTTGTTCGGTCCGCCGAAGACGACCCGCGAGACGGTGAGCACGCCCTCCGTCCGGACGGGGCGGTTGTCCGGGGTGACGCAGCGTACGGTGACCTCCATCTCCTCGCCGGGTCGGTAGTAGCCCCGATCGCTCTGGACCATGGCGTAGAAGGCCTGGCGGGTGACTTTGACGTCGCCCTGACCGCTGATGACGCGGCGACTGGCATCCCGCACGTCGGCTTCCACGATGTAGCGATGGTCCCGGTCGGGATGGTTCTCCAGCGCGGGCGCGGTGTCTATCTCGAGCTCGACGGTCCCGTCCGAGCCGATGCGGCTCTCGCCCTGCTTGACGAGTTCCCGCGCGGGGGAGCGCGGCGAGTAGCCCCACCACGTGGGCGGCGACCAGCAGCAGCGCATCTCACTCCACCACGGGAACCAGTCGTAGCCATACCACGAGCGCCCGTAGCCCCGGCCGTAGAGCCAGTCCCACTCGCCGGGGAAGTGGTAGGTGTGGGAGTATTCCTCGCGGAAGACCTTGTAACTGACGGTGGCGTCGGTGACGGGGGCGCCGAAGTAGTACTGCGCTTTGATGAGGGCGGTGAGTTTCTCGCCCAGCTTTGCGTGACTCCTGGACGGTTCGACGGTGACCTCGAACTCCGGTTTCTTGTACTCCTCGACGCGGAAGCTCTGTCCGCCGGTCATCCGGAAATCGACCACCTCGATGCGATACTGCCCGAGGGGTGGTTCCTCCTCGAGCGTGAACTGTCCGTCCAGCCCGCCGAACTCGTCGGTCCGGTGGCTGGCGGTGTGCACCTTGTCGCCACGTGCGTCGTAGATGTTGACCGTCACCGGGCGGCTCGGCATGTTCTCCATGATGCCCTCGCGCAAGCGGCGCGTCCAGACCTTATATCGGACGGTCTGTTCCGGGCGATAAACGGGCCGGTCGGTGATCACGTAGGCCATCTCGCCCTGGCGCATCCCGGAGGGGTAGTAATGGTCGAAGCCGTGGATGCCGCTGAAGCCGAGAGTGTTGCGGGGCGATTCGATGATCAAGTGGCGGCGGGCATGGCGGTAGGCGGGCTCCTCGAACAGCACCATTCCCTGCTCGTCGGTCTCCAGGCGGCTGCGTTTGGTGTGCCAGACATTCTTCTTCCGGTCCCGATCGTGGGTGCGCCACTCCTCCAGCAGGCGCAGTTCAGCTCCGGGGATGGGGGCGCCGCTCGCCGCGTCAGCGACGTAGTAGAGCATCCCCCTGTCCGTCTTCTTCTCGACGAAGGAGACGTCGGTGATCACCACTACGGCCCGGCTGGCCCCGAGCGAGACGGCCTGCAGGCCGTCCTTGCGGGCGTCGCCGCGAGGGGGTCTGGCCGTGTAGGCGTGCACCAGGTAGGCGCCCGGTTCCTTCAACGGCGCTTCGGTGGCAGCGGTTGCGGAGCGATGCGTGCCCTCGTCCTCGACTGACTCCGTCCATTGGGCGCACTCGGCGCCGAGGTACCGGGCCACGAACCGCGTGTCCTCGTGGTTGACGTGCCCCTGGCTGAGCGTGTGGTGCCATCCCTGCAGCAACTGCATGCGCCGCCACGGGTTGTTGTCCTCTTCGATTTCCATGGCGTGCACGTCGGCCAGGAGCTTCTTCAGGTCGAACCGGCGGGCCCGGAACCAGACCCGGTCCAGGTTGCGGTAGGTGAATTCCATATTGAGCGGACGTTCGGGCAACTGCACGGTTGAGCCGCTGAGGCTAACCTCGGCGGCCTTGATGCGCGCCATCTGCCCGGCGGCCTGGGAGGCCCAATTGCTACGGGGAAAGAGTTCGCGCAGCGCTTCGTATTCGTCCAGCGCGTCGTTGTACTGCTGGCGGCTCTGGTAGTAAACGCCGGCTGCGTAACGCGCCTGCGGCGCTGTCTCGCTTCCCCCGTAATCACCCGAGACGGTCCGCAGGAGGCCGAAGACGTCATACTGCTCGGGCAGCGTCACCACGCGGATGCGGCCGGCCACGAGCGTGAGAGCCTGGTCGTCCTTCAACTCCCATGGGTTGAAGGACTTCATCTCCTCTTGAAGGGGCCGTTCGCCCTGCGGGCCGTAATACATGCCGGCGTACTGGTTCAGTCGGTCCATGCCGAAGCGCTTCCGCGCCAGCATGGCCTGCCGATAGTAGCTGAGCGCCGTGTGCTTCCGCTTTGCGGTCTCGTCGAGCCCCCGCACCTCCTCCAGCAGGTAGAGCATCTTTTCGTCGGCGGTCAGGTCGGCGGCGTAGTCGTCGGGCTTCCCGGGGAAGACCGGCTCCCCGTCCGGCCCGACGCGCAGGCCGATGGGGCGTTTGCGGTGCATCTCCCAGTAGGGCAGGGCCTCTTCGAAGTCCGTCTCCCCGGCGGTTTCGGCCAGGAACTCATCGCGCTCCTGCCACCAACGGAACCAGAACTGTGGCTGGTCGTCATAGATGGTGAACCGGGAGATGAGGTTGACCAGATCGAAAATGCACTCGATGCGCTCGGTGTGCCAGCCCTCGGGGGCGCCGGGGCCGTCATGCCGTGCGTACAGCTCGCGGGCACGTTCCATGTGCCGAACGGCGTGTCTCTTGTCGTACTGCCAGCTATGGAGGCGGATGCCCTGGCGGTGTTCGGCGCGGTGAAACTCGCCCCCCGAGCGCGTCCCCCAGTGGGGCAGCAGCATGTAAAGATGGCCGGTCAGACGTTCGGCGCGGGCCTCCTGAGGGGCGCCGGCGGTGCGCTTGACGTAGTCGAGGGCGGCCTCGATGGCTTCGTCGAAGAGCCTCAGACGCAGCCTGCACATGACGACGCGCTCGGCGGCCCGGTGCCACTGTTCGCCTTCGGCCTCCACGACCGCAGCGTATGCGGCCGCGGCTTCCTTGTAGTGTTTCTGCTCGAACAGCTCGTCGGCCTTTTCCATGTGAACTTTCCATAATCGTTTTAAGGTTTAAATCTTAAGCGCACAATATATATCAAATAAATAAAACCCTGCACCTTTCACTTTCAAATTTTTTTACAAGGTCCGTTATCCTTCAGAGAACCCGACT